>NZ_JBFUKC010000012.1:0-114932 GCF_056401045.1 Rhizorhabdus sp. P4_G6 | reverse complement strand
GGATAGCCGCTGGACATCACGAGGCCAGCGCTCGCACGGGGTAGTCCGTAATCCTGCAACAATACCAGCGGCGCCCGCTCCGCGAAATTGCGGTAGCCGGTCGTTACTGTCGCGACGTGATCGGGCCTTTAGCGAGAACATGAGGACGGCATCGCCCAGGGCGCGCGCCTCAGTCCTGAAGGCTGGCTTCGTCCCCGAATGCAGGTGCAAAGATCGGGATGCCGTCGATGATGCCTATCCGGTCACCGATCCGCCGTGGCATCCGCGCAAGGGCATCGGCAGCGACACCGTCGGTGATCCACAGAGTGTCGGGCGAGAGCCTGCCATGGCGCAATTCGGATACTCGCTGGCGCGTAACCGCTTCCAGCGCCGCGGCGTCATAGCGCGCCAGGTAAACAAGGTCTGTCGTCATGCCGTTCGCAAGCGCCCAGTTATCAACCTCGCGATAGTCCGGAAAGCGGTTGCGCGGGACGATCAGCCTCACCGATGTGTAGCGATGGCCTGCAGAGCGCCAGAATGAAGAGGTAAGAGCAGTGGGCCAATGTCGGCCATGACGCGCGAAGGTCGTGGCGTAAGCGCGCCAGCCGGCGCTGCTATCGGCGATCTGAAGCAGCGCCGCGGCAAGAAGCAGCGCCGAACCAGCGCGCCGGCCCAAGCCTCGCGCAACTGTCCAGCAGATGACCGCCATGGCACAATAAACCAGCGGCCAGACAAAACGCCCGCTGCTGCGGAACAGATTGCCGATGCCAAGCAGCGGTGCCGGCCACGGCACATGCAAGACGTGCGTGCCGACCGCGACATTCGGCGTCACCGCGAACAGCATCAGTCCAGCAAGGCCAAGAACTAGCGGCACATGCTCGCGGGCATTCCGTGATTCAAGCCATGCCTGCCGCGCAAGGGGGATGGCCGTGGCGAGCAGCAGCAGCACGCCGAGGCCCAGAAAGGCAAAGCCTTCGATTTCGCCGGGATTGGAGGGCAAATCGGGCAGCAACCACGACCAGTTCTCGGGGTCGAACGGCGAGAGAAGATTGGCCTTGTAATAGCCGAAGCCCCATTCCCCATAGCTCCTCAGGTCGAGCCGCCCGGTCGCTGTCTGCGCAACGGCATTCGCCGGCCGTGCCAGCCAGAAGACTCCGGACAATTTCGCGGCGGCGACCATAGCGAACAACGCTATCGCGCTTTCAATCAGGACCCAGTTCGTTGGCCGGGCTCGCGCGAGCAGGAGGCGGAAAAGATCGGCCAGCCAGATCAGCGCCACAGCCGCCAGCAGATAGGGATGGGTCAGCACCGACAAGGTGAGAAGCGTTGTCCACTTCACCGCGCGGCGCGGTAAATCGGGCGACAGATAAAGCCACAATGCTGCCAGTATCTGCCATTGCCCGCACAATGTCATATGAAACATGGCCGGCGTGGCGATGCGGATCAGGAAGCATGGAGCGAACAGGAAAAGCACAGTAACCGCAAGCCTTTGTTCGACATATCCGCTGAACCGCGCGGCAATGGCGTGACCGAACGTCGCCTGAAGCAGAAAGCAGGCAAGCAGCCACAATCCGAAATATTGGAACGGCGTCGGCAGCAGCGACGATAGCAGCTTGAACGGCATCGCCAGCAGCGGGTTGGCATCCGCCATCATCACGCTGCCAGCGATATCGAGCCCATAGGCCGGGTTCGCGGCGGGTGGCCAACTCCACGGGGCTGCCCGATAAAATGCCCAGCCCAGATAGTTGGTCGCGGCATCGCTCTCGGACAGCCAGGCGATATTGGTGGGATCGAGCGGCGCCGGACCGACAACAAGCAGGAATGCGGCGAGCCCGAACAGCAGAGTTAGGCCAAGCTCGGCGCGGCGGGCCAAGATCAGAGCGACCAGCGCCGCACGGGCTCGGGAAGGTCGAGGCCGCTCCACATCCCCTTGAGATCCGCAACCAGCCCGCCGTCGTTCACGAGACCGGCCAGCGTCGCCGCCGGCAGGCCGGCATAGGCAGCGTGCGATACCGCCCCGACAACCACATCGTAGCGGCCATCCAGCGCATCGCCGGCGAGCGTCACGCCATATTCATGCTCGGCCTCGGCGGGATCGGCGAGTGGGTCGTGGATCACGACCTCGTGGCGCAGCCATTCCAACCGGCGCACCACGTCGATCACCCGCGAGTTGCGCAGGTCGGGCACATTCTCCTTGAAGGTCAGGCCCAGCATTAGCACCCGTGAGCCGTTGCCGATCCGTTCGTGGATCTGATCGGCTATCCAGGCGCCCATGCCGTCGTTGATGCCGCGGCCCGCAAGGATGACACGCGGATAATGGCCGAGCTGCTGCGCCAGATAGCTCAGATAATAAGGATCGACGCCAATGCAGTGCCCGCCGACCAGCCCCGGCACGAAGCGCAGGAAATTCCACTTGGTGCCGGCCGCGGCGAGCACATCCCAGATCGAGATGTCGATCTTGCCGAAGATCTGGGTGATCTCGTTGACGAAGGCGATGTTGATGTCGCGCTGCGCATTCTCGATCACCTTGGCCGCCTCGGCGACCTTGATCGACGCTGCGCGGAAGGTGCCGCCGGTGGTCACGGCCCCATAGATTGCGCAGAGCTTGTCGAGCACCTCCGGATTTTCGCCCGCGACCACCTTGGTGATGCGATCGACGGTATGCTCGCGGTCGCCGGGATTGATCCGCTCGGGGCTGTAGCCGAGGAAGAAGTCGACACCGCGCTTGAGCCCCGCCAGCTTCTCGATCTCCGGACCGCACAGATCCTCGGTCACGCCTGGATAGACGGTACTCTCGTAGACGATGATCGTGCCCCTGCCCGGCTTCAACACCTTCGACAGGCTGCGCGTCGCCGACATCACCGGGCCGAGATCGGGCCGGTTGGCGTGATCGACGGGCGTCGGCACGGTGACGATGAACACGTCCGCATCCGCCGCTGCCTCGATATCGGTCGACAGTTCGAGCGACGATGCCGCCAGCTGTTCGCCGGTCAACTCATTGGTGCGATCATGCCCGCTGCGCAATTCGCCGACCCGACCATCGTCGATGTCGATGCCGACGGCGGAAAAATGGCGAGCCAGCGCCACCGCCAACGGCAGGCCGACATAGCCCAGACCAATTACCGCAACGCGGCTGCCGCCCTTTACGCGCTCTTCGCTACTCACAAGCCTTCGTCCCCCGCTCGCCAAGCCCGGCTATGGCGCGCCCACTGTGGCGGTCTGCATATACCAAGGCAATGCCTCGGCTAAACCTTCGGCGATGCCATGGCTGGGCTGGTAGCCGATCATTTCCCGGGCGGCACTCGTATCGGCCAGCGAATGCCGGACATCGCCGGCCCGAAATGCCGCATGGACCGGCGCGCGATCATAGCCCACGCCGCGCTCGGCCAGCCCATCGCGCAAATATCCGAACAACTGGTTGAGGCTGGTCCGCTCTCCGACCGCGACGTTCAGGAGCGCCGCTTCGCCGACCGGTCCGAACAATGCGCTTCGCACATTGGCCTGGACCGCATTGGCGACATAGCAGAAATCGCGGCTCGTCTCCCCGTCGCCGTTGATGACGACATCGTCGCCCGCGATCATCGCGGCGGTCCAGCGGGGAATAACCGCGGCATAGGCGCCATTCGGATCCTGCCGCGGCCCGAAGACGTTGAAATAGCGCAGGCCCACCGAGCCGAATCCATAAGCCCGCCGATAGACCTGGGCGTGGAGTTCGTTGTTGAGCTTGGTCAGCGCATAGGGTGACAGCACCCGCCCGAGCCGATCCTCCACCTTGGGAAGGTTCGGCTCGTCGCCATAGACCGAACTCGACGAGGCATAGACGAAGCGCTTCACCCCGCCGAGCCGCGCGGCATCGAGCATGTTGACGAAGCCGGTGGCGTTGACGTCGTGCGTGGTCAGCGGATCCGCCAGCGAACGCGGAACCGAGCCGAGAGCCGCCTGGTGGAGGACATGATCGACGCCGTCGACAGCGCGCGCGCAAGTTGCGCGATCGCGAATGTCGCCTTCGATGAAGTCGAAATCGGTCCATGCCGCTGCGCCGACCCGGTCTTGGACATCTCGGAGGTTGCTGCGATGCCCTGTCGCGAAATTATCGAGCGCACGCACCTTCTGCCCGGCCCCGAGCAAGGTTTCTACGAGGTGAGACCCAATGAAACCAGCCGCCCCGGTCACGAGCCACTGCGCGGAACGCGACGCAAGCGCCTGCTGGAGATCCATCGTCATGACCACGGCGTAGCCGAACTTTCGGAGTACGGGAATTGGTCATCGACCCTTGAGGCGCCCGGCAAAGGCCGGTTTTCGCCCCGGCAGCCAGCGATATCGCGGCTTCGCGACAAATCGTCCTTTGATCCGTCATGCGCGGTAGCTATCTGGCGCGCATGACCGACTATCGCCAACCCGCCGAATGGACCCCGCACGAAGCCGTCTGGATCGGCTTCCCCAGCCATCCCGAACTTTGGGAGGACGATCTCGAGCCTGCGCGGGGCGAGGTTATCGAGTTTGCCCGCGCCGTCCATGCCGGCGGGCGGGGCGAGCGGGTCATCCTGGTGGCCGCGGACGCGGCGTCGGCCGATCGCGCCCGAGAACTGGTCGGGGAAGCGGCCGATGTGATCATCGAGCCTTTCGGCGATATCTGGTTGCGCGATACCGCGCCGATCATCGTTACCGGGCCGCGCGGACGCGCCGCGACCGATTTCGGCTTCAACTGGTGGGGGGGCAAATATCAGCTGGCCGGCGACGAGAGCATCGGCGCCCGGCTCGCAGCGCGATCGGGCCACGCACTTCGCCGCGGCGACTGGATCTTCGAAGGTGGCGCGATCGATATCGACGGCAGCGGCCTGGGCGTGACGACCGAGCAGTGCCTGCTCAACCCGAACCGCAACCCCGGCCTCGACAAGGCCGCGATCGAGACGCGGCTTGCAGAAGGGCTCGGCGTCGACCGGCTGCTATGGCTGGGAGACGGGCTCGCCAATGACCATACCGATGGCCATATCGACAATCTTGCGCGCTTCGTCGCCGAGGGCGTCGTCGCGATTCCCGTGCCGGCCGGCGCCGACGATCCCAATGCCGCCGTCTATGTCGATGCAAAGACCCGCGCCGAGGCGTTCGGACTGCGGGTGATCGCGATCCCCTCGCCTGGCGCGGTCGAGCGCGACGGCGAGATCATCCCGGCGTCCTACATGAACTTCTACATCGGCAATGCGACGGTCGTCGTGCCGCTCTATGGCGCCGCCAATGACGATGCCGCGGTCGAAGCCATCGCCGGGCTGTTTCCGACGCGCAGCGTCGTGGGCTTCCGCGCCGATCATATCCTGACCGGCGGCGGCAGCTTCCATTGCATCAGCCAGCAAATCCCCGCGGCATGACCACCCTCCTGATCCGCGCAGCGCTGTCGGGGCTGATCATAGCGTCGGTCGCGCTTGTCGCCCGCCGGAATCCCGCAGCGGGCGCGCTGATAGCCTCGCTGCCCCTGATCTCGGTGTTCGCGATGATATGGCTTTGGCATGACACGCATGACGCGTCCCGCTTGGCCGAGCAGGCCAAGGCGACTTTCTGGTACATAGTGCCGTCGATGCCGATGTTCCTCCTGATGCCATGGATGCTCCGCCATGGCAGTTCGTTCTGGCTTTCGCTGGCCGCTGGTTGCGTCCTGACGATGCTTCTCTATCTGCTGACCGTCGTCATCGCGGCGCGCTTCGGCGTCCGCTTGTAAGGAAATGAGATGACCGAGATCACCGTCGCCGCGCTGCAGCTCGCCTTGAGCGACGACATCGATGCGAACATCGCCGAGGTATCGAAGCTCGTCCGCGATGCCGCGAAACGCGGCGCGAAGGTCGTGCTGCCGCCCGAACTGTTCGAAGGCCATTATTTCTGCCAGGTCGAGGACGAAGGGCTGTTCGCCCGCGCCCGGCCCACCACCGGGCACAAATCCGTCATCGCGATGCAGGCGCTGGCGGCGGAGCTGAAGATCCATATCCCGACGAGCTTTTTCGAAGCCGATGGGCCGCACCATTATAACAGCCTGGCGATGATCGATCCTGATGGCCGGATCATGGGTGTCTATCGCAAGAGCCATATCCCCGATGGCCCGGGCTATGAGGAGAAATTCTATTTCCGCCCCGGCAATAGCGGCTTCAAGGTGTGGCCGGCGCAGGGCACGACGCTGGGTATCGGCATCTGCTGGGACCAATGGTATCCGGAAACCGCACGCGCGATGATGCTGATGGGCGCCGAGGTCCTGTTCTACCCGACCGCGATCGGCAACGAACCGCATGATCCCGATCTCGATACCAGCCGGCTGTGGCGCCGCGCGATGATCGGCCATGCCGTGTCCAACGTCGTGCCCATCGTCGCCGCGAACCGGATCGGCACCGAGAACGGACAGACCTTTTACGGCCACAGCTTCATCTGCGACGAGCGCGGAGACCTGCTTGCCGAATATGGCCGCGAGGAGACCGGCGCGTTGGTGGCGACGCTCGACATCGATCTCGCCAAGCGGCATCGCGCAGCCTTCGGCTTCTTCCGCGACAGGCGGCCCGAACTATATGGCCGGTTGACGCAGGATATCTGAAAGCACGCCGTTCAGGGTGCGTGGGGCGGTTCGATCTCGGCGGGCTCCACCATGTCGAGTCCGCCTTCCCATTTCGCCACGATAACGCTGGCGACCGCATTACCCACGACGTTGGTGGCCGAGCGGCCCATGTCGAGGAAGTGATCGACCGCCAGGATCAGCAGCAACCCGCCTTCGGGAATGTTGAAGAAGGCGAGCGTCGAGGCGATCACCACAAGGCTGGCGCGCGGTACGCCGGCCATGCCTTTCGACGTCACCATCAGGATCAGCAGCATGGTGATCTGGTGCCCGATCGTGAGTTCGATGCCATAAGCCTGGGCGATGAACATCGTCGCGAAGGTGCAGTAGATCATCGACCCGTCGAGATTGAACGAATAGCCGAGCGGCAGCACGAAGCTGGCAATCCGCCGCGGCACGCCGAAGCGGTCGAGCGCCTCCAGCGTGCGCGGGAACGCAGCCTCCGACGAGGCCGTGCTGAAAGCGAGCAGGATCGGTTCGCGGATATAGCGGATCAGCAGCTTCGATCGCCCGCCGACGAACAGGAAGCACAGGCCCAGCAGGATGATCCACAGCGTGATCATGGCCAGGTAGAAGCTGCCCATGAACTTACCGAAGCTGATCAGGATCATCGGGCCCTGTTCGGCGAGCGCGGTGGTGACCGCCGCGAACACCGCGAAGGGGGCGAAGCGCATCACATAGTCGGTGATCTGGAGCATCACCTGCGCCAGCGCCTCGATCCCGCGCAGCAGCGGCGCACCGCGTTCGCCGATCGCGGTGATGGCGACGCCCGTAAAGACTGAGAAGACCACGATCTGCAGGATTTCATTGTTCGCCATCGCCTCGAAGAAGCTTTTGGGCACCAGATGGGTGACGAAATCCTTGAGCGAAAAATCGGTCTGGGCGAGCCCGGCGCTGGCGTTTGCCGGCGGCAGCACCAGATCGGCGCCGAGGCCCGGTTGCAGCAGGTTGACCATGATCAGCCCGAGCGTCAGCGACAACAGGCTCGCGCCCAGGAACCAGCCGATCGAGCGCGCGCCAACGCGGCCGAGAGCGGCCGTGTCGCCCATATGCGCTATGCCCGAAACCAGCGTGGCGAATACGAGCGGCGCAATGATCATCTTGATCAGTCGCAGGAACACATCGGTAAGGATCGAAATATAACCCGTGACGTTTGTCAGGGTAGCGGGATCGGCGATCATCGCGTTGAGCGTAATGCCCACCGCGATACCGGCGATCATCGCGAACAATATGTAGAGGGTGAGGCGCTTGGCCACGGGCGTCTCCGAACAAGATATCGATCGTGGTCGGGCCAAAGCGGGGCGCGGTCAAGTGCCGGCCGCGCGGATGGGGAGAGGCGATGCTGTTCGGGCGAGGAGAGCGCAGGATCGAAAAGCTGCTGATCGTCGAGGACGAGCCGCTGGTCGCTTTCGACAACGAACATTTCCTGACGACCCATGGCTATACGGTGATCGCGACGATCGACAATGCGACGGCGGCGCAGGCGCTGATCGCCGAAGGCGGCATCGACCTCATATTATGCGACGTGAAGCTCAACGGCAGCGACGGGCGCGATGTCGCGCTGACGGCGCGGGCAGCCGGCATCCCGCTGTTGTTCGTCACCGCAACCTGCCCGATCGACGCGCGGGAGATCGCGGTCGGCTGCATCGCCAAGCCTTACACTCAGAAAGACCTCAAGCTCGCGATCGAGGCGGTGGCGGCCCATCTCGACGGCGACAAGCCCAAGCGGGTGCCGAAGGTTCTGACGCTGTACGGGTGAAGAGGTCGGCGAAGCGATTGCTGTAATGTTCCGCTTTTGTTCTTGCCATGGATCATGTTTCCGGTTAGCGGACCAACAATTCCCCACGATGTTCGGAGAAGGGAAAAGTTGAGCATGGCCGATCAAAAATCCGCACCACCACGAAATCGACAGGTGCTCGGAAAATATTCCTTCCCGCGATTTGACAGTCCACCCCGATCACATCCCGATCCAGCGGTCGATCGCATGCTGCACGCGCTTTTTGGTCAATCCCGCAGACCGGCAGCAGGGCCTTCCCTTCTGAAGACGGAACCGAGAGACCCCCGTTCCGACTGGACGGATCGTGCCAACCGCGTCACCTCGATGAAGCCTGCGCTCTCGCTTCACCGATGCTATGGGGAAGGTTTACGCCTCTCCCTTTACGGTAGCCGGCAGTCTGGTTGGAGGCGGCAATGTCTTGCTGGCGAACGCAATGGGCGACAAGCGCGCTGGCGTTTCGGTACAGGACAACTGCATTCAATTTGAAAGCGGCTATCTCGGCGAGAAGAACCGCGCATTTCGCTTGGCAATGCTGTGCTCCATGGGCCGGGAAGTCAGGCGGGCGATCTCAACAAACGCTACGACGAGAAGGATACTTCCGCGACCACGGCCGAGCATGAAAATGGCCATAGTTATCAATATTATCACCCGACCTTCGTTGCAGATTATATTCGCTATCTCGTTCGACAGCGTCTGACAGGTGAGCGAAATCCCTATGAACAGGAGGCCGATGATTTCAGCGAATGGAAACGTCGCGAAAAGGCCAGCCATAAGTGAGAAAGCTGCGCGCGCTCCTGCTACTGCCGTTCTTGCTGACTGGCTGCGATGATATGCCGGTGATCGCACCGAATGACACCAATGAAAGCGTCCTGATGGACCTACACGGGCGAGATTTCCCTACGCCGGTCCAATTAGAGAAAATCACCCCAGGCCTTTATTTTGGAAGCAGGAACTGTTGGAAGACCCATGATGCCATCTTTGTAGCAACCCGGGATCACCTTGATCCCGTCATTCTCGACCCGAAAGACTTCTGCAGTCCGGATGACTGCGATTGCGAAATTCCGATCAGCAAGATCGTAAAGCGGATGACGCCGAGCTTCGTCTTGAAGAGCCAGCAACAGGTCTGCGCGGGCACTGGCCCTTTTTTGCAGCCGGACATCCGGACCGAGCTCTGCACCGCTTACGTGGCGCGTGCATCCGGCGATAAGACGCCACCTCTTTTCTCCTGGGAACGCCACGCTATGCTCGACCCATGAACAGTGCAGCAGCGAATGACGGCGGTGCCGTTGGGGAAAAGAGCATCATCGCGGCCATTAGGCCCTATACCGAGCCGGCACCGCTCGCGGCGCTGTTCCTCGGCATCAGCTCGGGCTTCCCCTATGCGATGATCGGCGCGACGCTGACGACGCGGCTCGCGCAGGATGGGATCGACAAGAAGGTGGTGACCGCCTTCACCCTCGCCTTCCTCGTCTACAACCTCAAATTCCTCTGGGCCTGGATCGTCGATGGCGTGCGGCTTCCTGTCGTCGGCCGGCTGGGGCAGCGCGTCTCGTGGATGCTGGTGATCGGCGCGCTGGTGATCGCCGCGGTGTGGAATCTCGGGCTGGTCGACCCCAGGGCCAGCCTGTCGCAGACTGTGATCGCCGCGATCCTGGTAGGCGCAGCGGGTGCGACGTTCGACATCATCATCGACGCCTATCGGATCGAACTGCTCGAAGCGCGCCAGCTCGGCGTGGGCGCGGGCATGTCGCAATATGGCTGGCGGATCGGTTCGACCGCGGCGGGCGCGCTGGCCCTGGTGCTGGCCGGCCGCGCCGGCTGGAACATTGCCTATATGGCCTGCGCCGCCTTCGCGCTGCCGGCGATGATTGCGGCGCTGGTCATGGGCGAGCCCGAACGCCATCGCGAGCCGGCCATGCGGCGGACGCGCAGCGAGGTCCTGGCCTCGATCGTCGGGCCGCTGCTCGAATTTTTCCGGCGGCGCGGTGCCGCCCTCGTGCTGCTGTTCATCCTGCTCCACAAGATCGGTGACACGCTCGCGAACCTCACCTTCCGGCTGCTGTTCGACAGCCTCGGCTATACCAATGACGAGATCGCCATCTACGATGTGGGCTTCGGTTTCTGGGCTTATCTGATCGGCATCTTCATTGGTGGCATCTTCTATTCTCGCCTCGGCATGAAGCGGTCGGTGCTGGTCAGCCTGTGGCTGATGGCAGTCTCGAACCTCAGCTTCGCGGCGCTGGCGGCTGTAGGGCACAGCAACTGGGCGATGGCGGGCGCAATCGGCTTCGAGAATATCGCGAGCGGGATCGGCGGAGTCTGCATCGTCGCCTATTTCTCGGCGCTGTGCGACCTGCGCTTCACCGCGGCGCAATATGCGCTGATCTCCGCCGCGGCGAGTGTCGTCGGGCGGATCCTTACCGGCACCACCGCCGGCGTGATGCTGGAGTCGATAGGCTATGTGAACTTCTACCTGATCACCACGGTCGCGGCGCTGCCCGGCATTGCCCTCTTCTGGCTGATGATGCGCGCCGGGCTGATCGACGAGTCGATCGGCAGCGCAGGGGAAGAACAACCCGCCTCCGAGCCAGGCTCAGAATCGCCGCGACACGCCGAAATATAGCTCGACGTCCGCGGCATGCCGCAGCCCGGCATTGGCACCGATGTCGAGCTGCATATCCCCGCGCGGAAGCCATCCTAGCGATACACCGGCAAGCTGCTCGGTCGCATGACCGCCGGGATCACGATCTCGCGTGGCTTCATATTCGACGGTTGCCGCGATGTTCTCAGAGAGCTTCGCCGCGATGCCGGCCACCGCCCCATAA
Source organism: Rhizorhabdus sp. P4_G6 (assembly GCF_056401045.1). Classification (NCBI taxonomy): domain Bacteria; kingdom Pseudomonadati; phylum Pseudomonadota; class Alphaproteobacteria; order Sphingomonadales; family Rhizorhabdaceae; genus Rhizorhabdus; species Rhizorhabdus sp. P4_G6. Next base: position 103,762 of record NZ_JBFUKC010000012.1, on the reverse strand, counting down.
GCGAGATGGCGGCCATCGCCGTCTTCGTCGGCAGCCGCATCGACCTCGGGAGTCAGGGACAGGCTGAACCTGTCGTCCAATTCATAGGAGATCGGAACCCGCAGGCCCGCTGCCCAGTCCCCCGCACCAATCGGCTGGCGCCCGGTCGGAAGGGACGCAAAAGGCATCAACGCCGCCGAAAAGCCGGAGCCGTCCGGATTGTGCAGGTTCCGGCGCAGGGCGATGCTTGCATCGCCAATGCCGCTGCGCCGGGCACGCAGGCCGGTCAGCCGATCCCGGTCCACTTCGTGCCCGAAACTGGTCCAGCCCAGCTGGACCTCCGTCCTGTCGTCCACGCCGTAGCGGAGCAGCACATCGCCGAATATCAGCCGATCGCTTCTCTGCGCATCATCGCGCTGGAGCGTCCAGTCCGCCAAGCCGACCTCGATCGAGGCATGCCCGCGGTCGACCGTACAGGCGGGCGTACCGAGCCCAGGCCGGTCGGGACAATAGTCGCGCAGCTCGGCCGCGGCCGGGACCGACAGCCAAAGCAGGATCGACCCGGCAAAGATGCGTGCGAACATGGCAATTCCCTATCCTGTGACGAGCACCACTGACAGCGGTGGATCGCGCTGTTACGATGCGCGACATGATGGGGGATGGGCAAGCGCGCCGGGGGACGCGGGCGATCAGGAATATTGCGACGATCGCGCTCGCGATCGTCATGCTTGCGCTCGTTTCCTCGGCATTGCTGACCGGCCCGTCTCTCGACGACTATTGGACGCTCTACCTGTCCGATCCCACCATCGGCCCGACCCGTCTTATCGAGCAACGCTGGATTCAGGACATAAGGCCGCCGCTGTTCGATGGCTGGGCCACCCTGTTGTCGACCGTCGGTTTCAGCTCGGTCCCCATTGCCCGGCTCGCCTCGAATCTGCCGGTGCTGCTGTTGCTCGGCTACGCCGCCCGCCTCTTCGCGAAACGCCTGCCCGGTCAGGCGCCGTTCTACGCGCTCTTCCTGCTGTTGATGCTCTCGGCACCCGCCACGATCAGGGCCTTCGGCATCTACCGCGGCGATTTCTGGCAACTTGCCGCCTTTGCGGTGCAGATCGTGCTGACCCGGCATATCCTTTTCGTCCAGCAGGATTATACCAGCCGGCGCGATGGCCCGCTTGCAGTGCTCGGCATCGTCGCCACGATCGCCGCAATCACCCTCGATTATGGCGGCGCCCTGTTCGGCGGCGTGCTGGCGATGGCGACCATGCTTGCCGCGATCGCGCGCGGCCTGCGGCGCTGGGCGCGTATGCTGCTGCTCGCCCTCATCCTGTCGATCGCTGCCGTCGTCTATATGATTTCCTGGCAGGCGCCCGCCTGGAAGGAGAGCTTCGATCTCTACCAGAACTGGATCGAGATGGGCGAAGGATCCTCAAGCGCGATCCTGGCTGCACTGATCGCGGGGACGATCCTCCATAATCCCATCGCGATCGCCGGCGCCTGGCTGGGACGGCTGGGCTGGACCAAGGAAGACTCCGCCTTCGCCATCCTGACCGGCGCGGCGCTGGCCGCGGCCCTTGTCGCGATCAGCCAGATCGACGCCCAGCGTCGGCTCATCACCGCCAGCAACACCGCCGACATCGCCGTTCTCACAGCTGCCCTGATGGCATCGGCGGGAGCGAGGATCGCCGATCGGCGCTTGTGGATGACGGTATTGGCAGCGGTGGCGGTACTGTCGAGCCTCGTCGGCCTGGCGCTCATAGGCATCGATGGCGGCTGGCAGGCCGGAGCGAAGAAAATCGCCCGGATCGTCGACAGCTGCCCAGCGGCGAAGGTCTATGCCGCATCGGGCTGGCGCCTCGACGATGGCAGTCATTCGCGCGCCGCCCAGCGCGAGGAGCCGGTGTTCGCGCTGGGCTATAAGCGCCTCGGCAGCGCGCATGGCTTTACGCCAATCCTGCTATCCCCCGGCACGCCGTCAACGGCTGTACCGAATGCATGCCCAACGCTGCTGTGGATCGAGCAGGTGCCGCACAAGACCGTCAAGCCCGGCCTCGCGCTGCAGTCGGCCGGGCTCAACGGCCTCGAAGCCATGCGATTGAGCGTGATCCGCACCAGCACGGGACTTATCGTCCGCGCCGACCGCTGATATCTGCTGGCGCCATGACACGACAGACCTTCGCCCGCCGCGCCACACGCTGGCTGCTCCGCGCCCTTCTCATCTTCGTCATCGGTTCGATCATCTGGGTCGGACTCTATCGCTTCGTGCCGCCGCCAGTCACCGTCACGATGCTGTCGAATGCGATCGACGGACGCGGCATCGCCAAGGACTGGATGCCGCTGGATGAGATAGCGCCCGACATGGCGCGCGCCGCAATCGCCGCCGAGGACGGCAATTTTTGCAGCCATCACGGTTTCGATTTCAAGGCGATGCAGAACGCTCTCAAAAGCAATCTGCAAGGCGAGCGGCGGATCAGGGGCGGCTCCACGATCAGCCAGCAGACCGCAAAAAATGCCTTTCTGTGGCAGAATGGCGGCTATCTGCGCAAAGCCCTCGAGGCCTGGTTCACCCTGTTGATCGAGACGCTATGGCCGAAGCAGCGGATCATGGAAGTCTATCTCAACGTCGCGGAAACCGGCCTCGGCACCTATGGCGCCAATGCGGGAGCGATGCGCTATTTCCATCATGATGCATCGCGGCTCAGCCGTGCGGAAGCCGCGCGCATTGCGGCGGTGCTGCCGCTTCCAAAGAAGCGCGAGGCGGTTGCGCCGAGCGGTTTCACCCGCCGCTACGGCAATATGATCCAACGCAGACTAGGCCAGGTGCGGCGCTACGGACTCGACAGCTGCCTGAGGTGAGCTTCCGCCCCTGATCCGAGCCCGCCTCGTAGACGCCGCCGGCCTCAGCTGAACGGCAGCTTGAATCCGGCCGGCAGCGGCAGGCCTTGGGTCATCTTCTGCATCTCTGCATTGGATGCCGCGTCGGCTTTGCCGCGGCAGTCGTTGAGGGCGGCGGCGATCAGGTCTTCGAGCATCTGCTTTTCGGACGCGACCATCAGCGAATCATCAATCGATACGCCGAGGATCCGGCCCTTGGCAGTCGCGCGGATCTTGACCAGCCCGCCGCCGGCCGCGCCCTCCACTTCGAGCTTGTCGAGGCCGGCCTGGGCCTCCTCCATCTGCGCCTGGATCGTCTGGGCCGCGTTCTGAGCGGCGGCGATCATTTCCTCGAGACTTTTCATGATGCGAGACTCCGTGGTTGGCGCGCGCTGTAGCCGATCAGTTCGGCATCGGGGAAGGCCTCGCGAGCAGCCCTCACGAGCGCGGAATCAAGAATGGCTGCCCTCGCGGCATCCTCCTCTGCAAGTTCCCGGTCGCGCATCGAAGGCGCACCGCCCGCACGAACCGTGCCGACCGTCCAGCGCTCGCCAGTCAGATCCTTCAGCGCGGCGACCAGATTGGTGAAGAACTCCGGCTTCAGCTTTTCGGTTTCAGCGATCAGCAATTCCGTGCCGGCAAGCTTGGCCACCCGGGCATGATCGTGGAACTGAAGCGCGAGCAGCGCAGCCTTGGGTTCGAGCAGCGCGTGCAATTCCTCGGGCGTAGCCGGCAACATGATCGGCGGCAGCGCCGCCTGAACGGGTGCGGCCTGTGGCGCGGGCACGACCGGTGGCGCAGGGGCGGTGCCCATGGTCAGCTCGCCGGCGGCGAGCTTTCGCGCGAGTTCACCCGGATCGGGAAGCTGGCTGGCGTGGACGACGCGTAGCAGCGCCATTTCCGCCGCCTCGATCGGCATGGTTGCCGTCTGCACCTCGCCATGGCCCTTGAGCAGCAACTGCCAGAGCCGGTGCAAGGTCGCAAAGCCGAGCTTGCCGGCCCATTCCGCATAGGCTTCGCGCTCCTCGACCGAAAGGGCCGGATCATCGGTGCCGGCGACCTTGGCGCGAGTGACGCCGTGGCAGGTCTCGAGCAGGCCGTGCAGCATTGCCGCCGGCTCGACCCCCAGTTCGTGCTGGCTGCGAATCCCTGCGAGCACCGCCGCTGCATCGCCCTTGAGCATCTCGCCGAACAGCCGCCGGATCGCGCCCCTGTCGGACAGGCCAAGCATGTCGCGCACCTGCGCCGCCTCCACCTTGCCGGAGCCATGCGCAATCGCCTGGTCGAGGATCGACAGGCCGTCGCGCGCCGAGCCTTCGGCGGCGCGGGCGATGAGCGCGAGCGCCTCGGCTTCGGCCTCGACGCCTTCCGCCTCGACAACCGTCGCGAAGTGCGCAGCGAGCTTGTCCGCGGAGATTCGCCGAAGGTCGAAGCGCTGGCAGCGCGACAATACCGTGATCGGCACCTTGTTCACCTCGGTCGTGGCGAACAGGAACTTCACATGGGCGGGCGGTTCCTCGAGCGTCTTGAGCAACCCGTTGAAGGCCGGCTTCGACAGCATATGGACTTCGTCGATGATGTAGATCTTGTAGCGCGCCGAAACCGAGGCATAGCGCACCGCCTCGATGATCTCGCGCACGTCGTCGATGCCGGTGTGGCTGGCCGCATCCATCTCAACGACGTCGATATGCCGTCCCTCGGCGATCGCGATGCATGGCTCGCAGACGCCGCAGGGGTCGATGGTCGGCCCACCCTGCCCATCCGCGCCAATGCAGTTTAGCGCCTTGGCGATGAGCCGGGCCGTCGAGGTCTTGCCGACACCGCGCACGCCGGTGAGCAGGAACGCATGCGCCAGCCGCTCGCGGCGGATCGCGTTCCCGAGCGTCGTCACCATGGCATCCTGGCCGATCAGCTCACCGAAATTCTGCGGCCGATATTTGCGCGCGAGAACGCGATAGGGTTGCGGAGATTCGGACATGGCGAGAGCTTACCCAGTCACCCTGAGGTTGTCGTTTCAATTTTACATTGGTTCTGGGTGGGAGCCGGAACGACCCGATACGAAATCGTTGCGGCTGCTTCCTTCCGGACCTGACCGGGTTGGCGACGGCATCGTCCGCCCGACTCCCGCGGCGCATATGGGGGAAGCGCGCCGCCGATGCAAGCCGCTCGCCTGCCTCAGCGCCCCTGCATGTTCCGCGCCGCGCCAGGCATGCGGACCGTCAGCCGGTCGAGCCCCTCTTCCAGGTGGATCTGGCAGGCGAGCCGCGACGTTCGGGTGACGTGGCTGGCCAGATCGAGCAGATCCTCCTCCATGTCCGACGCGCGCGGCAGCTTGGCAAAATCAGCGGCATCGATGATGACATGGCAGGTCGAGCAGGCCATCTGGCCTTCACATGTGCCTTCGAGCGGCTGGCCGTCCGCCTGCGCGACCTCGAGCAGCCGCGTGCCGGGCGCGCCGTCGACTTCGCTGCGGCCCTCGCCGTCGGCGGATATGAACGTGACCCTGGTCATACCGCCCACATAAGCTGCCTTTCGGTGGCGTCGACCAATAATGTGGTCGCCCGCTCGATCTCCTGCTCGGTCGTATAACGGCCGAAGCCGAGCCGGATGCTCGATCGCGCCTCCGCATCGGAAAGGCCGATTGCCTTGAGGACATGGCTGGGACGGCCGGACCCGCTTGCGCAGGCGGAGCCCGCCGAAAAAGCGAGCTCGCGGACGTTGGAGATCAGCCGCGCCGCATCGACGCCGTCGCTGCGCAGGTTGAGATTCCCGTGATATCGATGCGCGAAGGAGCCGTTTATCGTCCACTCGGGTCCGAGCCGGCTGGTCGCGATCCGCCACAGCCGGTCGAGGTGCGCGGCATCCTCCTCCTGGCGATCCTGCATCAGCGCCGCGGCTGCGCCGAACCCTGCGCAGAGCATCGGCGCCAGCGTCCCCGAACGGCCGACCGCCTCCTGGCCGCCGCCATGCAGCAGCGGCTCGATGCGAACGCCGTCGCGGACCCACAACGCGCCGATCCCCTTGGGTCCGTGGATCTTGTGAGCGGCGATGGCGACCATGTCGCAATTGTCGGGGATGTCGACGCGGCCATAGCCCTGCACGGCGTCGCACAGGAACAGCGCCCCCGCTTCCCGCGCCAGATCGGCGATTTCCGCAACAGGCTGGATCACGCCGATCTCGTTGTTGACGAGCATCGCCGCGACCAGACCAGTACCCGGATGTATCGCCGCGCGCACATCGTCCAGGTCGACGACACCGTCCGGCCCGACCGGCAGGATGCGAATCTCGCGCCCCCGCCGCGCCTCGGCGCGGACGCTGTCCAGCACCGCGGCATGTTCGGTGGCGATCGTCACGATCGGCCCGCTGCTGCCCTTGATCGCCCAGTTGAGGGCCTCGGTCGCGCTGCCGGTGAAGCCGATGGTCCCGCCAGCCGGGCAAAGCGCCTCGATCTGCTCGCGCGCCACCTCAACGGATGCCGCAGCTTCGCGCCCCATGCGGTGCGGGGAATGCGGGTTGCCGAACTTGTCATCGAGAAACGGCAGCATCGACTGTCGCACCTCCGGTGCCAGCGGAGTCGTCGCTTGATAATCGAGATAGATCATGCCGCTCTCCTATGTGCCGAAGTTTCGATCGCCTTCCATTCGGCGATCACCCGGTCGATATCGGACTCGATGGTATCCGATCCGAAGCTGATCCGCACCACTTCGCGTGCCGCCGCTTCGTCCCAACCCATGGCGGCTAGGACGTGGCTCGGCTTGAGGCTTCCGGACGAACAGGCGCTGCCTGCCGATACCGCGATGCCGGCAAGATCGAAGCGAATCAGCTGGGCCGTCGCGGCGACACCCGGCATGCGGTAGCTGGCGATAGTCGGCAGCCGCTCGGCGCCGTCGGCTACGACGATGCCACCCGCCTCGCGGATCGCCGCATCGAGCCGGGCGCGCAGGATGCGCGCACGATCGAGCCAGTCGGTACGCGCCTCCAGCGCGGCCGCGAAACCCAATATGGCCGGGAGATTTTCCGTCCCGCCGCGATAGCCCTGCTCCTGGCCACCGCAGGCTGCCAGCATCGCAAGGTCACGCACCAGCAGCGCACCGATGCCTGGCGGACCACCGAGCTTGTGCGCCGACACCGCGATGAAATCGGCGTCGGGCAACGGCATCTTGCCAGCGCTCTGCGCACAATCCGCCAGCAACAAACCGCCGGCCGCCCGAGCCGCCGCGACATGCTCGCGAAGCGGCTGGATGACCCCTGTCTCATTGTTGACCGCCTGGACTGCGACCAGCGACCTGTCGGGAAGCGGCGTGGCGGGATCGATGATCCCGGTCCCGGAGGCCGGCATCCGCGGGGTCTCGCCGGCGCCCCTCCGCACGGCATCATGCTCGACCGCAGAGATTATTCGCGCACCGGCCTTGGCTCGGCGCAGGACGATCTCGATCGCCTCGGTCGCGCCGCTGGTAAAGATTATGGCACCCTCGAAATCGAGCGCACGACCGATCCGCGCCCGGGCATCCTCCAGCGCCGCCCGCGCCGCCCGGCCCTCGGCATGCGGCGACGAAGGGTTCGCCCAGCGCTCCAGCCCATCCGCCATCGCCAACCGCGCGGCCGGCAGGAGCGGCGTGGTCGCAGCATGATCGAGGTAGAGGCGGGGCGTTGCCAAGGCACTGTGCTCCATTTGATTGCGCGCGGTGCGCCCCTCCTTATATAGGCGTTCGATCGAACGCGCACCATCCGCGCGGTCCGCCCAAGCCTGTCCTGAAGGATATCGATGCCCGAAGTTATTTTCCCCGGTCCCGAAGGCCGCCTCGAAGGCCGTTTCAATCCCGGACCGCGCCCGCGCGCGCCTGTGGCGATGATCCTTCATCCGCATCCGCAGGGCGGCGGCACGATGAACAACCGGATCGTCCAGGCGCTCTACCAGACGTTCGTCCGCCGGGGCTTCGCAACCCTGCGGTTCAATTTCCGCGGTGTCGGCAAGAGCCAAGGCGTGTTCGACAATGGCATAGGCGAGCTTTCCGATGCGGCGTCGGCGCTCGATTGGGTGCAATCGATCCACCCCGAGGCGCAGACCACCTGGATCGCCGGCTTCAGCTTCGGCGCCTGGATTGGCATGCAGCTGCTGATGCGGCGGCCGGAGATCAAGGGGTTCATCTCGATCGCGCCGCCGGCGAATATGTACGACTTCACGTTCCTTGCGCCATGCCCCTCATCGGGCATCATCATCCAGGGCGATGCCGACGAAGTCGTTACCCCGGGTGCGGTGCAGAAGCTGGTCGACAAACTTCGGACGCAGCGCCACATCACGATCCATCATGACACGATCCCCGGCGCGAACCATTTCTTCGCCGACGAGATGCCCCAGCTGATGAAGTCGGTTGACGATTATCTCGACATGCGGCTGTCAGGCGACCGCTGAGACCCGCTTCATTCCATAGTCCTCCTCATCGCGCGATGAGGAGGACTCGGCCTACCCAAGCGGCAGCGTCCAGATCGCGACATTGCCAAACATCACCGTCGCGGCTGCGAGCATCAGCAGCGCCCGCCGCCGGTCGCCGCGCTTGGCGAGCAGCCAGATCCCACCAGCAGCGAGCAATATGCCTGCCAGCATCAGAAGCGACAGAATCAGTCCTGCTGGTCCGGTCATTGCGATGACTCCTTAACGATCTCTGGCTGTCCTACGCTCATCCGGCTTTTGCAACTCCGCTAGCATCATTCCTGGGATTATCCTTAGCGGAGCATTGCCCCGCATTGGGATAAACCGACGACATGCGCATCAGTACGATCACCAATTTTGCCTATGGCGCGACATTGCTGTTGACCAGCGTGTCGGCAATTGCCTTCATCAGCTCGGCGAACGCGATCCTGGAAGAACGCCTCGCTGTACAGCAGCGGGCTGAGCTTGACGACCTAGGCGACGACCTCGCAATCGCGGCGGAAAAGCGGTCTGATGAAGCCCGGCTCTACGCTATGCGCGGCAATGTACGCCATCTTCGCGCCTTCCGACACGAAGAGCAGCAGATCAAAGCCCGCGAACAGACCTTGGCCAGGCTACGGCAGCGCGAACTCACCCCGCCGGAGCTACTTGCGCTCGACCAGGCAGAACAAAATATCGGCGAGCTAGATTCGATCGAGCGCGCAGCGCTGTCGCGAGCTGAACGAGGCGAGAGTTCCCCAGCGCGACAGATGCTGTTCGGCCCAGATCATGAACGTGCTCAGAACCAGGTGCTGGAACCGATCGTTCGCTTCCGATCGCTGGTGAATGTTCGGACAGGCGCCGAGGTTCAGGCAGCGAAGATCAGAAGTGATCGCTATGCTGATGTCGCCCGGACGATGCTGGGGCTGACGGCGGCGCTTTTCCTGGCTGTTCTCTATTTCGTGTTGCGCCGCAGGGTGTCCGTGCCGCTATCGCACCTTACCAGCATCGTCATGCGCCTCGCCAAGCAGGATTATAGCGTCGAAGTTCCTCCGGATCGTCGCCGGGACGAGATCAGCGAAATGTCACAGGCGATAGAGATTTTCCGTGACAATGGGCTGGAGCGCGAGCGGCTCGAAGCGGAACGGGCAGCCGAGCAGAGGGTCAAAGACGCGATCCTGCAGATGATGCACCGGCTGCAGGCGACGAACAGCCAGGACGAACTGGCCGAAGTGGTCTCCCGCTTTGCACCGCAAACCTTCCCGGCCTTGGCTGGTCATCTTTATGTTCTGGACCAGAACCGACAGACGCTGGTGCTCGCCGGAAGCTGGCTCGATCCAGTCAACCAAACCGCCTCGCTTTCGACCAGTGCCTGTTGGGGGCTCCGCCGGGGCCGGCCGCATGTCAGTGGACGCGACGATATTGCGTGCCCGCACGTCGGGCCTTTCGAACGATCGTCGCTATGCGTACCGCTGGCTGCTCAAGGCGATGCCATCGGTCTTCTCTATTTCGAAGCACCTGCCGACACTGACGCAACCGTCGACAGCGCGCGCCTCTATCTCGAGCTGATGGCCGAGAATATCGGTTTGGCCCTGGCTAATCTGCGACTTCGCGAACGCCTCACCAACCTGGCCGCCCGCGATCCGCTGACAGGGCTGCTCAATCGCCGCTGCCTCGATGAGCACTTAACCGGCGCGCACGTGCGGCAGATGCAGGTCCGTGCAGCTGCCTGATGATCGACATCGATCATTTTAAACGATTCAATGATGAGTTCGGCCATGACGCTGGCGATATGGTCATGCAGCATGTGGCAGGCATGATGATGGCAGCCGTCGGCAATGCGGGAGAAGCTTTTAGATTCGGCGGCGAGGAGTTCACCATCTTGCTTCCGGACGCGGACGAGGAGGCAAGTGCCACCTGGGCAGAAACGCTGCGGAAGCAGATACGCGCAACGGCGCTGGCATTCCGAGGAAGTCTGCTCGGCCATGTAACGGTGTCGATCGGCATTGCTGCAACCGGAACAGGCAGCATATCCTTCGCGAATCTCATTGCCTCCGCCGATGCCGCCCTCCTGGTTGCGAAGGCTCAAGGCCGTGACCAGGTCATGACCGCCTCTCGACTGCAGGCCGAAAGCACAGGCATCGGACAGACCGCGTAAGGCTGTCGGCGAGAGATGCCGCCCCGTTACGCATGAGGGCCCTCGATCGGCCGAAGCGCAGGATGACGGCTGCTTCGGCCGTCAATCGCAAGGATTTCAGAGTGGTGGGCGCAGCAGGGTTTGAACCTGCGACCCCTGCGGTGTGAACACAGTGCTCTACCACTGAGCTATGCGCCCACTCTGACGGCGACGGGAGCGAACTCGCGTGCGGGCTGAGCGGATAGGGCGGGATTTTCCTGCTGTCCAGCCAAAAAGAAGGCCGCGCGCCTCGCGGTGCAGCGGCCTCCCAATCGCCTCGCCGTGCAGCGGGGCGTCTTCTGATCGATCAGTTGACGGCGTCCTTCAGGCCCTTGCCGGGCTTGAACTTAGGCTGGCTCGACGCGTCGATCTTCATCGGTTCGCCGGTGCGCGGATTACGGCCCGTCGACGCCTTGCGTTTGCTCACCGAGAAGGTGCCGAAGCCGACCAGACGCACTTCATCACCACTTTTGAGCTGAGACGTAATGGAATCGAACACCGCCTCCACCGCCTTCGCCGCGTCATTCTTGGTCATGCCGGTCGTTTCGGCCACAGTGCCGATAAGCTCCTGTTTATTCATGCTTCATCCCCTAATCACTTATTTGGCTACCCGCGGCACGACCGGCGTTGCCAGTCGCCGCGGCCGGCGTTGCGGCCGCGGCGACGATGCTGCAACAATGATGCAATATCCGCAAGAGCCGAGACGAGCGCTTTTGGCGCCAAATTCATGCTTTTTTGGGGCGATCGAGCTGCGCTTTGGCATAGCGCTCGAAGTGTGGATCGAGTTCGGGAGGGTCAACCGGCACGACCTGCTCCAGCATGTCGGCGATGTGGCTCAGCGCAGCGATCCGCGCCGCCTTCTTGTTGTTGGCATCGATGATAGCCCAGGGGGCCCAGCGCGTGTCTGTTTCTCGGAACATGTCGTGGATGGCGTCGAGATAGTCGGCTCTGCGCGCGCGGTTGCGGAAATCGTCGGGCGTGACCTTCCAGCGCTTCCACGGATGTTCGAGCCTGTCGGCGAGCCGCTTGTCCTGCTCTTCCTGGGTGACGTGGAGGAACAGCTTGATGATGGTGACGCCGTCGGTCTGCTGTTGCGCCTCGAATTCATTGATCTCGTCATAGGCGCGCCGCCATTGGCGCTCGGCCGCATAATGCTCGACCCGCTCGACCAGCACACGGCCATACCAGCTGCGGTCGAAGATCGCGATGTGGCCCTTGCCTGGTATCTTCTGCCAGAACCGCCACAGGAAATGGCGGCTGCGCTCCTCCTCGGTCGGCGCGCTGATCGGCCAGACATGGAAGTGGCGCGGATCCCAGCCCATCGTCAGGCGCTGGATCGCGCCGCCCTTGCCGGCCGCGTCCCATCCTTCGAACACGATCATGCTGCGGATGTTGCAGACCATGTGCGCCACCTGAAGGCGCGACAACCGCTTCTGCACCTGGGCCAGCGCAGTGTCGTAGTCGCCTGCGAACGCCTCGCCCCGCTCATAGTCCGCCAGATCGATGGCCAACGCGGTGATACTCCCTGCCTCGAACCATTGCTGCATAATCGCACGGCAACGGCACATTAAGCGCGGGAGATGCTTAATAGTTTCGCGGGCGTCCTACTATGGGACATTTCGCAGGGGGCTCCTCCTGCCGGAATGTGGAGATCTGTCAGCCCTTCTGCTGCTCCACGATCCGGATGTTCAGTTCGCGGAGTTGCTTCAGGCTGACCGGCGACGGCGCCCCCATCATCAGGTCCTCGGCCTTCTGGTTCATCGGAAATAGCACGACTTCGCGAATATTCGGTTCATCGGCGAGCAGCATCACGATGCGATCGATGCCCGGCGCCGAACCGCCGTGCGGCGGGGCACCATATTTGAACGCATTGATCATGCCCGAGAAATTCTCGTCGACCTGCTGCTGGGTGTAGCCGGCGATCTCGAACGCCTTGTACATCACGTCGAGCTTGTGGTTCCGGATCGCGCCCGAAGACAGTTCGACGCCGTTGCAGACGATGTCATATTGATAAGCGAGGATGTCGAGCGGATCCATCGTCTCCAGCGCTTCCATCTCCCCCTGCGGCATGGAGAAGGGATTGTGGCTGAAGTCGACCTTCTTGGCCTCTTCATCATATTCGTACATCGGGAAATCGACGACCCAGCAGAATTTGAACACCCCCTGCTCGATCAGGCCGAGCTCCTCGCCCACCCGGGTGCGCGCCGCGCCGGCGAGCTTGGCGGTCGCCAACTCCTTGCCGGCAGCGAAGAACACGCCGTCGTCCGGCCCCAGGCCGAGCGCCGCGATCAACTTGGCGGTCGCCTCCTCGCCATGGTTCTTGGCGATCGGGCCGCCCGGCTCGCCGGACTTGATGTTGATGTAGCCCAGGCCGGCATGGCCCTGCGACCGCGCCCAATCATTCATGTCGTCGAAGAATTTGCGGCTCTTCGCGCCGGCCCCAGGGGCGGGGATCGCGCGAACCACGCCGCCGCCCTCGACGATGCGGGCGAACAGCCCGAAGCCGGAGCCCACGAAATGCTCGGTGACGTCGGTGATTTCCAGCGGATTGCGCAGGTCCGGCTTGTCGGAGCCATACCGCAGCATCGCATCGCGATAGGCGATCCGCGGGAACGGCGCGGGGGTAACCGCGCGGCCACGGGAAAATTCCTCGAACACGCCGTGCAGCACCGGCTCGATCGCCGCGAACACGTCTTCCTGCGTGACGAAGCTCATCTCGAAGTCGAGCTGGTAGAATTCGCCGGGTGAACGGTCGGCGCGGGCATCCTCATCGCGAAAGCAGGGTGCGATCTGAAAATAGCGGTCGAAGCCAGCGACCATCAGCAGCTGCTTGAACATCTGCGGCGCCTGCGGAAGCGCGTAGAATTTACCCGGATGCACACGGCTCGGCACCAGATAGTCGCGCGCGCCTTCGGGGCTCGACGCGGTCAGGATCGGCGTCTGATATTCGGTGAAGCCCTGCCCGATCATCCGCTGGCGGATCGACGCGATGACGTTCGAGCGCAGCACGATATTGGCGTGAATGCGGTCGCGGCGGAGATCCAGGAAGCGATAGCGCAGCCGGATATCTTCGGGATAATCGGCCTCGCCCGCCACCGGCATCGGCAGTTCCTGCGCGGCGGACTGGACCGACACGTCGCGTGCGCGCACCTCGATATCGCCGGTCGACAGATTGGGGTTAGCCGCATCGGCCGAACGCGCCACCACGTCGCCGGTGATCGTCACCACCGACTCAACCCGCAGCCGCTCGAGCTGTTTGAAGGCGTCGGACTCGATGTCGGTGACGATCTGGGTCAGTCCGTGGTGATCGCGCAGGTCGACGAACAGCAGGTTGCCATGGTCGCGCTTGCGATGCACCCAGCCCGACAGGCGGACCTGCGATCCGACGTCCTGCGCGCGGAGCTGGCCGCAATGATGGGTGCGATAGGCATGCATGGATAATCGACTTTCAGGTGAATTTGCGAGCGGTGCGCTTCGCGCGGGCGCGCAGTGCTTGTCAAGCGTTGTAACCCAGCTATGCACGTCCGATGCATATTCACCCCCTGATTACAGACAGCGCGACACTCGCCAATCTCTGTACCCGCCTGTCCGGCTCGGCCTTCGTCACCGTCGACACCGAGTTCATGCGCGAAAGCACCTACTGGCCGGATCTGTGCCTGATCCAGATCGCGAATACCGAGGAGGCCGCCGCGATCGATCCCAAGGCCAAGGACATCGACCTCAAGCCGTTGCTCGACCTGATGGTCGAGAATGACGAGGTGCTGAAAGTCTTCCATGCCGGCGGCCAGGATCTCGAGATCGTCCACAATCTCACCGGCAAGACCCCTTATCCCCTGTTCGATACCCAGGTCGCGGCGATGGCGATGGGGTTGGGCGAGCAGATCGGCTACTCGAACCTGGTCGAGACGATGCTCGGCATCAAGCTGGACAAGGGTGCGCGTTTCACCGACTGGGGCCGCCGGCCGCTCGACAAGCGCCAGATCGATTATGCGATCGGCGACGTCACCCACCTGGCCGAACTCTTCCCGCGCATGCTCGAAAAGCTGCGCAAGACCGGCCGCGGCGGCTGGCTCGACAATGAGATGGAAAGGCTGGGCGATCCCGCCAGCTATGCGAACCTTCCTGAACTGGCATGGACCCGCATCCGCCTTCCCAGCCGCAAGCCCGAGGTGCTCGGCCGGCTAAAGGCGATTGCCGCCTGGCGCGAGCGCGAGGCTCGCTCGAAGAATCTGCCGCGCGGACGCATCGCCAAGGACGAGACGATCGCGGACATCGCATCGCACCCGCCGCGCGAGCAGGCCGATCTCGCGAAGGTCCGCGGGCTCTCGCCGAACTGGGCACAGAATGATATCGGCGCGCGGTTGATGCACGCGATTGCCGACGCTCAGCCGATGAGCGAGGGCGAGATGCCGCCGCGCGAGGACCGCAAGCCCGGCCTCGGCAAGGAGGGCGCGCTGATCGCCGACCTGCTCAAGCTGCTGCTCAAGGTCCGTTCGCGCGACGCCGATGTCGCTCCGCGCCTGATCGCGCGCGCCGACGATCTCGAACTGCTCGCCGCCGGCGTTCGCGACCTGCCCATGCTGAAGGGCTGGCGCAACGATATCTTCGGCAAGGATGCGCTGGCGCTGGTCGAAGGCCGGCTCGCGTTCAGCGTGCGCAACGGCAAGATGGTGATGTCCGCGCTCGACAACGGGGAAGGCTGAAGCCGCTAATCGACAACCAGCTTTGGGGCCAGGCCGAACGATGCGGCGAGCGTCTTGTGACGACGTTCGACCGGCTCGCCGTAGAGGATCATGTTCTCGCGCTCGACATGGAGCTCGAGATACTTGTCTTTCAGCATTAGCCTGCTGCCGACCAGCGCATCGGCGACACCGCCCGAGAAGCGCTGGCCAAGGCGCAGCGCAAAGCCCCAGCGCTCGGCGATGACGATCTCCGACAGCGAGCAGATGCTGCTGATCACCGGCGCGCAGCCCTGCCCGCCGAAGCTGGTCCACAGCGCATGCGCCATCATCCCCCGACCGCGCGAGTCGATCCCTACCCAATTGCCATGCAGCGCCGTCTCGACGCCACGCTCGGCGCGGAACTCGGGGTGGGCGCGCCAGCCCACATCCGCCAGCAGGCAGGTGGCGTGGCGAATCCGGGCGTCGCCGGGGCTCTCCTTCTCGAACAGGGGCGCGATCCAGCGATCGAGCAGATCGCCATGTTCGGGGAAGCGCCCCTGGCGGGCGCCCTCCTCGCGGGTCGAGGTGATCAGCGGATCCTGGGCGCGCTGATATTCGGTGAGTTCGTCGTACAGCAGCCCCTCGCGCAGGCCGTAGGCAGAAACGATCAGCTCGCTGGAACCAAGGCGGCGGACGACATGGCTGAGCAGCGAAGCGGCATGGGCGAGGGTCGGGATGCGGGCGCCGGACAAGCCCACCACGTCACGAAGGCGCTTGCGATCGAGATGGGCAAGGACGCGAACCAGATGCTGTGCGTTTTCGGGGGGCATCCAGTAGTGATGCACGATCGGCAGTGGATATTCCGCCAGGTGCATGTCGAGCCGCGCGAGCGAGCGCCAGGACCCGCCGACCATGTAGAAGGGCAGCCCGGCGCCCTTGCCGGTCCAGCCGCTCTTTTCGATGGTTTTCGCCACAAGCGCGGCAAGGGCGCGCGGCCCGCGTTCCCGAACTGCGCCGATCCGCAGCACGCCAAGCGGAAAGGAACTGGTCTCCCGCACCTCACCGCCGACAACCCGGGCAAGTTCGAGGCTGCCGCCGCCGAGATCCCCGACGATGCCGTTGGCTTGGGGAATGGACGCGATGACGCCCAGACCCGCCATCCGCGCCTCGTCGTCGCCTGACAGCACCTCGACCGGCAAGCCCAGATCGAGAACGCGATCGATGAACATCCTGCCATTGGCGGCCTCGCGCACCGCCGCCGTGGCTACGGTGCGCGGACGCGGCACGCCCATCTGCTCGGCCAGGCGCTGGAATCGTGCCAGGCTGCTGAGCGCACGCTCCATAGCCTCGGGGTCAAGCGAACCATCCCGCGAAACTCCCTTGCCGAGTCCCACCATGACCTTCTCGTTGAACAGCGCGGCGGGAATGCGCGCCGGCCCATCGTAGATTACCAGGCGGATCGAATTCGAACCGATATCGATGATCCCCATGCGGGTGTGGCCGGGCGCCGGATTCCTGGCGCGGCGAAACATCGAGATCGCTGACATATGTTGCCCGTGTAGCGGATTTGTCGGTCGGATCAAACATGGTGCACCGCTATTGAGGTCCTGGCGGCATCGCTCTACCTCATCGATATCGATCAGAGCAGAAAGCCAGCCATGCGCATCCTTCGCCTCTTTCGCCTCCTGCTCATCCCCGGCTTGATCCTTGCGCCGGCGGTGGAGTTGGTCGCGGGCGGACCCGCCAAAGCCCCGCAGGTCGCAGACAGCCAGATCATCCGGCCCCTGCCACTTCCTTATGACGCGGACGCCGACGCGGAGGCGCAGCTGGAGGCGGCCGTGGCCAAGGCCAAGACAGGGCACAAGCTCGTGCTGATCGATCTTGGCGGCAACTGGTGCCTCGATTGCAGGGTGCTCGCAGGGGTGATGGACATTCCCGCGCTGCACGCCTTCATCGTGCAACATTACGAGCTGGTCAGCATCGATATCGGCCGGATGGACAAGAATCAGCAGATCCCCGCCCGCTACGGCATTTCCCAGCTGGAAGGCGTTCCGGCGCTGCTCATCGTCGACCCGCAGAGCGGCAAGCTTATCAACAGGGGCCGGATCTTTGCGCTCGCCGACGCTCGTTCGATGACGGCGCAGGCCCTGGCTAACTGGCTCGCGGAATGGGTTTGAGCGACTCCATAAGACCGCGACCCATTTTCAAGAGCTAGATCGATGACGGATATCAACTGGGACGCTGCGGCCGAGGTCCATGAACATCCATGAAATCGGCGCGCTGGCCGAACGCAGCGATTTCCCGGCAAGATAACTGCAGCAGTCGCTGCAATCCCACCGTAGATTAGGGCCTTCGCGCCGTCGAAGGTGGAGTTGCGCGGTCTAACAAGCTGCGATCGGCTGCAACAGAGCGGACCACCTCTCTGTGCTCTCGTTTACAGATTTGAGCGCTTCATCCCGCGCAAATAACGGCAAATCGTTTCGGGGGAGGCGGCGGGTCGCCGAGATCTCACAATCCCAATGACGTATATAGGCGTTAATTTCCGTAGAATACTACGGCATTTTACGAGCCACACCGACCGGCCGAACATGCTTCTCCTGCTTTGGCGTTATGTCGATGATAGGAACCGTTAGGATAGATCAGTGTTCTCTCACTCCAGATAGATGTAAGATCCACCTGCAGCACGTCGTTGATCGTCGTGCTGAATATCACTGTCGTGATCAGGATGTACTTGCACGACTTTTGAACATTGAGCGTTCGAAAGCAGTAAGATCATTTCGGATCTGCGTCGTCCTCGTGTTTAGTCGCGCGTTGTATGGGAGGTTAAAATGGGTCGATTTTCAATCATGTTGCCGATCATCGGATTGGGACTGATGGCAACGCCATCCTTGGCGGGGATCATTTCGAGCGACACGACGATCAACGGCGTCACGCTCGATTTCGGCGCGGAGCCTCCGCTCGCCGAAATGGTCAAGAACAATAGCGCGCCCAATGGCACGACGTTGACGCTGGCAACGCAGCCGAGCAACATTCCCATCAATTACACCGCACCGACGACCCTCGAAGCTTCCGGACAGGGAAATGGTTTTGCATTCGTCAGCGGCCTTGGAAATGGTGCCAACGAGTCTGGCTTCTCCAGCCTGACGATCAGCCCCCAATCGACGGCTCTCGGCTTCAACGCGATCAACTTCAATATCGCTGCTCTCGGTACCGGCAATAATACCTGGTATGGCGATATCATCCTCGACCCGGCCAATGACGATCCGCTGATCAAGTTCGAGAACGTCGCGTTCAACACCGGCGGCGAAAACAAGTTCGCCATCTTCTCCGACAGCAACACCCTGTTCTCGTCGATCACGTTCAGCGGCCTCGCGACTGCTGCGGACGGAGGAGTCGCCCAGAACTTCGACAGCATCCGCCAGGTGTCGATCGGCGTTGCGGCGGTTCCCGAGGCGTCGACCTGGGCGATGATGATCGTCGGGTTCGGCTTTGTGGGTGGACAGGTCCGCGCACGCCGCCGCACCGGAAGCCTGCCGAAGCTTGCTTCTGCCTGATGCGATCGAAAGGCGTTGCCCCTGCGGCGGCGCCTTTCGGCTATCTGCCGAACAGGTCCTTCAAGCGATGCGGTTGTGACCGCAGATACTGGTTCGGCGCAGCGACCTGCCCGCCCAGTTCCGCCGCAGCATGCCAGGGCCAGCGGGGATCATAGAGGATTGCCCGCGCCAGCGCGATCATATCGGCGTCGCCGGCTCCCACGATCGCCTCGGCCTGCTGGAAGTCGGTGATCATGCCGACCGCGATGACGGGGATTCCCACCGCCTGCTTCACCGCCCGCGCCAACGGCACCTGGTAACCCGGCCCCACCGGTATCTGCTGGCTCGGGTCCAGGCCGCCGCTCGACACATGGATCGCATCGCAGCCCCGCCCCTCCAGTGCTTGGGCAAAGGCGATGGTCTGGTCGATATCCCACCCGCCCTTCACCCAGTCGGTACCGGACACGCGCATCGACACCGCCATATCCGCCGGAAAGACGGCGCGAACGGCGTCGAACACTTCCAGCGGGAAGCGCATCCGATTCTCCAGCGATCCGCCATATTCGTCGTCGCGACGGTTCGATAGCGGCGACAGGAACTGGTGGAGCAGATAGCCGTGCGCGCCATGTAGCTGGATCACATCGATACCCAGCCGCGCCGCACGCACGGCGGCGTCAGCGAAGCCCTGCCTGATCCGCGCCAGCCCCTCCCGATCCAGCGCAACGGGGGAGTTTTCATAGTCGTGGAAGGCGACAGGCGAAGGCGCCACGGTCTGCCAGCCATGGAGATCGCCGGGCGGCAATTGCGCCCCGCCTGCCCACGGCACCTCGGTGGATGCCTTGCGACCGGCATGGGCAAGCTGGATGGCGATAGGCATCGATGACCAACGACGGACCGACTCCAGCGTCCGCGCGATAGCCGCTTCGGTCGCATCGTCCCACAGCCCGACATCGGCCCAGCTGATCCGGCCTTCGGGAAGCACGGCGGTCGCCTCGATCGTCAGCAACGCCGCGCCAGAAAGGGCAAGATGGCCGAGGTGGATCAGATGCCAGTCGGTCATGCATCCGTCCTGCGCCGAATATTGGCACATCGGCGCGATCACGATGCGGTTGGCGAGCTTGACCCGGCCATGATCGATGGGGGTGAACAATACCGGTCGAGCCAAGGGAAGTCTCCGCCATGAAGCCAGATGAGGCGCAGACTGCTATTGGCTGCGTCCGGTTTGTCAAACGCATGGGTTATGTGCAACGGCGATCCATGGCGTTGAACTATTGGTCGAAGATGCTGCTGCCGTTGGGCATGGTGCTGATGCTGGCGGGGGCTTTGCTGTGGCTGCGGCATGCCTCGGTCGACCTACCCATGTTCGAGGCGCTGAGGCTGGGCAGGCGCAGCGGCTGGGCGCCCCTCATCGTGGGCCTCACCCGCCTTGGCGGCTTCGCGGTGCTGGGGCCGCTGGCGTTGGCGGCAGCGGGCCTGCTCGCCTGGCGGAAGCGGGGCCGCGAAGCTTTATGGCTATTGCTGACCATCGCCAGCGGCCGGCTGATGGTGGAGGCCGTGAAGCTGCTGTTTGGACGCGAACGTCCACCGCTGTCCGGGCAACTCGCCTCGGTGACCTCCTACAGCTTCCCCAGCTCGCACAGCGCGGGCACCATGCTGACCATGCTCGCGCTGGCGCTGGTCTTTCCGGTGCGAGGACGCCCCATGCTGCTCCTGGCGCTGGCCATCGCCTGCGTCGTTGGATGGAGCCGTATCGCGCTGGGCGTCCATTGGCCCAGCGACGTGCTCGCAGGCCTGGGATTGGGGATGTTGTGGGTCGGGACGGCGCAGCGCTGGCTGCATCCATCCAGCAACGCCGCCTAGCTCCCCCGCCGCAAAGACAATTTCGGCACCTGCCCGCTCTGGCGCAGCGCAGCGCCGCGGCCCGAGAGTGAGGGATTAGTCATGAAATAGCGGTGAAGGTTGAACGCCCGCCGCCCCGGGGCCACTCGCTCATATTCGCCATTGGGAAGCAGCTGCCAGCTCTGCTCGTCGTCGATCAGGTTCGCAACCATCACCTGATCGAGGATCTGGGCGTGGACCGTCGGGTTCTCGATGGGCAGGAGATATTCGACCCGGCGATCGAAATTGCGGGGCATCCAGTCGGCGGAGCTGATCAGAACCTTCGCCTGGCGGTTGGGCAGATCGCCGCCATTGCCGAAGCAGACGATCCGGCTGTGTTCCAGAAAGCGGCCAACCACCGACTTGACGCGGATATTCTCCGAGAGGCCCGGAACGCCGGGCCGCAGGCAGCATATCCCCCGGATGATCAGGTCGACCTGCACGCCGGCCGAGCTCGCGCGATAGAGCTTCTCGATGATGGCAGGATCGACCAGCGAATTCATCTTTGCCCAGATCGCGGCATCGCGGCCGGCGCGGGCATGGTCGATCTCCGCGTCGATCAGCGCGCACAGCTGGTCGCGCATGCCGTGCGGCGAGATGGTCAGCAGGTCGAGATCGGTCGGTTCGACATAGCCGGTGATATAGTTGAACAGCTGCGCCGCGTCGCGCCCCAGCCGCGGATCGGCGGTGAAGAAGCTCAGATCGGTATAGATGCGCGCCGTGATCGGGTGGTAATTGCCGGTTCCGAAGTGGCAATAGGTACGGTGTCCTTCCGCCTCGCGCCGCACCACTACCGACACCTTGGCGTGGGTCTTCCAGTCGATGAAGCCATAGACGACCTGGACCCCCGCCCGCTCGAGCTGCGAGGCCCACATCAGGTTCTGCTCCTCGTCGAAGCGCGCCTTGAGTTCGACCACCGCTGTGACCGACTTCCCCGCCTCCGCCGCATCGACGAGCGCGCGGATGACAGCGGATTGCTTGCCGGCGCGATAGAGCGTCTGCTTGATGGCAATGACGTCGGGATCCGCCGCCGCCTGCCGCAGGAAGGCGAGCACGACGTCGAACGTCTCATAGGGATGATGGACGACGATGTCCTTGGAGCGGATCGCCGCGAAGCAATCGCCGCCATGTTCGCGGATCCGCTCCGGAAAGCGCGGCGCGAACGCTGGAAATTTGAGATCGGCCCGGTCCTCGTCGACCAGTTGCTCAAGGTCCGCGATCCCCAGGAAGTTGCCCGATTCGGTGATGAAGGCGTCGGCCCCACCGATCTGGTCCTTCCAGAGCGGCTCGAAGGAGGAAGACATTCCGCCTTCGAGCTCGAGACGGATCACGCGCCCGCGCCGCCGCCGCTTGATCGCCGTCCGGTAGTAGAGGACGAGATCCTCGGCCTCTTCCTCGATCTCGATATCGCTGTCACGGATGATCCGGAGGGCCCCCTGGCCGCGCACCACATAGCCGGGAAACAGAACCGAGGTGAAGCGGCGCACCAGCGTCTCGATCGCCACGTAGCGCGCCCCCTCGCCGGGCAGGCGGATGAAGCGCGACAGCGTATTCGGCACCATCAGCAGTTCGAAGATCTGCTGGCCGTCGGATTGCCGGGTCAGATCGAACAACAGGCTGAAGCCCTTGTTCGGAATGAAGGGGAATGGATGGGCCGGGTCGAGCGCCTGGGGCGTGAGCACCGCGAAGATGTGGTTGCGGAAATAGGTTTCGAGCCACGCGGCGTCGGCGCCGTCGATATCGCTTTCTTCGAGCACGATGATGCCGGCGGCGGCGAGCTCGCCATGCAGGCGATCCCAGACGAGCTGCTGATCCGCCATCAACTGGTCGGCGCGCTTGGTGGCGCCCTCGATCTGCTGGGCCACGGTCAGGCCGTCGGGCGATAATGCATCGACCCCTTCCAGCAGCTGGCCCTTGAGGCCCGCGAGCCTGACCATGAAGAACTCGTCGAGATTATTTCCCGAGATCGATAGGAAACGGAGCCGCTCGAGCAGAGGGTGGGCGGGATTGCATGCCTCGTCCAGCACACGCTGGTTGAAGGCCAGCCAGCTGAGCTCGCGGTTGAAATAGCGATCGCGCAGCGCGATCGGATCGGCCGGCGCCATGCCGCCGACAAGATCTTCGTTCCGAACAGGTTGTTCTATCGATTCCATGACCGTCCACTATAGCAGCTTATATGTATCCTCCGTGACTCCGATCGCCGCAAGGGCCTCGCGGGCTATCGGCAGGGTGATCGCCTTGCGCCGGGCAAGCGCCGCTTCGTCGAGCGCATCGACGATCCTGCCGATGCCGATATAGCTGCGCTCGATCCGCGGCACGACATAGCGGATCACCTCGGGCCGTGCCGCCAGGCCTCGCGCGTGGAGCAGCTTCTCGATGATGCCGCCGATCAACGGCATGTCGGGCTCCTCGATCGCGACGTGCGGGCTCGCGAGCAGCCGAGAGCGCAGGTCCGGCAAGCGGATCTTCCATTTGGCGGGCGCAAGGTCCGCCGCCAGCAGCAGCGGCTTGCGATCGGCCTGTGCCGTGTTCCATGCGTGGAACAGCCTCTCCTCATCCTGGGCATCGGCATTGTCCACGAAACGGCCGCCGCTCTTGGCTGCGAAGATCCGCCCGAGCAAGCTACGGCCCGATTTGCGCGGTCCCGTCAGCACCGTCGCCATCACCGGCCACAAGGCCCAATGTTCCAGATGCTTCACCGCGATGCGGTTGGCGTCGCTGATGATGAAATCGCGCTCATCCGCGTCGGCCGGCCATTGGAACGGCAGCGCGATCTGGTCGGTCATCGCGCGGGCTGGCTGCCGCCGCGCCGGATGCGGACTCCGCCGGCGACGTCCTCGACCTGCCAGCCGCGCGCCACCAGTGCCTCGCGGAATGCCGTCGGCGGCCCCGAGAAGCTCACGCGAAAGATCGAAGTGCCGCCTAGCGCCAGGCTCGATGTCTGTACGAGCGTCACGCCGGGCATTGCCCGCAAGGCAGTTTCATCGGCCCGCAGCGTCGCTGCATCCGGCGTGTCGGCTTGAACCATGATCGCGGCAGTTACCGCCGAAGCGATCTGCGACAGCACGTCGTCGATCGGCACTTCCTCGACCGGTGTCTCGATCACCAGCGACGGATCCGGCCGCAGCGCCCCTTCCTGGAGGGCACGGACATAAGCCGCATCGATCCGCTCGACCGCACGGTCGAGCATCGCCGGCAGTGCGTCGCCATCCTCGGCGGTGAGCGTGAACTGGTCGATCACCGCGCCGTCCGGCCCGTGCCGCGCGACGAACCTGCCGATCGCCGGTCCGCCCGGCCACTGGCGGAACAGGGTCACTTCGGGAACGACGATATCCGCAGCACCATATTGATCGAGCAGCATCCGCCACCAGCTACGCCCCGGTCGCCGGGTCTGGGCCGCATTGAGCAGCACGGGATCGGCGCCGGTTCCGGAGACGCGCACATAGTCGACGGGGCTGTTGTTGGTGCGGAACCGCGCCCACGCCTTTTGCCATTCGGTGCGCGATTCAAAGGAGACCGGCGTACCGCCGCTCCACTGCACCGGAATCACCAGCATCGGTGCGGAGCGGCGTACCGCGCCCTTGGCACCGAGCAATTCGCCGGCGCGGGCCCGATCGAACAGCACCCCGAGGCTGGCGATATACCGATTGGGACCGATCTGTTCATGTTCGACGACGATCCCGCCGCTGATCGAGTCGAGCGTCGAATCGGGCAGGCCAGGCGCGTTCTCGACCGGCTTGCCGTTTACCCGCGCCCACAGCATCTTCCAGCCCTTGCGCTGCGCTTCGCGCCAGCCGCCGTCGCGCGCCTGATCGGCGGTGCGGGCGGCGACATCGACCTTGACGCCGTCGACCTCGTAGCTCCCGGCGCCGCCGATCGGCGGCACGCCGCGCTGGTCCGGCCGCTCGAGCTGGGCGAGCGCCAGCGCCGCGGCGAACAGTGCGGCGCCCAGGATCGACATCGGGACAGGACGGAAAAGACGTTCGGCGATGGTCACAAAGCGCCTTTTGGCGACTTGGTCGTGGAAATCCAAGTGCGATGTGGCTAGGCGGGCGAGATGACCGACAGCACAGACAAGCCGACCAGCTACACCTACGCCAAGGCCGGCGTCTCGATCGCCGCGGGCAATGCGCTCGTCAAGGCTATCGGGCCGCTTGCCAAATCGACTCGACGTCCCGGTGCCGACGCCGATCTCGGCGGCTTCGGCGGCTTCTTCGACCTCAAGGCAGCGGGTTACAGAGATCCTTTGCTGGTGGCCGCCAATGACGGCGTCGGCACCAAGCTCAAGCTCGCGATTGATAGCGGGCGGCACGACGGAGTCGGTATCGATCTTGTCGCGATGTGTGCCAACGACCTGATCGTGCAGGGCGCCGAACCTTTGTTCTTCCTGGATTATTTCGCGACGGGCAAGCTTGACAACGGTGTCGCTGAGCGGGTGATCGCCGGGATCGCCGAGGGCTGCAAGCTGGCCGGCTGTGCGCTGATCGGTGGCGAGACCGCCGAAATGCCCGGCATGTATGCCGACGGAGACTATGATCTTGCCGGCTTCTGCGTCGGCGCGGTCGAGCGGGACGAGGCGCTGACCGGCAATCGCGTCTCCGCTGGCGATGCGATTCTCGGCCTCGCATCCTCGGGTGTTCATTCCAATGGCTTCTCGCTGGTTCGCCGTCTCGCGGCCGACAAGGGCTGGAAGCTCGATCGCCCCGCCCTGTTCGATCAGGACAGGTTGCTGATCGAGGCGTTGATGGCGCCTACCCGTATCTACGTGAAGTCGCTACTGCCGCTCGTGCGCTCCGGCAAGGTCCGCGCCATGGCCCATATCACCGGTGGCGGCCTGCTCGAGAATATCCCGCGCGTCCTGCCCGACGGGCTCCACGCCCATGTCGATGCCGATGGCTGGGACCAGCCCCGGCTGATGGCGTTCCTCCAGGCGCAGGGCCATATCGAGCCGGAGGAAATGGCACGCACCTTCAACTGCGGCATCGGCATGGCGCTGATCGTCGCGCAGGAAGACGTCGCCGGCGTCACCGGCGCACTCGAAGCGGCCGGCGAGACGGTGCTGCGCGTCGGCAGTATCGCAGCCGGCGACAAGGGCTGCACGGTGACGGGATCGATCGAGACATGGAGCGCGCAGGCGGCGTGGTCGGCCACGCATCTGGGTTGACGGTGAAGCGCATCGGCAAAGCGCCCCTCGCCATCCTGATCTCCGGCCGGGGCAGCAATATGGCCGCGTTGATCGAGGCGTCGCGCGCCGGGGATTGCCCTTATGAGGTCGTCCTCGTGGCCTCGAACAAGCCTGACGCCGCGGGGATTGCCACGGCGCGAGACGCCGGGATCGCGACCTTTGCGCACAGTCACAAGGGCCTGACCCGCGAAGAGTTCGATTCGATCATCGACGGCGCGCTGCGCCAGGCTGGCGCCCGCTATGTCGCACTGGCCGGCTATATGCGAATTCTGTCGCACGGCTTCATCGCCGGATGGGCCGGGCGGATCGTCAACATCCACCCGTCATTGCTACCGAAGTACAAGGGGCTGGACACCCACGCCCGCGCGATTGCGGCGGGCGACGCAGAAGCGGGCTGCTCGGTCCATCTGGTGACGCCGGAACTCGACGATGGCGAAGTGATCGCCCAGGCGAGGGTGACCATCCTGCCGGGCGATACGCCAGCCACGCTCGCCGATCGCATCCTGTTCGAAGAGCACCGGCTTTATCCAGACGCGCTTGCGACCTATATCCAGGCGCATGGCTGACCAAATTTCCGATGCCGCGATGCGGCGGCGATGGTTGCGCTGGCTGACGCTCGGCGAGATCCTCGGCGTGGCGGCGCTGGTGATATCCGGTCTCACTTTCTGGAACAGCTATAGCGAGCGGCGGCACAGCGAAGTCGCCCGGACGATCGAGGAAAAGCAGGCGAGCGCCAAGGCCCGCACGTTGATCCTCAAGGCCGAGCGGGACAAAGACGGCGAGCGGCTGACCCTGACGCCCGCCGGCGACCAGGTGATCCAAGGCCAGACCATTGCTTTCCCCAAGGCGCTCGGCGTCGATCCGATCGACAGCACCGATCCGCGCATCGAAGCACGCTGGTTTGCCGAAGGCCTCAAGAAGGCGCGCCGCGCCGCCGGGGAGGACGACAAGGTCCGCGGCGATGCGCGCGTGCCCGTGGCAATCACCACCCGCTTCACGGCCAATGGCGCGCTTGCCGAGGACGTGACGCTGTACGATGTCGGCTATATCACCGAAAACAGCCTGCTAGGCGGAACCTCGATCAGGCTGCGCGGCCTGTCGTTGATCGGACGCAGCACCGCCAAAGCCGTGCCTGCTCGCCTCGATGCCCTGTGGAACGCACGCCATAAGAGGGCGACGCGCTCGTGAGCGTGTCCGACCCCGCAGCTGTTCACGCCCGCGTCGGCAAGCTGGCGGCGGCGCTGCCGCAGGTCGAGGAGAAAGTTTCGCACGGTTCGCCCTGCTGGCGCGTCGCCGACAAGCGCATGTTCGCCTATTTCTGGCATGATCATCACAGCGACGACCGCACTGCCGTCCTCGTCAAGACCAGCGGCGTGGAGGAGCAGGAGATGCTGATCGAGATGGATCCCGGCATCTATTTCAAGCCGCCCTATCTCGGCCCGTCGGGCTGGGTTGGCGTGCGGCTCGATCATGAGCGAACCGACTGGGAACTGGTTGAACACCGCCTTCGCGAAAGCTGGCGGCTGGCCGCGCCACCGAAACTCAAGGCGATGATGGATGTTTGAGCGCCAGTGAACTGCACTCGGAATCGCTCTGACATAGGAATGCAGGACGTCGCCGCGCTGATCATCGCCAGCGCGGCAGGCTCATCCCGTCATCTGTCTGACGAAGGGTATCAGCCGACGATCTCTTCCGGCTTGAAGAAGAAGTCGATCTCGATCCCGGCATTTTCGAGGCTGTCCGAACCATGGACGGAATTGGCCTCGATCGACTCCGCGAAGGTCTTGCGGATCGTGCCTTCGTCGGCGTTGGCCGGGTTGGTGGCGCCCATCACTTCGCGATTTTTCGCCACGGCGTTCTCGCCCTCGAGAACCTGCACCACGACCGGGCCGGAGATCATGAAGCTGACCAGCTCCCCGAAGAAGGGGCGCTCGCGGTGAACGCCGTAGAAGCCTTCGGCCTGCTCACGGCTCATCTGGATGCGCTTCGAGGCGACGACGCGCAGGCCGGCCTCCTCGAGCTTCGCCGTGACGGCGCCCGTCAGGTTCCGGCGGGTCGCGTCGGGCTTGATAATCGAAAAGGTACGTTCGGTCGCCATGGCCGAGCGGCTCCATATCTTGAGGGTCGTTGGAAGATGGGCGCGCCTTTACTGTGTACGGTGCGTGATGGCAAGGCAGCGGGACGCAATAGCCGTCGCGATCGGCGCGCGCAGCGTCTATAGCGACCGGAGGCGATGCTGGGACCCGCATGACGAACGAACCGACCGACTTAGGGACCTACGATTATGTCATCGCCGGCGCAGGCTCGGCCGGCTGCCTGCTGGCCAACCGGCTCTCGGCGAACCCGGACAATCGCGTGCTGCTGCTCGAAGCCGGCGGCAGGGACGACTGGATCTGGTTCCACGTGCCGGTGGGTTATCTGTTCGCGATCGGGAATCCCCGGGCCGACTGGATGTTCGAGACCGTCGAGGAGCCTGGGCTGGGCGGTCGCAAGCTTGCTTATCCACGCGGCAAGGTGATCGGCGGCAGTTCCTCGATCAACGCCATGGTTTACATGCGCGGCCAGGCGGCGGACTATGACGGCTGGCGGCAGCTCGGCCTCGCCGGATGGGGCTGGGACGACGTTCTTCCCCATTTCCTGCGGCATGAGGACCATATCGCACCGCACGGACCACATCACCGCGCCGGCGGCGAATGGCGGGTGGAGCATCCGCGCGTGCGCTGGGACATATTGGACGCGATCCGCGATGCGGGCACCGCCGCGGGGATCGCGCCGGTCGACGATTTCAACGGCGGCGACAATGAAGGATCGTCCTACTTCCAGGTCAACCAGCGTGCCGGCCGCCGGGTCAGCTCGGCTGGCGCCTTCCTCAAGCCTGCGCTCAAGCGACCCAACCTCCGGCTGGAAACCGGTGTGGAGGTCGAGCGCGTCCGTTTCGATGGCAGGCAAGCCACGGGGCTCATATTCCGCCGCGGCACCGAGCGGTTCGAAGCGAGAGCCGCCGGCGAAGTGATCCTCGCCACGGGCGCGGTCGGATCTCCCAAGCTGCTTCAATTATCCGGCATCGGCGATGGGGAAATGCTCGGCCGCCTGGATATCCCGGTGATCCACCATCTGCCCGGCGTCGGCGGCAATCTGCAGGACCATCTCCAGATCAGGCCGATCTTCAAGGTCAGTGGCGTTCGGACGCTCAACAGCGACTATGCCAACCTGTTCCGCCGCGCCGCGATGGGCGTCCAATATGCGTTCCTCCGTACGGGGCCGCTGACGATGGCGCCATCGCAGCTCGGCATGTTCGCGCGGTCTTCGGACGATTATGCGACGCCCAATCTCCAATTCCACTTCCAGCCGCTCTCGCTCGACAGATGGGGCGATGGACTCCACCCGTTCGGCGCCTTCACCGCGAGCGTGTGCAACCTGCGCCCGTCGAGCCGCGGCCGCATCGACATCGCCGGCCCGGACCCTGCCACCCCCCCGCGCATAGCGCCCGGCTATCTGTCGACGGAGGAGGATCAACGGGTGGCGATCGACTCGCTGCGCCTGGCGCGCAGGATCATCGGGCAGGCGCCGCTCACGCGCTATGCGCCGGAAGAGTTCCGCCCCGGGGCGCAGGCGCAAGGAGACGCCGAGCTGCTCGCGGCAGCGGCCGAGCTTGGCACCACCATCTTCCATCCGGTCGGCACTGCAGCGATGGGGCCCGCCACCGACCCGCACGCGGTGCTCGACGAACGGCTGCGCATACGCGGGATCGAGCGGCTGCGCGTCATCGACGCGTCGGCAATGCCCAGGATAATTTCGGGCAACACCAACGCGCCCACCCTGATGATCGCCGAGAAAGGCGCAGCCATGCTGCTGGAGGACCGTTGCTGACGGCTTTGTCAGCCCAGGCTTTCCTCTCCGAGTAAAAGCATTTATCTGCAACAGGTTGTCGCCCGTTGCTGCACTGGATCCGGATATGCGCAAGATCGTCGCTTTGCTCTCCGCCACCGCTTTTCTCGCGCCCGCGCTATCGGCTGCTCCTGTACCGGTCTTCGAAACGGCCCGCATCAGCCAGGACGTCAGGATGCTGGCGGACGACAGCTTCGAAGGGCGCGCACCGGCCACGGACGGCGAGACCAGGACGATCGCCTATATCACCCGGCAGATGAAGGCGGCCGGGCTCCAGCCGGGCGGCTCCGGCGGCGCATGGACGCAGGACGTGCCGTTGCTCAAATCGGATATCGTCGGCGCTCCGACGCTGTCGCTGACGGCTGGCGACGGCTCCCGGCGCACGCTGACCCAGGGCGGCGAGATCGCGGTTCGCTCGGCGCTCAACGGGCAGGATCGCATCGACCTGCGCGCCGCGCCGCTGCTGTTCGTCGGCTATGGCGTCAAGGCGCCGGAGCGCGGCTGGGACGATTTCAAGGGCGCCGATCTCAAGGGGAAGATCATGGTCGTGCTGGTCAACGACCCCGACTTCGAAGGCGGAGAAGGAGAGTTCAGCGGCAAGACGATGACCTATTATGGCCGCTGGACCTATAAATATGAGGAAGGCGCGCGGCAGGGCGCGGCCGGCGTGCTGGTGATCCACGAATATGCCCCGGCCTCCTATGGCTGGGCGACGGTCAAGAACTCGAACACCAACACGATGTTCGACATTGTCCGCGCCAACCCCGCCGCCGAGCATGTGCCGCTGGAAGGATGGATACAGCGCGATCTTGCCGCTGATCTGTTCAAGGCCGCCGGCCTCGACCTGGAGGCAATGAAGAAGGCCGCGCAGCGCAAGGATTTCAAGCCCGTCCCGCTCAATGCGACGCTCGATGCATCCTATGCCGTAAAGGCCGAGACGATCGTGTCGCACAATGTCATCGGCCGCCTGCCCGGCGCCAGACATCCGGCCGAAACGGTTATCTACTCCGCGCATTGGGATCATCTCGGCATCGGCCAGCCCGATGCTAAAGGCGACCGCATATATAATGGCGCCAGGGACAACGCCTCGGGCATCGCCAGCCTGCTCGAGCTGGGCCGTGCCTTCGCCAAGGCGCCGCGTACCGATCGCTCGATCGTCTTCCTTGCGGTCACCGCCGAGGAAAAGGGCCTGCTCGGCTCGGAATATTACGGCGCTCACCCCGTCTATCCGCTGGCGACAACCGCAGGCGTGATCAACATGGACAACATATTCGGCCAAGGTGCCGCCCGGGACTTCACCATCTCGGGCGTCGCCAGGCTGGGCCTACTCGACATGATGATCGCGGAAGGCCAAAAATTGAGTCGCGTCTATGTTCCCGACCCGCGCACGGAGACCGGCGGGTTCTATCGATCCGACCACTTCACGATCGCGAAACAGGGCGTTCCCGCCATCTCGTTCAAGCCCGGCATGGATCTCGTCAAGGGCGGTGTCGAGCGCGGCAAGGCGCTCAGCGACGCCTACATCAAGGACCAATATCACCAGCCAGCGGACGAGTGGAGCGCCGACTGGGACCTGTCGAGCGTGCAACCCGACCTGACCCTGCTCTACAATACCGGCCGAGCGCTGGCCGACAGCCGTATCTGGCCGGAATGGAGCGCCAACTCCGAGTTCAAGGCCAAGCGCGACGAGACGGCGGCGCAGCGGGAGTAGGACAGTCGACGGATAGGATGTAGAAGGGGCGATGCAACCCTAAGGCAGCAACAGGCTCGCATCGCCATAGCTGTAGAAGCGATAGCCCGTCGCGATGGCGTGGGCATAGGCGGCCTGCATTCGCTCGCGGCCCATCAATGCCGAAACCAGCATGAACAGCGTCGATTTCGGCAAATGGAAGTTCGTCATCAGCCCGTCGATGCCGCCAAAGCGATAGCCGGGCGTGATGAAGATTGCGGTGTCGCCTTCGAACGGGCGGATCACGCCTGCCTCGTCGACGGCGCTCTCGATCAGGCGCAGGCTGGTGGTGCCGACCGCAATCACGCGCCCGCCGCCAGCCCGCACCGCGTTGAGACGGTCGGCCGTGGCGGCGTCGATCCGGCCCCATTCGGCGTGCATCCTGTGGTCGTCGGTGTCATCGGCCTTGACCGGCAGGAAGGTGCCTGCGCCGACATGCAGGGTCAGCGTCTCGGTGCCGATCCCGGCCTCATGGAGCGATGCGATCAGCTCCGGCGTGAAGTGGAGCGCGGCGGTGGGGGCAGCGACGGCGCCCTTTTCGCGGGCGAACATCGTCTGGTAATCGTCGAGGTCGCGGGCGTCGGCTGGGCGTTTTCCCGCAATATAGGGCGGCAACGGCATTCGCCCCGCCCGTTCGAGCAGCAGTTCGACCGGCTCCTCCCCTGCGAAGTCGAGCAGGATTGATCCGTCGTCGCCACGCTCGGCAGCGACAGCGGAGACACCCGCACCGAAATCGATCGAGTCCCCGATTCGCAGCCGCTTCGCATTGCGGACAAAGGCGCGCCAGCGGCGCAGTCCCTCACGCTTGTGCAGGGTGGCGCCGATCCGCGCCTCGCCGCGCCGGCCTTCGAGTTGGGCCGGGATGACGCGCGTATCGTTGAAGACTAGGCAATCGCCGGCCCGCAGCAATGCCGGAAGCTCGGTTACGATATGGTCGGAGAAGACGCCCTCGTGCGGCACGAGCAGGAGCCGCGCGCTATCGCGCGGGCTGGCTGGCCTCAGCGCGATGCTTTCGGGCGGAAGGTGGAAATCGAAAAGGTCGACACGCATGGGCGAGTCTGGCTCAGCAGACCGAGATCAGCGCGGCGGAGCTGCCGCCTCGTCGCTGGTGACGGCGTTGACCGCCGCGTCGGTGCTGGGCGGTGAGACCGCTGGCGCAGCCGGATCGCCGGCCGATGGAGGCACGGCCGGCGGAGCAGGAGTCTCGGCGGGCGCGGGTTCCGCAGGCGCAGGCTTCGGGGCTTCCGCAGGCTTTTCCGCCTTTGGAGCCTTGGCCTTCTGCTTCTTCGCCTTCTTGCCGGTCTCGGCAACAGGGGCCGTTGCCGCCGCAGGCGCCGGCGGCACGAAAGCTGCCGGCGCAATTCCCTGCTCGTCCGACTCTATCGATGCATGGACGATCTTGGAGGGGTTTGCCGGCGGCTCGCCCTTCTCGATCGCGTCGACATATTCCATGCCGCTCGTCACCCGGCCGATCGCGGTATAATTTCCGTCGAGGCTGAGGTTGGGCTGCAGCATGATGAAGAACTGGCTGTTGGCACTGTCGAGCCCTTCAGCCCGGGCCATGGCCATGGTGCCACGAACATGGGGGAAATCATTGAACTCCGCCTTCAGGTCGGGCAGGTCCGACCCGCCTTCGCCCGTTCCCTTGGGATCGCCGCCCTGCGCCATGAAGCCTTCGATCACCCGGTGGAAGATCAGCCCGTCATAGAAATGGCGCCGCACCAGCGTCTTCACGCGATCGACCGAGTAAGGTGCCTTGTCCGGGCGGAGCAATATCTTGACGCGCCCTCCGGTCGACAGGTCCAGATTGAGGATGTTCTGCGGATCGGCCGGCGGGGCCGCGGCTTCCGGCGCGGTCTGTGCGAACGCCATGCCGGCCATGAACAGGCCTGAAAGGGCCGCAACAACGAACTTCGATCGCATCAGACACATTCTCCACACCGCGCTTGGCGCGCGGCCCTCGTTAAATCTCGCAGGCTTGCCACGCGCTGAACCGGTCGCCGGAAATCAGCTGCCCTTCTTACCGATCTTTTCCACGCGCGCGACGACTTCCTGCACCACCCGCTCGGGCACGAAGCGGTGGATGGCGCCACCGTAGAGCGCGATCTCCTTGACGAGCCGCGACGCAATCGGCTGGAGGGCGACATCGGCCATCAGGAACACCGTCTCGATACGGTTGTTCAGCTGCTGGTTCATGCCCGCCATCTGATATTCATATTCGAAATCGGCAACCGCACGCAGGCCGCGGACGATGATCGAAGCGCCCATCTTCTCGGCGAAATCCATCAGCAATGAATCGAATGCGACGATTTCGAGCTTGTCACCGAGATCCTCGGTTTCGCGGCGGGCCATGGCCAGCCGCTCGTCGAGATCGAACATCGGCGATTTGGACGGATTGGTGGTTACCCCGACGACGAGCTTGTCGACGAGTTTCGCGCCACGCCGGATGATATCCATATGGCCGAGCGTAACGGGATCGAATGTCCCCGGATAGACGCCGATGCGCATGTCTTGTGCCCTCCCCCTGATCGCTTATCGGTCGCGGTCGACTGCATAAGCTGCGATTTCGCGTAGCAGATCGGCTTCCCGCCCGAAATTGCCAAGATGGCTGATCGCCTGCTGCGAAAGCGACCGGGCCTGGGCGCGGGCACGATCGGCGCCGAGCAGGGCCACGAAGGTCGCCTTGCCGGCGGCGGAGTCCTTCCCCGCGGCCTTGCCCATCGCCGTGGGATCGCCCTCGGCATCGAGCAGGTCGTCGGCGATCTGGAAGGCGAGGCCAAGGTCGTGTGCATAGCCGCGAAGCCGGCTACGGCCTTCGGGCGGCAGCCGGCCGAGGATCGCCCCGGCCTCGATCGCGAACCCGATCAACGCCCCGGTCTTGAGCTGCTGGAGCCGGGTGACGTTTCCAAGATCGTGCATCGTCTCGGCGGCGGCCATGTCCATCGCTTGTCCGCCGACCATCCCGCCCGGTCCCGCCGCGACGGCGAGCGCGGCCACCAGTTCGGCACGGACGAACGGATCCGCATGGGTCCCTTCGGCCGCCAATATTTCGAAAGCGAGCGCCTGGAAGGCATCGCCGGCGAGGATGGCCGTCGCCTCGTCATAGACCTTGTGCACGGTCGGTCGGCCGCGGCGGACGTCGTCATCGTCCATCGCCGGAAGATCGTCATGGACGAGGCTGTAGACGTGGATCGCCTCGACGGCGACGCCAACGCGCAGGGCGCATTCCGGATCGACCGCGAACAGCCGCGCCGCGCCACAGACCAGTAACGGCCGCAGCCGCTTACCGCCACCGATGGCAGCGTGGCGCATCGCTTGATAGAGGCGGCGGCGGCTGTCCTCGGGCAGAGCCAGCAAGGCATCGAAGCGCATGTCGATTTCGTGCGCGATGCGCTCCAGTTCGGAGGAGAGCAGCTCCGCCATGGTCAGCTTGCCGTGAAGGGCTCGGTCCCCTTCGCCGCGCCGTCCGCGCCGATGCTGATCTTCTCGATCCGTGCCTGCGCAGCCTTCAGTCGCGCCTCGCACTGGCGCTTCAGCGCATCGCCCTTCGCGTAGAGCGCAATAGATTGATCGAGTGGTACGTCGCCCGATTCCAGCTGCCGCACGATCGTCTCGAGCTGCTTGAGGGCGTCCTCGAAGGAGAGGTCGGCGAAGGCGGCAATATCATCCATAGGATCGGCTTTTGGGCTTGGTGTGGACGAGGGTCAAGCTGCCCTCCGGGGAATCCGCCGCCCAGCCAAAGCTGGTAGGACAGCGCTCGCGCCGCGGCGCGAGCAGAGCCTGTCGGCCCCGGCCAAGGCCGGGGCGGCGATGATCCTTATTTCTTGAACGGATCCTGGAAGGCGGGGCCGCTGAACAGCGCCGCCTCCTGCTCGGCCAGCGTCATCTCGGCCACCTTGCCGGCAGCGTCGCGCTCGGCGCGAAGCTGCTCGATCAGGGCCTCGCGGTCGCCCTCGAGCCGGGTGTCGGTCGGCGCTTCGATGCCGGCTGCCTTGGCCGCCTTCGCCACCACCGCGTCGAGCTCGCGCTGCGAGCAGAGGCCGAGCGTTACCGGATCCTTGGGGATGATGTTGGCGATGTTCCAATGGGTGCGGTCCCGGATCGCCGCGATCGTCGTGCGCGTCGTTCCGATCAGCTTGGAGATCTGGCCATCCGACACCTCCGGATGGTTGCGGATGATCCAGGCGATGCCGTCGGGTTTGTCCTGGCGCTTGGAAACCGGCGTGTAGCGCGGGCCTTTGGTGCGGCGCTGCTGGTCCGGGCCCTTGAGCATCACCAGCCGGTAATTCGGATCCTTCTGACCCTTTTCGATCTCGGCCATGCCGAGTTCGCCGGCGCGGACCGGATCGCGCCCGGTCAGCTTGGTCGCTGCCATATCGTCGGCGATCGCCTGGACCTCGAGGATATGCAAGCCGCAGAAATCGGCGATCTGGGGAAAACTGAGCGCGGTATTGTCGACCAGCCACGAAGCGGTGGCATGGGGCATGAGTGGCTGGGCCATGGCGGTCTCCAAAAATAAAAGAGGCCGCCCCGTCACGGAGCGGCCGAAGCATGGATACCGATGTACTGAAACCGCGCGTTCAGCACAAGCTACTCTTGCCGGAGAGCGCCGACGATCAAGCCGCCAGCCGCGCCCTGCCCTCTCCCTGCGGAGCGAGTGCCGCGAGAAACTGCTCCGCACTGCGGCGCCAGCCGAAGGTCGCTCCATAGGCAGCCGCCGCGCCCCGATCGCGCGTCAACGCCTGCCCGATCGCCTTGCCGAGATCCTCGTCCATCGCCGACGACGCGGGATCGAGGATGTCGACCGGGCCGGTGACCGGATAGGCGGCGACCGGCGTACCACAGGCCAACGCCTCGATCATGACCAGCCCGAAGGTGTCGGTGCGGCTTGGGAAGACGAACAGGTCGGCGCCTGCATAGGCCGCCGCCAGCGCCTGGCCATGCAGCGCCCCGAGGAAAAACGCCTGCGGATAGGCGCGCTTCAGTGCCGCGCTGGCGGGGCCGTCGCCGACCACTATCTTGGTCCCTGGGCCGCCGCACGCCAGGAACGCCTCGATATTCTTCTCGACCGCGACCCGGCCGACATAGAGCTGGATCGGACGCGGCAGTGCCGCGAACGCGGGATGCGGAGGCTGGCCGGGATGGAACAGCGCCAGATCGACGCCCCTGCCCCAGCGCCGGACCGGGCCTATGCGATGTCGGTCGAGGATCGCCTCGACCGACGGAGTCGAGGCCAGCACCGCAGCCGAGGGGCCATGGAACCAGCGGATATAGTGCCAGAACCATTGCGCGGGCATGCCGGTACGCTCGGCGAGATAGTCCGGGAACTGGGTATGATAGGCGGTGGTGAAGGCGAAGCGGCGGCTCAGGCAATGGCGCCGCGCAGCGAGGCCGATCGGCCCCTCCGTCGCGATATGAATGGCGTCCGCGCCGAAGTCGGCGATCCGCCGGCCGACGCCGGCGTGCGTCGTCAGGGCGAGCCTTATCTCGGGATAGCTGGGACAAGGCACCGATCGAAACTGATCCGGCGCGATGACGCACACGTCATGTCCCATGACGAGCAGTTCGGCGCTGACCGCCTGCAGGGTGCGGACGACGCCGTTGACCTGCGGAGCCCATGCATCGGTGGCGATGGCGATGCGCATGCCGCTCAGGCCGCCAGCGCGGTGGCGGCGGCAGTGCGTGCGGCGATTTCATCGGCCCAGTGCAGAACCTCCAGGCGGCCGTCGAAATGCTCGACCAGCGCTGTGCAGCCCTCCACCCAATCGCCGTCGTTATAATAGACGATATCGCCGAAGCTGCGGATCTCCGCAGTGTGAATATGGCCGCAGACGACGCCATCGACGCCGCGTTCGCCGGCCTCGTGCGCAACCGCTTCCTCGAAGCGCGAGATGAACTCGACCGCGTTCTTCACCTTGTGCTTGGCATGCTTCGACAGCGACCAGTAGGGCAGATTGAACCGCTGCCGCACCGCGTTGATCACGACGTTGAGCCGCATCAGCGTTTCGTAGGCAAAGTCGCCGGCGAAGGCGAGCCAGCGGTGGCACATCACCACCGTGTCGAATTCGTCGCCATGCGTCACCATCAGCCGGCGTCCATCCGCGGTCTCATGGATCGCATTGCGGCGTATCTCGATGCCACCGAAGGTCATGCCGGAAAACTGCCGGAACATCTCGTCGTGATTGCCGGGAATGAAGACAACGCGCGTGCCCCGCTTGGCCCGTTTCATCACCCGCCAGACGATGTCGTTATGGGCGGCCGGCCAGTACCAGCTGCGCCGCAGCCGCCAGCCGTCGATGATGTCGCCGACCAGGTACATCGTCTCGCTGTCGGTGGAGTCGAGAAAGTCGATCAGCATCTGCGCATTGCAGCCGCGCGTGCCGAGGTGGATGTCCGACACCCAGATGGTACGGAAGCGGCGGCGCTTGCCGCGCCCTTCCGCTATGGCGGGCGCCTGGCCCTGATACGCCGCTATTCGGGTGATGGCATTCATTGCTCGTCTCCTGCTGGATGACGAGCCGACGCTATGATTCCCAATTGTTACAACCACCTCGCCGCATTCTTGCAGCTTCGTGACGCCTTCGCGGCACTTCGCTTCGAAGCACAGGAAAGATCGAGCAATACCAGCCTCATAAGCCGCCCTTGTGAGAACCGCCTGCAACTTCGTTTTCCTTCGCCGGTGGGACCGGATATCCGTTGGGCGCGCGCTGAGGGGGACATCATGCAGATTTATGGCGATTCGATTTCGGGAAACTGCCTCAAGGTGAAGTGGACGGCCGACCTGCTCGGCCTCGATTATCGCTGGATAGAGACCAGTGTGCTCGGCGGCGAAACGCGGACCCCAGCCTTCCTGGCGATGAATCGGGCGGGCCAGGTGCCGCTGGTCCGGTTCGCGAATGGCACGGTCCTCGCCCAGTCCAATGCGATCATGCTGGCGCTTTGCGAAGGATCGTCGCTGATCCCGGCCGAGTTCTTTGCACGGGCAAAGATGCTCGAATGGCTGTTCTGGGAGCAATACAGCCACGAGCCTTATGTGGCGGTGGCGCGGTTCCAGGTCCATTATCTCGGCAAGCCGGTCTCCGAACTCGAGCCGACGATCGTCGAGCGCGGCAACGCGGCGTTGAAACTGCTCGATGAGGCCGTATCTGACCGGGCTTTCCTGGTAGCCGACACCCTCAGCCTCGCCGACCTTGCCCTCGTCGCCTATACGAGGGTGGCGGGCGAGGGCGGATTCGACCTGGCCCGCTATCCCGCGATCCAGCAGTGGATCGGGCGGGTGGAGGACGCTGCCAGGATCAACGACTGAGAGGAACGACGAGCCGAGGATTGTCGCACCGGGTAGGCCCTGGCCTGCCCCGCGCTATCATCATGTTGCCGGATTCGCGTTCAGCCAATCCAGGACATTGTCTGGCGAACTCACCCCATAGGGGTCCTCGTCGGCGCCTTCGTCGTTGATGCCGGGTTCCTCGAACCAGGCGACGATCCTGCCGTCCTCGACGACCATGGCATAGCGCCACGACCTGTAGCCGAAGCCGAGATGCTGCTTGTTGACCAACATGCCCATCCGGCGGGTGAAGTCGCCCGAGCCGTCGGGAAGCAGCTTGGTCTTCTGCAGCCCGAGATTCTTTCCCCACTGGAACATGACGAAGGCATCGTTGACCGACAGGCAATAGACCTCATCGGCGCCAGCGGCCTTCAGGTCGTCGTAGCTGCGCTCATAGGCCGGGCATTGCTCGGTCGAGCAGGTCGGGGTGAACGCGCCGGGCAAGGCGAAAATAGCGACGCGCCGCCCCTTGAACAGGTCGCCGGTCTGCACATCCTGCCAGCGGAAGGGGTTGGGGCCCTCGACGCTCTCGTCGCGAACACGGGTCTTGAGCGTCACATCGGGTACGGTACGTCCGAGCATTTATCGTCCTTTCGAGATTGGATGACGCTTAATGGCCAAGGGCGACTGATCGATCCAACGATAAAAGACGTTCTCAGTGATCGGATATATCGAACAGCTCTAGCGGATCGGGCCGTCGGCTCGTCCTTGAACGAACTGATCCACATATGGGTTGCCGCTGTCGTACAGACGATCTCGGGGCCCACGCCAGATGATCTTGCCCTGATAGAGCATCGCCACGCGATGCGCGATCTTGCGCGCCGACGCCATGTCGTGGGTAATGGTCAGGGCGGTGACGCCGAGATCCTCGACGAGTTCGACGATTAGGTCGTTGATCACGTCGGCGCGGATCGGGTCGAGGCCGGTGGTCGGCTCATCGAAAAAGATGATCTCCGGCCTCGGCGCGATGGCACGGGCAAGGGCGACGCGCTTCTGCATACCGCCGGACAATTCGCTCGGACGAAGATCCAGCACCTGGGATCCGAGGCCCACCCGCTCGAGATTCTCGGTCGCGAGCCTGCGCATATTGGCTGCATCCTTCATCCGCCCCTGCGTCAGGGCGAAGGTGACGTTGCGCCAGATCGGCAGTGAATCGAACAGCGCCGAACCCTGAAACAACATCCCGAACTTGGCGCGAGTGCGCTCCAGTTCGCGCGACGACATCGTCAGCAAATCCTCGCCATCGATCCGGATCGCGCCATGATCGGCCTTGAGCAGGCCGAGGATGATCTTGAGCATCACCGACTTGCCGCTGCCCGACTGACCGATGATCGCCATCGATTCGCCGCGCTCGATCTCCAGATTGACGCCGTCGAGCACTGTATTGCCGCCAAATGCCTTGGCGACGTCCTCGAGCACGATCTTATAGTCGTCCGCCATCAGCCGAAGGCCATCAGCGTGATGATGAGGTTCGACAGCAGGATCAGGACGAAGGCCGAGACCACCGCATCGGTGGTGGCGCGGCCGACGCCGGCGGCGCCGCCCTGGGCCTTGAAGCCATGATAGCAGCCCATGAGCGCGATGAAGAAGCCGAAGAAAGCGGATTTCACCAGCGCCATCTGAAGATCGGTCGCGGTCAGGAACTGCCGGGTCGTGTTCAGATAGCCCACGGCGTTGAAATCGAGCTTGTAGACCGCGACGAAATAGCCCCCGAATATGCCGATCGCATTGGCGGCGAGCACCATCAGCGGGATGGCTATCAACGCGGCGATCACCCGCGGCGCGATCAGATAACGATAGGGATCGGTGCGCAGGGTGGACAGGGCATCGAGCTGCTCGGTTACCCGCATCGTGCCGAGCTCCGCCGCCATCGCCGACGCGACACGCCCGGCGACCATCAGGCCGACCAGCACCGGCCCGAGCTCCCGCACGATGCCAAGCACGACGATCGCCGGCACCGTCGACGTCGCATTGAAGCGCGATCCGGCCGTAAAGGTCTGTTGCGCCAGCGCAGCGCCGGAGAAGATGGCGGTCATGCCGACGACCGGCAGCGAGAACCAGCCGATCTGCATCAGCTGCTCGAACAGGCGTGCCGGATAATATGGCGGCCGCACCGCGCGCGCCGCGGTCGTCGCGGCGAACATCGCCACTCGGCCTACCGAACCCAATGCATTGATCAACAATCGGCCGATTGCGGCCAAAAAGGCGATAATTGGCTGCAAATTGAAACTATCCTAGTCGTTCCAGAGCCGCTGATAGCGGGAGCCGAGCCCGGTCAGCAACTCATATTGCGACAGGCCGGTTTCGCCGGCCGCGGCCTCCAGATGATAGTCGACCTCGAGCCAGTCGCCTTCGCCGAGTTTCGCCGGACCCGCATCCACCGCGACCAGGTCCATCGAGACCCGCCCGACCAGTGGACAGGCGGCATCGCCGAACCGTGCGCTGCCACGGCCCGCGAAAGCGCGCAGATAGCCATCGGCATAGCCGAGATTGAGGATCGCCACCCGCATCGGCGCCGCCGCGGTGAAGGTTGCGCCATAGCCGATACTATCGCCCGCCGGCACGTCGCGCATCTGGAGGACCTGCGCCTCGATCCGAAGGACCTGCGCGATACGGCCCGCCGCCTCGGCACGCGGGATTCCGCCATATAGCGCCAGCCCGGGACGGATCAGGTCGAAGCCGAAGGCGGGGCCAAGGCACGCTCCTGCCGAGTTCGCGAGGCTATGCCGCCTGGCTGGAACACGCGTGGCGATATCGGCGAACTTTGCCCGCTGGCGCTCGTTCATCGCGCTGTCGGGCTCGTCGCCACAGGCGAGATGGCTCATCAGCAGGTCAACCTCGAGCCCGTCGAGCAGGCCCGAGCACGCCTCCGCCATGCTCAGCCCGAGCCGGTTCATGCCGGTATCGATCATCACGTCGCAAGGTCGCCCGGGCGCGGCCGCCTTCCAGCGCGCGACCATCGCGGGTGTATTGAGCACCGGCCGTCCGCGCGACGCCAGTGCCGAGGCCATGTCCTCCTCGCGCACGCCATGGAGGACCGACAGCGCTGCGCCTTCGGGCAAGGCGCCGAGCGCATCGGCCTCGGCCCAGGTCGCCACGAAGAAGTCGCGGCATCCCGCCCTGGCAAGGCGCCGCACCACCTCACACGCACCGAGGCCGTAGCCGTCGGCCTTCACCGCGGCCCCCGCCGGCGCACCGGCGCGGGCGGCCAGCCAGCGCCAGTTGGCGACAAGCGCGTTGCTATCGAGGATCAGGCGCAGGGGATAGAGATCGGGGTTCACGATTCCGCCGATAGCCGCCCTGCCCCGGCTATTCCAGTTCTTTGCCTGCGGTTTCCGGCAACCAGATCAGCGTGACGACGAAGGCCATCGCCACGACGCCGACCGTATACCATAGGCCGGCAAAGGGGTCGCCGGTTCGCGCCACGATATATTGACTGATGAACGGCAGGAAGCCGCCGAAATAGCCGGTGCCGATATGATAGGGCACCGACAGCGACGTGTAGCGCACGCGCGCCGGAAACAGTTCGACCAGCAGCGCCGCGACGGGTCCATAGGTCATGCCTGACAGCAGGCCGATCATGAGCAGAAGCAGCACGATGTGCACCGCGCCGTCCAGCGGTGGCGTGATCTTGTCGAGCTTGTATCCCGCCTTGCCCAGTCCGGCCTCCAGGCTGCCGGCATCGCTCGCATCGACCGGCCAGCCGCCGATCGTCACGCTGGGTGCCGCCGCCGAGGCGCCTTCGACCTTGGTGTAGGCGATGCCCTTCTTGGACAGGATGTCGAGCACCTTGCCGCAGGCGGTTGCCTGTTCCTTTGCGAAGGGATCATAGTTGCAGTCGCTGCCGGTGACGACGACCGGTGCGCGCTCCATGGCGTGGGCCAGCTGCGGGTTGGCGGCGTCGGCAATCCAGTGGAACAGCGGGAACAACAGCACGAGCGTCAGGGCATAGCCGATCAGGATCGGCTTGCGCCGGCCAATCCTGTCCGACAGCCAGCCGAACAGGATGAACCAGAACAGGCTGCCGACGGCCGAGGCGCCGACGATCAGCCGGGCAGTGTTATCCTCGATGCGCAGGCTGTTCTGCAGGAAGTACAACGCCTGGAACTGAGCGGTATACCAGATGACGGTCAGGCCCGCAGATATGCCGAACAGCGCGACGAGGATCATCTTCACCCTCGCCCAGCTATTGAAGCTCTCGCGCAGCGGGTTAGACGCGATCTCACCATTTGCCTTCATCTCCTTGAAGACGGGGCTTTCCTTGAGCTTGAGCCGGATCCAGAGCGACACGGCGAGGAGAAGCAGCGAGAACAGGAAGGGGATGCGCCATCCCCAGGCAGCGAAAGCATCCTTGTCGACGAACATGTTCGACGCGAGCACTACGGTCAGGCTGAGAAGGAAACCGCCGATCACCCCCGACTGGATGAAGCTGGTGTAGAATCCGCGGCGATGCGCGGGAGCATGTTCGGCGACATAGACCGCGGCGCCGCCATATTCGCCCCCGAGTGCGAGCCCCTGGAGCACGCGGCACAGCACCAGCAGCACGGGGGCCGCGACGCCGATCGTCTCATAGGTAGGCAATATGCCGACCGCGGCGGTAGCGACGCCCATCATCGCGATGGTCACGAGGAACGTGTATTTGCGCCCGAGCCTGTCGCCAAGCACGCCAAACAGCACCGCGCCCAGCGGGCGCATGCCGAAGCCCACGCCGAAACTGGCGAGGAAGATCAGGAAGCTGACCGCCGGATTGTCGGACGGAAAGAAATGGCCGGAGATAATGCTGGCGAGCGTTCCGTAGACGAAAAAGTCATACCATTCGAAGACCGTCCCGAGCGTCGACGCGATGACGACCAGCCGGTCGCGCTTCGCATCGAATTCCACTCCACCCGCCGCCATGCCGCAATCCTCGGTCCTATTTGCTATCGCGCAAACGCCTATGGCAGAGCGTGCGCGGAGACAAGGGACACTACTGCGCCCGCCCCTTGGGCGGAGAACCGCTGTTCCGGCTCCGAGCCGCATCCATGAGGGGGTGCCGGCTGTTCACCAACTCCACCAGATGCGCGCTGTTTACATGCGTATAGATCTGGGTCGTGGCAATATCCGCATGGCCGAGCATCGTCTGGAGGGCGCGCAGATCCGCGCCACCTTCGAGCAGGTGGGTGGCGAAGGCATGTCGCAGCACATGCGGGCTGATCCGCTGCGGCGGAATGCCCGCTTCGGCGGCGAGCTCGCGCAGCAGCTGGAACAGCCGCACCCGGCTCAGATGGCCGTGCCCCGAGGGGAACAGGAAGGGCTGGTCTGCCGGAGCATGCACGCTCCATTCCGCCACCGCCTGCCGCGCCCGATCCGAAATCGGCACCAGCCGCTCGCGCCCGCCCTTGCCGCGCAGGATCAGGAACGGCCGGTCGCCGCGCAGCGCGTGGCGCGGCAGCGACACCAGTTCGGTGGCGCGCAGCCCCGAGCCGTAGAGCAACTCGACCAGCGCAATCAGCCGCAAGGTCAACGGGTCGCCATGTCGGTCGCGGCGACGTTCCTCGAGCGCCTCGAACAGCCGGGCGATATCGCCATGGGTGAGGATGCGCGGAAGGGCGCGCTGGGTGGTTGGCCGCGGCAGCGCGTCGGAGGGGTCGTCGGCACGAATGCCCTCCTCCTCCAGAAAACCGTAAAAGCGCCGCAGCACCGACGACTTGCGCGCCACGC
Source organism: Rhizorhabdus sp. P4_G6 (assembly GCF_056401045.1). Taxonomy (NCBI): domain Bacteria; kingdom Pseudomonadati; phylum Pseudomonadota; class Alphaproteobacteria; order Sphingomonadales; family Rhizorhabdaceae; genus Rhizorhabdus; species Rhizorhabdus sp. P4_G6. Next base: position 59,428 of record NZ_JBFUKC010000012.1, on the reverse strand, counting down.
TGGTCCTGCTGAGCGCCATCCACTCGGATCCGAGCCGCTGGAGAGCCGGCGTGTCAGCGGCGACCAGCGCACCGCCAAGCAGCGCCGAGGCTCCGCGCAGGTCGGACCCATAGGCCAGCAACGTATTCTTCGCCGCGCCGCCCTCGGCTGCGAGCATCTCGAGAAACTGCAGGATGGCCTCGGCGTCTTTCACCCGCCTCTTGTCCCACTGCGGCCGAGCGAAGACGCGACGTGCACCGGCTATTGCAAGCGCGTCATCGCCTCGGCGGCGATCATTCGCGCTTCGCCTTCGAGCCCGACATCGTGGAGCGCGCGGATCATCGTCGCGAACATCGCAGGCGATACGCCGCCCCAGCTGACCTTCTGCAGGCCCACCGCAACCAGCAGCGCGACCGTCGCCGGTTCCCTGCGTTCGGCGGCCTGGAGCAGCATCCGGGCCCAGCTGCTGCGATTGTCGAAACCGACCTTGTAATCGACCAGCAGCTTAAGCTGCTCCGGTGTGTTCATCCGGTCCAGCCCGGCCAGCGCGCCCAGCAGCAGCCTGAGCTTCTGCGGATTCGCTTCCGCCCAGCGATCGGCAACGCCGGCCAGCCGGTCCGCCGAAAGATCGACAGAAACGCGCGGCGTTCCCACCGCCAGAATCGCCCAGGCCGCATCGCCCTTCTCAGGCGACATGCCGGCGATCACCGGCGCCCAGCGCGCGGCCTTGCGATCGAACCCCGCCGACATCATCGATCCGACCAGTTCGGCGACATCGCCCGAACGGCTGGCGTCGGGGGCGATCCGCGCCGCGGCACGTGCCGTCAGGATCAGACTGGCGTAGCGGTCGACGCTCTTGCCTTCGCCCAGCCCCTCGCCGGTCCAGAAGCCGCGCATGGACGACAGGCGGCCCCCATCGCCATCCGCGACATAGCAGGCACGCAGCCGCCCGGCGGGGGTATCGCTGGTGATCTCGCCGCTATCTTCCCCCGCCTGCGCGTAGAGATCGACCAACGCCGAACTGGAGAACACGCCCAGCCGCGCCGCAGTCATCGCCGCGTCCAGCCGCTCGGCGGCCGGGATCATCGGCGCGCGCGCCGACCAGGCAAGCACCTGCGGCCCCACCGTCTGTACGAGGTCCGACGGAATGGTGAGGCCCAGCGCGCTCGCGATGCCGAAGCGCCAGCTGGTCAGCTGGTTCACCCCCGCCCATTCGACGTTGACGCTGCGGCGTCCCGCGCCGTTCACGCCCATCATCCGCTCCGCCAGCTGGATATCGATCCCCTGCGGATCCTTGGTGCGGCGGCGCGCCTGATCCATCAGCACGTCGGCAATGGCGCTATCGCCCGACAATGCCGCGCAGATCGCCCGCGCCATCGGCCAGAGCGGTTCCCTGCTGCGGATCTGCCCACCATCGGCCAGCGGACAGAGCCCCGCTGCGTCGGCGGTGGCAAGAGCGCTCTGGCCGGCGACGGCATAGAGCTTGGCGTTAAACTTATCGACATCGACGCCCTGGACGAGCATCCGCGCCCCATCGGCTTCTCCCATCCTGAGGAGGAGCCAGGCCCGTTCCGCCACCCAGTCGGGCGCGGCGACATGATCGGGCGTGCCGACGCGGGTCAGCAGCGCGCGCCGCAGCGTGATCGACGCCCAGCGCGATGCGATCGGCACGTCGAGCCGCCGCATGAGCGTCGACAGGAAGCGCCCATCGCTTTCGCCCCATGCAGCGCGGCCAAACCCTTCGAATGGCCCCGCGACGTCGATCGAGCGACGCGCCGAATCAGGCAGCTCCGAAGGCGGCTCGACGGCCGGCTCCTCGTCTGCCGCCGAGGCGAAGATCGCAGGATCCAGCTCGAATACAGGCGGCGCGGCGGGTGCCGGCGGCGCGGTAGGCTGCCCCGGCGCCGGCGTGCCGACCTGCTGCGGACGGTTGGAAGGACCGGGCTGTGTGCCGAAGCCGGGAGGAAGCAGCGATTCCTGGGCCAGAGCGGCGGCGGCGGCCAATGCGACCGCCCCGGCCGTCAGCGCGAAAACCGCCTTCTTACTTGGCCTGAGCTTCATTCAGCATCGCCTTCTCGACCGTCACGGGCGGCTTCTCCGGATTGACGAAGCTCAGCGCCAGCAGCGCCCCGATGATGATGACGACGACACTCAGTAGGATGAAGCTGAACCGCGACATGTGGGTATCCGGATGGTTGCAATGGAGACGCTTTTGCCCGAGGGGGCGGCCATGTGTATAGCCCTCGACGACATGCCGCAAAGCCTGCCGCCAAATCTTCCGCGTTTTGATCGCCCGCTCGTCCTCATCGGCCTGATGGGCGCCGGAAAGTCGACCATCGGCAAGCGCCTGGCGGCACGCCTTCACCTTCCTTTCGTCGATGCCGATCATGAGATCGAGCGCGCCGCCGGCCTCACTATCCCGGAGATTTTCGAGCGATTCGGCGAGAAGGAGTTTCGCGATGGCGAACGGCGGGTGATTGGCCGGCTGATCGACGGCAAGCCGAAGGTCATCGCCACCGGCGGCGGCGCCTTCATGCAGGACGAAACCCGCGAACTGATTCTGGCGCGCGCACTGGCTATCTGGCTCGACGCCGATATCGACGTTCTCGCCGAGCGGGTTCAGCGCCGCGAAGGCAGTCGGCCGCTGCTCAAGGACCGAGATCCTCGCGCAGCGCTCGCCGAGCTCGCCGCGATCCGCAACCCGGTCTATGCGCTGGCGCCTTTTCGCGTCCGCAGCCAGCCACTGCCACACGACGCCACCGTCGACAACATATTGAAGGTTCTTGCAGAATGACCGTCCGTGTCGCGCTGGGCGAGCGCAGCTACGATATCCGCATCGAGGCCGGCGCCTTGGACCGGGCCGGCGAACTGCTCGCCCCCTACGCCACCCGTGGCCGCTTCATTGTCGTGACCGATAAAAATATCGTTTCTAATCAGCTGTACAGACTGGAAAGTTCACTCACGGCAGCAGGTATCGCCAGTGCCGCCGAGGTGTTGCCGCCGGGCGAATCGACCAAGAGCTGGAAGATGCTCGAGAAGTTGAGCGACGCGCTGCTCGCCTACGGCGTGGAACGCAACGACACGATCATCGCGCTCGGTGGCGGCGTGATCGGTGATCTGGTCGGCTTCGCGGCTTCGATCCTCAAGCGTGGCTGCCGCTTCGTGCAGATTCCGACGACCCTGCTCGCCCAGGTCGATTCATCGGTCGGCGGCAAAACCGCGATCAACAGCAAGGCGGGCAAGAACCTGATCGGCGGCTTCTATCAACCCGCGCATGTCCTGATCGATCCTACGACGCTCGACAGCCTGCCGCAGCGCCAGCTGCGCGCCGGCTATGCAGAGGTCGTCAAATATGGCCTGATCGACGATCCGGCCTTCTTCAGCTGGTGTGAGGATAATGGCGGCAAGCTGCTGAGCGGCGACGGCAACGCGCGCACCCATGCCATCACCACCAGCGTCAGCGCCAAAGCGAGAATCGTCGGTGAGGACGAACGCGAGACCAGCGGCCGGCGTGCGCTGCTGAACCTCGGCCACACCTTCGGCCATGCGCTCGAAGCCGAGGTCGGATTCTCCGACAAGCTGCTCCACGGCGAGGCGGTTGCGGCCGGCATGGCGCTGGCCTTCCGCTTTTCGGCGTCGCTCGGCCTTTGCCCAATCGAGGACGCCCGCCGCGTCACCGCCCATCTCGAAGCCGCCGGCCTGCCGGCAACCCTGCAGGCCGCGCGCGTCGACGCCAGCGGCCAGGTGCTGGTCGCGCACATGATGCACGACAAGAAGATGGAGGGCGGCCAGCTGCCTTTCCTGCTGGCGCGGGGAATTGGGAAGACCTTCCTGGAAAAGAAGGTAGACTTGGCAGCGGTCAAAGCGTTCCTGGACAGCGAGCGCGGCTAGCCCGGATTTCTCAAACAATCAGGTGCATCGGGGTTCTGAATTCACGGATCGGGCTGATTCAGCCGGATCCGATCAAGGTCTAAGCGAATATTTTTCTCTGCCGGCCAGCTGTTGAACGCGCACCTCGGCCGACGCTCACGCGACCCGGGCCAAGGGGCAGGCTGAAAGCAGCGGCGATCAGTCCGCGAGCGGAGCGGATAGCCAGGCGCGCGCTTCGGCCTCATCGAAAAACACTCCGAGCGGCTGGTGGGAAGTTCGCTCGACCTGAAGCTTGGACAGCATTTTGGCCACCACGACGGCGGATCGTTGGATCGACCGAAAGTTCTCATCGTCTGACAGCGTAGCGAAAGCGGCAGAAACCTCCGGTGTCGTCACCGACATTTCCCGCACGTCCGCAAGTAACGAAAGGTCGGGGTATCTGGCCTTTAATCGGCGCAAGGTCGTGGCAAATTCCTCGCCGTAGCGCTTCACGTCAGCGACGCCCCAAAAGCCAAAGAATCGTGTGGTTAAGACTCGATTCTTCTCGTCAAAGTCAATCTCGTACATGGCGTTCCCCACTGACGATTAGCCCGGATTTCTCAAACAATCGGGTGCACCGGGACTCTGAATCTGAAATAATTCTTCTGCACCAAAGGCTTACCTGACAGCGGAGGAGTTTCCCCGATGCCGACAGAGTGTAGTGCAAAATCCTTCGGGTTTGAACGCGCAGAATCGCGTGACGTGGTGGCGCTGTTTGACGGTGGCGCGATCACGAACGATGCCGGGAACCTGCTTCTGGGAGCGACGGATCCGGCGATCGGGCTGCTGGATCGGCTCGTTGAGTGTTTTTCGGATCGGCAGCGGGCGGATTTGATCGAGCACGGCGTGGGCACGCTGGTGAGCCAACGGGTGTTCCGGGATAGCGCTGGGCTATGAGGATCTGGTCGATCATGACGAACCAGACAGCGCACACGCCCCGTTCCCCACCAATCCCATCATGCCAAAACGAAGCCCTCCGCGCCTGCGCCGCCGCCATCAAAAGACAGGGTGAGAAATCCGGGCTAGCTCCGCGCCCACATCCTTTCAGACGACGCTAGCGCCGCCGCAGGCACAGCGCCGCAAGCCACATCCAGCCGAGGATCATCGCCAATCCTCCCAGCGGCGTGACGGCGCCCAGCCAGCGCGGCCCGCCGAACGCCATCGCATAGAGCGTGCCCGCGAACAGAGCGGCGCCCAGCAGAAAGAGCGCGGCAGGCCCTCTCGCCTTGCCAAGCGCCACCAGCCCCGCCACGGCGTGGATCATCTGGTAATGCGCCCCGGTGTTCAGCCATTCGGCCGGCTTGCCCTGGACGCCATGGGCTCCATAGGCCCCGGCGATCACCGCGATTGCGCCCGACAGCGCCAGCAGCGCGGCCAGCGGATCGCCTGCCGCCTTCCCTCTTCCCGTTCTCATGGAGCCTTACCCTCCTCCGGCTCGAGATCGAGGCTTCGTTCATGGTTGAACATCGTCTCGCGCTGGATGGCAATGTCGCCGGTCGCCATCTGGGCCTCGAGCCGCGATCCGTCGCGGCGGCGATATTCGCCCTCGACCTTCTCTATGTTTTCCGCGCTGACCCCGACAGCTGCAAGCGCCTCGGATCCGAGCATCACCGCCGACTCGAACAGTTCGCGCACGGCACCGGCAATATCGAGCCGCGCCAGCACCATCATATGCCGCCGGTCGAACGCCCGGACCAGCACCGCCGCGTTGGGGAAGGTGCTGAGCACCGGCTGAAGCTCCTTCTTGCCGAGCTGGTCGCCGTCGACGCAGAAGATGATCGCCCGCGCCTGCTCGGCTCCGGCCTGGCGCAACAGGCCGACCCGGGTGCCGTCGCCATAGTGGACTTTGACGTCGAAGGCCTGGGCGATATCGATCTGGTCGACCTTGCTGTCGATGATGCTGACTCGGATACCCGCCGCCAACAGCATCTGCGCCACGGTCTGACCGAAGCGGCCATAGCCGACGACGATCGCCATCGGCACATCGCTCCCGTCGGGGCCTTCGCGCTCCTCCTGCCGAGGTGGAGCGGCAAGGAAGCGGCGCGACACGATCATCAGGAACGGCGTCGTCGCCATCGACAGCGTCACCACCGCCCCGAACAGACTCGCCGCTTCCGGCTGGATCAGCAGCGCGTCGCGCGCCTGGCTGAACAGCACGAAGGCGAATTCGCCGCCTTGGCTCAGCAGCAGGCCGAAGCTCAGCGCCCCGCGGTTCGATACGCCGAACATCCTGGCGATGCCGAACATGACGCTGGCCTTCGCGGCCACCACTGCGAACGCCATTGCGATTACGAAAAATGGCCGTTCAGCAATGACATGGAGGTCAAGCATCATACCGACTGCGATGAAGAACAAGCCCAGCAGGATCGTGCGGAACGGCTCGACATCCGCCTCAAGCTCATGGCGGTACGGCGAGTCCGCCAACATCACGCCGGCGACGAAGGCGCCGAGCGCGGTCGACAGGTGCAGTGCCTCCATCACCGCTGCACTGGCAAGGACGGTGAACAGCCCGGCCGCCACGAACAGCTCGCGCTCGCCCAGATTGCCGACCAGCCGGAACAGCGGGTTGATGAGGTAACGCCCTGCCAGCACCAGGCCCGCCACCGCCGCTACGCTATACAGGCCGAGCAGCCACCCCGGCGGTGTGCCGGCAACGGGCGGAGTGCGCGACAGCGTGGCTATGATCGTGATCAGCGGGATCAGCGACAGGTCCTGGAACAACAGGACGGAGAAGGCACGCTCGCCGCCGGGCGTGTTCATCCGGCCGGCGGAGCGCAGCATCGGCAGTACCTGCGCGGTCGAGGACAATGCCAGCGGCAGGCCCAGCGCAATGGCGGCCGCACCGCTGAACGCGGTTGCTACATAGATCAGCGCGCTGAGCACCAGCCCGCAGATCACCACCTGCGCAAGACCAAGGCCGAAGATGTCGCGGCGCAGGCGCCAGAGCCGGTTGGGATGAAGTTCGAGGCCGACCAGGAACAGCAGCAGGACGATGCCGAGTTCGGCGATCCCCAGCTTCGACTCGGCATCGCCGATGAGCCCGAGACCCTGCGGTCCGATCAGGGCGCCCGCGACGATATAGCCAAGCGTCGCGCCGAGCCCGAGCCGTCGGAACAGCAGCACGAAGACAATCGCGGCGCCAAGCAGCAGCACGCCATCGCGCAGCAGCAGGGCCGTGTCGGCGGCTTCGGTCATTCTGCGGTGCCGCTCGCGGCCTGGGCGGCGGCTTCGGCCACCGCTTCGAACGCCAGCCGGATCGACGCGTGGCGTGCGGCGTGCGGTCGCGCTGGCGCGAACAGTTCAAGACCCGGCCATTCGCCGGGATCATTGCGCTCCCCCGCCAGAAAGGCGGTAAGCGCATCTCGCGCCGAGGCGAGTTCCGCCGGCGTTCGTCCGATCGCATGTTCGCCCATCAGCGCCGCCGAGGCCTGGCCAAGCGCACAGGCGCGGACCTCCTGGCCCAGCTCGGCGACCCGGCCTTCGCGGTCGACGACAACGTCCACCGTCACCCGGCTGCCGCAGATCGGCGACCGTTTCGACACCGTTGCCTGCGGATCGGCAAGGCGCGCCTGATGGGGGATGCTGGTGGCAAGGCGGAGGATGTTCGAATTGTAGAGCGCAGCCGACATACGTTCCATGTAGGGTGGTTTTCCCCCGATCACCACCACCAGATCAGCCTCGCAGAGGCCGGAGCTCAGCCCTCGAGCTGACGGATCAGCAGCCTGACGTCGGCATCGAGTTCGGCGTCGGTCTGGCGCAGCTTCTCGATCTGCTTGACCGCGTGAATCACGGTGGTGTGATCGCGCCCGCCGAAGCGACGGCCGATTTCGGGTAGCGAGCGTGGCGTAAGCTGCTTGGCGAGATACATCGCCACCTGGCGCGGCCGGGCGACTTCGCGGGCGCGGCGCGCGCTCGACATCTCCGCCTGCCGAATCCGATAATGATCCGAAACCTTGCGCTGGATCTCGTCGATCGTCACGCGGCGCTGGTTCGCACGCAATATGTCGGCCAGTGTCGCCTGGGTGAAATCGACATCGACGGGTTTGCCGGACAGCGCGGCATAGGCGACCACCCGGTTGAGCGCGCCCTCCAGCTCACGGACATTGGCGCTGATCCGGCGCGCGAGAAACATCACTACGTCCTGCGGCACATTGGCCTGTGGCATGCCCTGAAGCTTGCGGGTGAGGATGTTGAGGCGTAGCTCGAAGTCGGCCGGGTTGACGTCGGCGACCAGCCCCCAGGACAGGCGCGACAGGATACGGCTTTCGATCCCGTCGAGATCCTGTGGCGAACGATCGGCGCTGATCACGAGGCGGCGGCCCGCCGAGATCAGCTCGTTCATCGTGTGGAAGAATTCCTCCTGGGTCGATTCCTTCCCCGCGATGAACTGCACATCGTCGATCATCAGCAGATCGGCCGCACGCAGCCGCTGCTTGAAGCTGAACGTGTCCTTCGCCCGCATCGCCGAGACGAACTCGAACATGAACTTCTCGGCCGACATGTAGACAACCTTGGCGCCCGGATGACGAGCCAGATATTCATGGCCGATCGCATGCATCAGGTGGGTCTTGCCGAGCCCGGTTCCGCCATGAAGAAATAGCGGGTTGAAGACGAGCTTGCCTCCCTCGGCCAGGGTACGCGCCGCATTATAGGCGACCTCGTTCGCTTTGCCGACAACGAAACTTTCGAACGTATAGCGGCTTTCCAGCGGGGTACCGCAGCGCACGCCGGCATCCGCGCCGATCGGCTCATCGACGACGACGGCGTCGGCCGGAGTCGCTTCCGCGGGCTCCGCCGAAAACATCGCAGGCCGATCGGCGCCCGATGCCGGGACAATCGAGACCTGGCGAATCTGTGGCAGAAGCGCGCGCCATCCATGAAGCAGGTGCTCGACGAAATGGGTCGTAGCCCAATTGGCCATGAACTCGCTGGGCGCGACGAGCTTCAGCGTGCCGCCCGCAAGATCGCATTCGCCGAGCGTCAGCGGCTTCAGCCAGCCATCGAAGGTGCGCGCGCCGATGCCGCGCCGGAGGTTGGCCCGGATCGTCTCCCAAGCCTGCGCCAGCGCGACATCGACGCCGCCGCCGGTCGGCGAACCGTCGTCCATGTCCCACCCGCCAATGTCTTGAGGCACGCCAATTCCCTCCCGAGCAAACAAGGTCTGCTCCCCCGAAATACTTCGATTTTGAGGGCAACGCCCTCCCCCAGTCCGGAGGCATATCCCCCGGAACACCCGTATTGAAATCATCTAGAAACCGGTTGCGACAGAATCGCGCTCCAGCCACGGGGGCACTCTATGGAGAAGGCGGGACACCGATCAAGAGCATCAATTTTGTCACCAACCCGCAATATGGCTTGACACGCGATAAGCCGGGCACTTGCTGGGGAAATTATTTTTTATTATATACTTACAGATAGTTAGGGATACGCCCCGCAACGAATCAAGCTTATTCCGAGGGTTACGTTTCGATGACGCAAATATGACGAAAGCCCGCCGGCGTTGCTGCCGGCGGGCTTGCTGTCTTCGAAATCTACGCTTGCGCGGCGCTCAGGCGAGCGCGGACACCCGCTTCGTCAGGCGCGAGAATTTACGGGCAGCCGTGTTCTTGTGGACGACGCCCTTCGAGACGCCACGGAACAGTTCGGGCTGGGCGGCGGCGAGTGCGGCGGCGGCGGCCGTCTTGTCGCCGGCAGCGAGCGCGGACTCGACCTTCTTGACGAAGGTGCGGATCCGGCTGACCCGGGCACCGTTGATTTCGGCGCGACGGTCGTTGCGACGGATGCGCTTTTTTGCCTGCGGCGTGTTCGCCATGCTCGATGTAACCCTAGCTAAAATGACAAAACAGCGGGAGAATCCACTCCCGCCGGGAGGCCGCGCCAATACACAGCGGCGCCAACATGGTCAACCACCGACTGATGCGCCGTGGCTATCTCTGGCATTTCGGGCAGTAGAAGGTCGAACGCCCCCCATCTACCCGCCGCGCGATCGTCGCTCCGCAGGAACAGCCCTCGCCTTCGCGGCCATAGACGCGCCATTGCTTCGCGAAATAGCCGAGCTCGCCATCGGGCCGGGCATAGTCGCGCAGGGTAGAGCCGCCGGCATCGATCGCCGCAGCCAGTACTGCGCGGATCGACTCGACGAGGCGGTCGAGCCGCTTGGCCGCAATCCTTCCCGCCTGCGTCGTTGGCGCGATCCCGGTCATGTGGAGCGCCTCGCACACATATATATTGCCGAGACCCGCCACGATCCGCTGATCCAGCAGCATCCCCTTGATGGGTGCGACGCGGCCATCGAGCGCCCTGGCCAGATAGGCGCCGGTCAGTTCCGGTCCGAGCGGCTCCGGGCCCAGCGCCTTGAATGCCGGGAAGTCGGCGAGGTCCTGCTTGCGCACCAGATCGACCGATCCGAATCGCCGCGGATCGCAGAGCGCCAGTACGCGCCGCTCATCGGTTTCGAGAACCAGATGATCATGTCGGCCGATCTCCAACGGATCGATCCGCCACCGACCCGACATGCCGAGATGGAAGATCATCACATCTTCGCGATCGGTCTCCAGCAATCCATATTTGGCGCGCCGCCCGAAGCCGATGATGGTCGCACCGGTCATGCGCTGGCGCAGGTCGGCCGGGAATGGCCGCCGGAGATCGGCACGCCGCGTTTCGACGCGGGTGAGGCGGTGGCCTTCCAACGGAGGCCGCAGGCCGCGGACGGTGGTTTCAACCTCTGGAAGCTCGGGCATGAGCCGGACCTAGACGACAGCGCGTCGCCGTGAAAGCGTCGATCTTGCGGTGCCACGGGCTGAACATCGCGATCAGTGTTTCGCGGAATGACAAAATACCGAGACATGGTTTGCGGCCGGGGCAAGCTGAAGCTAGAGCGTCCACCATGAGCGACACCGTTTCCTTCGGCTACACCGACGTCTCCCCCGACGAGAAAACCGCGAAAGTCGGCGAAGTCTTTCGCAGCGTGGCAGAGCGTTACGACCTGATGAACGACGCCATGTCGGGCGGGATGCATCGGTTGTGGAAGGACCGCTTCGTTCGTCGGGTGAAGCCGCGCGCAGGCGAGGCCATCCTCGACATGGCAGGCGGCACTGGCGACATCGCGTTCCGTCTGGCCCGCTCCGGCGCGCAGGTCACGGTCTCGGACATCAACGGCGCGATGCTGGCGGTGGGCCAGGAACGCGCCAAGAAGCGCGGCATCGCAGGGCTCGCCTGGTCCGAGCAGAATGCCGAGACGCTCAGCTTCGCCAACGGCAGCTTCGACGCCTATACGATCGCGTTCGGCATCCGCAACGTCACCCACCGCGTACAGGCGCTGATCGAGGCGCATCGCGTGCTGAAGCGCGGCGGGCGCTTCTTCTGCCTCGAATTCTCGACGACGCTGTGGCCGGGCTTCAAGGAAGCCTATGACGCCTATTCGCATCGGCTGGTTCCGAAGCTGGGCAAGCTGCTCGCCGGCGACGAGGAGAGCTATCGCTACCTCGTCGAATCGATCCGCCGCTTCCCGACGATGGACGCGTTCCGCGCGGAGATCGATGCGGCCGGCTTCGTGCAGACCAGGGTCGAGCCGATGCTCGGCGGCCTCGTCGCCATTCACAGCGGTTGGAAGATTTGACGACAAGCGTAACCCATGTCTGGCGGTTGCTCCGCTGGGGCCGCACGCTCGCGCGCCACGGAGCGCTGCGCGGGATCGAGCGCGATCCGCTGACCCCCGCGCCGGTGCGCCGTCTGGTACGGCTGGCACGGTTCGGCGCCCGCATTCCGAAGCAGCCCGCTTATGCCGAAGCCTTCGAGGCGCTGGGCCCGGCGGCGATCAAGCTCGGCCAGGCGCTGGCGACACGGCCCGACCTGGTCGGCGAACAGGCAGCCTCCGAGCTGTTCCGGCTGCAGGATGCGCTTCCGCCGGCGCCCTTCCCCGCCATCCGCGCTGCGATCGAGCAGAGCCTCGGCAAGCCGATCGAGGCGATGTTCTCCTCGTTCGACGAGGTCGCGGTCGGCGCGGCTTCGATCGCGCAGGTCCATCAGGCGGTGACCACCGAGGGCCGTACCGTCGCGGTCAAGGTCCTGCGACCGGGGATCGAGGAAGAGTTTGCCCGCGCGCTCGAGACATATGAATGGGCGGCCGCGCATGCCGAACTGATGGGCGGCGAGATCGCCCGGCTACGCCCGCGCCTCGTGATCGCGACCTTCCGGCAATGGACCGCCCGCGAGTTGGACCTGCGGCGCGAAGCGGCGTCCGCTTCCGAGCTTGCCGAGAATATGGCGGCCGTGCCGGGCTTCATCGCCCCGGCGATCGACTGGAATCGCACTGCCCGCCGGGTGATGACGATGGAGTGGATCGACGGCGTCAAATTCGCCGATCGCGCCGCGCTGTTGGAGGCTGGGCATGATGGCAAGGCGCTGGCGAAGCTGCTGGTCCAGGCGTTTCTGCGCCAGGCTATCGCAGACGGTTTTTTCCACGCCGATCTTCACCAGGGCAATTTGTTCGCGCTGCCCGATGGTCGCATCGCCGCCATCGACTTCGGCATCATGGGGCGGATCGACAGGCGCGCGCGGGTCTGGCTGGCCGAGATCCTGCACGGGCTGATCACCGGCAATTACCGGCGCGTGGCCGAGATCCACTTCGAAGCCGGCTATGTTCCGCCCCACCATAATGTCGGCGAGTTCACCACTGCGTTGCGGGCTGTCGGCGAGCCGATCCGCGGGCTTGCCGTCAAGGATATATCGATCGGCCAGATGCTCGACGGCCTGTTCGGCATCACCCGCGACTTCGACATGCAGACCCAGCCGCATCTGCTGCTGCTGCAAAAGACCATGGTGATGGTCGAGGGCGTCGCGACGACGCTCGATCCCGATCTCAACATGTGGGAGACCGCTGGCCCGTTCGTGAAGGAATGGCTCCGCTCCGAGCTCGGCCCCGAAGCCTGGCTCGCGGACCGGATCGCCGGTGACCTGCGGACCTTTGCCAGCCTGCCCGAACTGATCCGCCGCATCGAGGCGCAATATCCCGCGCCCGGCGCCGCACCGCCGCCACCGCCGCTGCGCGAAGTGCAGGTGATCCGCATCGCGACCGGCTGGCGTTATGCGGTGGTGGCGGTGCTCGCGGCGGCGGCTGGCGTCGGCGCAGCGCTGCTCCTACACTGAGACCCATGATCGCTCCCCGTATCCTGCTGATCATCGGCGGCGGTATCGCAGCCTATAAGGCGTGCGAGCTGGTGCGACTGATCCGCAAGGGTGGCGGCAGCGTGCGCTGCGTGCTCACCGAGGGCGCGCAGCATTTCGTGACGCCCATGACATTGGCCGCGCTCAGCGAGCAGGAGGTCCATACCAGCCTGTGGGATCTCAAGAACGAGACCGAGATGGGCCATATCCAGCTTAGCCGGGAGGCCGATCTGGTGGTGGTCTGCCCCGCCACCGCCGATCTCATGGCAAAGATGACGGCGGGCATAGCCGACGATCTCGCCACCACGCTGCTGCTCGCGACCGACAAACCGGTGCTGGCCGTGCCTGCCATGAACGTGCGGATGTGGCTGCATGCCGCGACCCAGCGCAACGTCGCGCGGTTACGGGGCGACGGCGTGACGGTGCTCGATCCCGACGACGGAGCCATGGCCTGCGGCGAGTTCGGGCCGGGCCGCTTGCCCGAGCCGCCATTCGTCTGGGACGCCATTCGCAAGCTGCTCGATGACCGCCGCGCCCGGCCCGCGCCCGGGATCAAGGGCGGCGCGCTCGCTGGCCGGCATGTGCTGGTGACAGCCGGCCCGACCCATGAGCCGATCGATCCGGTTCGCTACATCGCCAACCGTTCGTCCGGAAAGCAGGGCTATGCGATCGCCGCCGCCCTCGCCGAGCTGGGCGCCCGGGTGACCTTGGTTTCCGGCCCCGTGAGCCTGCCGACGCCGCACGCCGTCCATCGCGTCGATGTCGAAACGGCACGGGAGATGGCCGCCGCCGTCGAGGCGGCATTGCCCGCCGACGCCGCCGTCATGGTCGCGGCGGTGGCCGACTGGCGCGCCGAAAGCGCATCGGGTCAGAAGATCAAGAAGGGCGCGTCCGGGCCGGCACCGGCGCTCACCCTGACCGAAAATCCCGATATCCTCGCGGGGCTCGCCGCAAGCGAGCGCCGCCCTCGCCTTCTGATCGGCTTTGCCGCGGAAACCGAGCAGGTCGTGGATCACGCCATTGCCAAGCGCCGGCGCAAGGATGCCGACTGGATCGTTGCCAACGATGTGTCCGGCGACGTCATGGGCGGCGACAGCAACAGCATCCATATCGTCACGCGCGACGGAGTCGAAAGCTGGGAGACACTTCCCAAGGCCGATGTCGCGCGCCGCCTCGCCGCAAGGATCGCCGATGAGTTCGCCTGAAATTGGAATTCGACTGAAGCGCCTCGACCATGGCGCGGGCCTGCCGCTGCCGGCCTATGCCACCGCCCATGCCGCCGGCCTGGACGTGGTGGCGGCCGAGGATGTGACGCTCGCCCCCGGTGCGCGGCACGCCGTGGCGACCGGGTTCGCGATCGCCATTCCCGAAGGCTATGAGGTCCAGGTCCGCCCACGCTCCGGCCTCGCGCTCAAGCACGGCATCACTTGCCTCAACACGCCCGGTACGATCGATGCCGACTATCGCGGCGAGGTGAAGGTCATTCTCGCCAATCTCGGCGGCGAGCCGTTCGAAGTGAAGCGCGGGGAGCGGATCGCTCAGCTCGTGCCGGCGGCCGTCCAGCGAGCGGCCTTTGCCGAAGTCGATGAGCTCGACGAGACGGTACGCGGTATCGGCGGCTTCGGGTCGACCGGCCGCTGACCCTTCATCGCTCATGCGCTAAGGTGCCGTCATGTCCCTGACCGACCCCCAACTCGACCGCTACGCGCGCCACATCATCCTGAAGGAGATCGGCGGAACGGGGCAGCAGGCACTGCTTGCGGCGACGGTCGTGGTGATCGGCGCCGGCGGGATCGGATCGCCGGCGATCCAGTATCTCGCCGCAGCGGGGGTCGGACAGCTGCGTGTGATCGACGACGATGTCGTCGACCTCTCCAACCTCCAGCGCCAGACGTTGTTCGGTACCGCCGATATCGGCCGGCCCAAGGCGTCTGTCGCCGCCGAGCGCGTCGCAGCGATGAACCCCGATGTTGCCGTGGAGCCGGTGACGGTGCGGATCGACGCCGGCACCGCCGATTCGCTGCTCGCCGGGGCCGACCTGATCCTGGACGGGTGCGATAATTTCGATACCCGACTCGCCATATCCGATGCGGCAACGCGGCTGCGCATCACGCTGATATCCTCGGCGGTCGGCCAGTTCGACGGACAGCTGGGGGTATGGCGCGGCTGGGAGGCCGGCAAGCCCTGCTATCGATGCCTCGTCGGCGACCAGCCGGGACGGCCCGATGTCAGCTGTGCCGACCAGGGCGTGCTCGGGGCGCTGACCGGCGTGATGGGTAGCCTGGGCGCGATGGAGGCAATCCGCGCGCTCACCGGCTTTGGCGACGATCCGGCCGGGCGGCTGTTGCTGGTCGATGCGCTCGCCTTCCGCTTCCGCACCATCATGGTCCCCAAGGACCCGAAATGCCGATGCGCGGCCTGACGATCCTGGTGGCCACCGCCGAGGCGGAACGGCTCCATGCCGCGTTGACCTATGCCGCCGCGGGCGCGGCCTGCGGCCATGCGGTGCGGGTCCATCTGCACGAAGGCGCCGTCGCGCTACTGCGCCCGCCGCTGACTGCAGCGGCCGATCCGGCCCGCACCGCCGCCGGGCTGCCGACGCTTGGACAGATACTGGACGAAGCGCTCGACCAGGAGGTGGCGATCACGGTCTGCCAGAGCGGCCTGGCGCTCGCGGGGTTGAGCCTTGCTCAGCTCGATCCGCGCGTCGAGGCGCAGGGCGCTGTCGGCATGCTTGCAGCGCTGGGCGAGGACCGGCTGATCACCTTCTAGCGTCGGACAAGGCCAGGCTAGGCGAAACGACCCGGCGCATAACGGCCCGGATCGATATGCTGCACCGGCTGCGGCAGCGGCCGCCTCAGCAGCAGCGCCGCTCCTATCATCGCCGCCGCGGGGGCGGTCTGGATGCCGAATCCGCCCTGCCCCGCAAACCAGAAGAAACCCGGTGCGTGCGCGTCATAGCCATAGATCGGCAGCCGGTCGGGCGCGAAACTGCGCAATCCCGCCCAGGCGCGCTCTCTCCGCACGATGCGCCAGTCGACGACCTGCTCGAGCCGATCGATCGCGATCGCGATGTCCAGCTCCTCCGGCGCGGCGTCGCAGGCGGCGGTCGGTGTCTCGTCATGCGGCGACAGCCAGATGCGGCCGCCCGCCTCGGGCTTGAAGTAGAATTTTCCTTGGACGTCCATCACCAGCGGCATCGCCGGAGATGCCGGGGGATCGACCTGCAGCTGAACCACGGTGCGGCGATGCGGGGTTATCGGGATCGGCGCCGCACCCGCGAGTGTCGCGACCTCACCCGCCCAGGCGCCGGCTGCATTGACCACCAGCGGCGCCACCACGGCGCCGGCGTCGGTCTCGATCCGCCAGGCTTCGCCATCGCGGATGACTGCCCTCACCCGCGCATCGACGAGCAGGACCGCTCCGGCCCGCTTGGCACGGCCGAGATAATGGGCATGGAGGCCGGCCACATCGATATCGCGGCAGCTCGGTTCGGCCACCCCGCCCCCTTCGCCGGAGCGCAAGCCAGGTATCAGCGCCGCCACGCCCTTGGCGTCGAGCCGCTCGAACCGGACAACCTCGCCATGGTCATGCAACAGCGCGGTCAGCGCCGCCTCGCCGGTGCGGCCGACGAGATGGACGGCGCCGCGATCATGGAGAAAGCCATTGTCGTCGAGATAGGCATGAGACGCGGTGGTCAGCGGCTGAATATCCGGGCCGCCATAGCTTTCGGACCAGAATGCCGCCGAGCGTCCCGTGCTGTGATAGCCTGGCTGCGGCTCGGCTTCGATCAGGATCACACGCGCCGCATCGCCGATCTCGGCGGCCAGGCTCGCGCCTGCCATGCCGGCGCCGATGATCGCGATATCAGCCGGGATGTTCGCTGTATTCATGCAAGGCGTTTAGGTTTTGGTAAGGCGTCGCGTCTAGCCTCCTTAACCATGACTGTTCAACTTCCCGATATCTTCGGTATCCTGCTGGCCGTCCTGCTGCTGATGGCGGCGTGGAGCGATATCAAGACGCGCACAATCTCCAACGAGCTGAATGCGACGATCGCCTTGATGGCGATCGCCTTCTGGTGGGTGGCAGGCGAGGCGCTGTGGCCCGATGTCGCGATCCGGATCGGTGTCGCTCTCGGCCTGTTCGCGCTGTGCGCGCTGCTGTTCATGCTGAGGATGATGGGCGGTGGCGATGTGAAGATGATCGGCGCGCTGGCCCTGTGGCTCTCCTTCGATGCGCTGATCGCGATGCTTGCGGTCATGGCGCTTGCGGGCGGGGTCATCACCCTGGCCCTGCTCATCCGCCAACGCTGGCGGCCGAACCTCCCCCACCCCGAGATCCCCTATGGCGTGGCCATCGCGATCGGCGGGCTGTGGGTGATCGCGAACGGCTTGTTAACCATATCCGGGGCATAGCGGTACGACAGGTCCGGATCGGACCTCATATTTTAACGCCCCTGTTGGGCGAAGATTGGGTCTGAACCGATGGATGCCAGGAAGTTGCTTCTGTTGATCATGGCGCTGGTAATGGCGGGGATTTCCGCCGTGGTCGTGCGCGGTATGTTCGGAGGCAAGAGCGAGGCAGAAGCTGCGCCGATGATGGCCGCCCCGCAGCCGACCGGCCCGGAGGTCGCGGTCGCGGTCCGCCCGCTCCCCGTCGGCACGATCATCGGCCCGGAAAGCTTCCGCTACCAGCGCTGGCCCGCCGAACTCGTCAACAAGACCTATTATATCAAGGGCGAGAGCGACCTTGCCGCGCTGAACGGCTCGGTGGTCCGCTATGCGGTCACGGCCGGTGCGCCGGTCACCCAGGGCGCGCTGGTCAAGCCGGGCGATCGAGGCTTCCTGGCGGCCGCCCTCGGCCCCGGCATGCGCGCCGTCACGATCTCGGTTTCGGCACAGTCGGGCGTGGCCGGTTTCGTCTTCCCAGGGGACCGCGTCGACCTGATGCTCACCCAAGAAGTGCCGGGCGGCGGCGACGGTCCTCCGCTCAAGGCCGCCGAAACCATCATCCGCAACATCCGCGTGCTCGCCGCCGACCAGCGCACCGACAAGACCGTCGACGAACAGGGCAAGACCGTCGTCGCCAACACCTCCAGCGTCACGCTCGAGGCGACGCCCAAGATCGCAGAGAAGATCGCGGTGGCGCAGACCATCGGCCAGCTTTCGCTGTCGCTCCGCTCGATCGCCGACGACAAGGCCGAGCTCGAGGAGCGGATCGCCCGCGGCGAGGTCACGTTGCCCGCCGATGCCGATCCCAAGGTGGAGCGCCAGATGCTGCTCGAAATAGCCTCGCGCCCGATCGACACCGACACCACCTACACGGTCGGCGCCGACGTATCGCGGTACCAGCGCTCCAGCGTGCCCGCCAAGCCCGGCGGCAGCGCCTCGAGCTCACCCGTTTCCAACACGGCCGCACCGACCGGTCCCGTCGTTCGCGTGGCGCGCGGCAACAATGTCACCGCCAGCACCGTGGGAGCCAAGTGAAGATGCGCAGGCTTATCCACCACACATTCGGCACCGCCCTGATGGGAGCGGTCGCGCTGGCACCGATCGCGACGGCAACAGCCGCCATATCGAGCGGCGGCAGCGGCGTCCGAACCGCGACGATCGGCAAGCCGGCGGAGACGACGACGCTGTCGATCGGTTCGGGGCAGATGGTTGCCCTGCCCAGCGCGATGAGCGACCTGTTCGTGGCGGACGACAAGATCGCCGACGTCCAGGTGCGCTCGTCGACCCAACTCTACATCTTCGGCAAGGGACCGGGCGAGACTGCTGTCTACGCCACCGACAAGGCCGGCAAGGTGATCTGGTCGTCGATCGTCCGGGTCGGCAGCAACATCACCAGCGTCGATACGATGCTCAAGCTGGCCATGCCCGAGGCAGCGATCACCGCAACGACTATGAACGGCATCGTCCTGCTGACCGGTGCGGTCGCCGCTCCGAGCGATGTCGAAGAAGCGCAGAAGCTGGTCGAGCAGTTCGTCGGCAAGGATATCCAGGTGGTCAACCGGCTGAAGTCGGCGGTGCCGCTGCAGGTCAGCCTCCACGTCAAGATCGCGGAGGTCAGCCGGCAGTTCGCCAAGAATATAGGCGTAAACCTGCTGAGCCGCGACACCACCGGTGGCTTCCTGTTCGGCATAGGCCAGGGAAATCCCGGCACGGTAAAGCCCTTTGTCGACCCCAACACCGGAACCACATTCCTAGGGTCATCCCAATATACGTTCAACAACGCCACAACGGGCACCACCCTGGGCCTTGCTGGACATCTCCTGGGTCTGGACCTGCTCGCAACGCTTGACCTGGCCGAGAATGACGGCCTCGTTACGACTTTGGCAGAGCCCAACCTGACCGCGATCTCGGGCGAGACCGCAAGCTTCCTGGCGGGCGGCGAAATACCCATTCCCATCGCGCAGGGCCTCGGCGCCGTGTCCGTGGAGTTCAAGCAATATGGCGTGAGCCTGTCGTTCACACCGACCGTGCTGGCCGACGGCAGGATTTCGATGCGGGTGCGGCCAGAGGTTTCCCAATTGACGGACGCGGGTTCGGTCCGCCTGAACGGCTACACCATCCCCGGCATCTCCACCCGCCGCGCGGAAACGACAGTGGAACTCGGATCGGGCCAATCCTTCATGATCGGCGGCCTGATGTCGAACGGACAGAATAGTTCGCTCGACAAGGCGCCGTTCCTGGGCGACCTCCCGGTGCTCGGCGCGCTATTCCGCTCGAATGGGTTCAAGCGCAACGAGACCGAACTCATGATCGTCGTGACACCCTATCTGGTTCGCCCGGTATCACAGAACCAGGTCGCGCTGCCGACTGCCGGCTTCCGTGCGGCGACCGATGGCGAGCGGATCATCGCGGGGCAGAGCTTCATGGGCAAATCAGGCGAGAAGAGTCCGATCCCGATCCCTGCGCCGCCCCGGACGGTTCTGCCCGGAGATCGGGCCTCCAAGACCGATCGCTCGTCCCAATCGAAACCCGCGTCGATACCCGACGCCGGCTTCTCGCTGAATTGATGAGAGGTTGATCATGAGACTCCGGATCGCTTCTCTCCCACTCGCAATCATCGCCGCAGCCCTGCCCGGCGGGGCGGTCCATGCGGACCGCTTCAATCGTGGCGTCGACTCGGTCCACCAGCCGGTGGTCCAGCGCAGCGACTATGTCATGGATGTTCCCGGCAACGGCCTCGACCCGGCTGAAGCTTCGCGCATCGCGCAATGGTTCGACGCGATCAGGGTTGGCTATGGGGATCGCATCAGCATCGACACGAGCGTCGGCACAGCGGCGTCGAACAGCGACATCGCCGCCATCGCCGGTCGCTACGGCCTGTTCGTCAGCGACGGCGCGCCGGCGACGGAGGGCGCGATCGTGCCCGGCAATGTCCGCATCATCGTCAGCCGATCGACGGCCAGCGTTCCGAACTGCCCCGATTACAGCCAGCCGTCGCAGCCCAACTTCACCGCCGCCGCCTCGTCAAACTATGGCTGCGCAATGAACTCCACGCTGGCGGCGATGGTCGCCAACCCGGAGGATCTGGTGCGCGGCCAGGAAGCGCGGGGATCGACCGCCGAGACCGCCGCCAAGGCGATCCGGATATGGCGCAACGCCGAACCGACGGCGACCAAGGGGCTGAAGATCGAATCGGTGAAGGGCGACAACTGATGAACGCGCCTTTCAACGCCCATCCCAAGCAGCAGACCCGCAACCCCTTCGCGGCCTATGTCTGCGACGATATCAGCGCGGAACTGCTCAAGCCGCTCGTCTTCGAACTCGGCTGGGCGCCCGAATCCGTCGGCAAGGGCGGCCTGCGTGCGGCGATCCAGTCGCTGTCGGTATCGGCGAGTCCCACCATATTGTTCGTCGATCTCGCCGACTCGGTCGATCCGCTGAGCGACGTCAACGCGCTTGCGGAGGTCTGCGAGCCAGGCACGATCGTGATCGCGGCCGGCTCCACCAACGACGTCAGGCTGTACCGCGAGCTGCTCAACAGCGGCATCCAGGATTACCTGCTCAAGCCCTTTACCGCCGATCAGATCCGCGATTCGCTGGCCCAGGCCCAGATGATGCTGATGGGCCCGCGTCACGGCATGGCGGCCGAAGACAAGATCCACCTGATGACCGCGGTCATCGGCGTTCGTGGCGGCGTCGGCGCCTCCACCGTCGCGACCTCGATCGCCTGGCTGATGGGCGAAGATGGCGGTCACGGCACCGCGCTTCTCGACCTCGACGTGCATTTCGGGACCGGCGCGCTATCGCTCGACCTGGAACCGGGCCGCGGCCTTACCGACGCGATCGACAACCCGACCCGCATCGACGGGCTGTTCCTCGAGCGCGCCTTGGTGAAAGCGAATGACAAGCTTTCGGTGCTGTCGTCCGAGGCCCCGATCAACAATCCCATCAACACCGACGGCGGAGCCTATTTCCAGCTGCAGGAGGAGATGAAGGGCGCATTCGAATGCACCGTCGTCGACGTTCCGCGCGGCATGATGGTGCAGCACCCCCACCTGTTCCACGATGTGCAGTCGGTGGTGCTGGTGGTGGACCTCACCCTCGCCGCGACACGCGACACGATCCGCATCCTCGCATGGCTGAAGAACAACGCTCCGCAGGCCGGCGTTCTGGTGGTCGCCAATCGCGTCCACCCGAGCCTGACCGAGATCAGCCGCAAGGACTTCGAGAATTCGATCGAGCGCGAGATCGATTTCGTGCTGCCGTTCGACCACAAACAGGCGGTGAACGCCGCCAAGCTGGGCAAGCCGCTCGCCGAAGCGGCCAAGACCGCCAAGATCGGCCAGGGGCTGGCAAAGATCTCGCAAAAGCTGCTGGAGCTGTTGAACGACGATTTCACCGCCGACGGTAAGAAGGCGAAACCGTCATTGCTCGACGAGCTGGCCGCCATCTTCAAGCCCAAGTCCAAGATCGCCAAGAAATGATCGGGCGGGTGATCGCGATCCCATGATCACGGCGCTGTTCATGATGGTCATGGCGGTGGTCATGACCATGTTCTTCTTCGTGGTCGCCCGGCCGCCGGCGCAGCGTGCGCTGGTTCGGCGGCTATCGGGCGTGCGGGGTCGCTATAACGTCAGCGGTGAGCCTGTGGTCAACGAGCAGGTCCGCAAATTGCTGGCCAGCCGCGCAGCGATGGCGCGCAAGGAAAATACCCTTCTCGACCGCTTCCTGCCCGATCCGCTCGACATCCAACGCAAGATCCAGGCTGCCGGCAAGAAGTGGACGGTGAAGCAATATTTCATCGGCAGCGCGGTAACCGGCCTGATCCCGTTCCTCGGGCTCGGCATCGCCGGCCTGCCGGTGTGGATGGCGTTGATCGCAGGGACCGGCGCAGGGCTGGCTTTGCCCAAATTCTGGCTTAACATGCTCGGCAAGCGCCGCCTCGCCCAGTTCGTCGCCCGCTTCCCCGACGCGATCGAACTGCTCGTGCGCGGCCTGCGCGCCGGCCTGCCGATCGCGGAGACGATGGGTGCCGTCGCGACCGAGATCGACGGACCGGTGGGCAGCGAATTCCAGGCGGTCTGTGATCGCATAAAGATCGGCCGCACGCTCGAGGCGGCGCTGCAGGAGACCGCCGACCGGATGGGTACGTCGGAGTTCCAGTTCTTCGTGATCACCCTTGCCATCC
This sequence comes from Rhizorhabdus sp. P4_G6, assembly GCF_056401045.1. Classification (NCBI taxonomy): domain Bacteria; kingdom Pseudomonadati; phylum Pseudomonadota; class Alphaproteobacteria; order Sphingomonadales; family Rhizorhabdaceae; genus Rhizorhabdus; species Rhizorhabdus sp. P4_G6. The sequence continues at coordinate 36,736 of NZ_JBFUKC010000012.1, read as the reverse complement.
AGCGCGAGACCGGCGGCAATCTCGCGGAAACGCTGTCGAACCTGTCCGAAGTGCTGCGCAAGCGTATGCAGATGAAGCTCAAGATCGCCGCTATGTCGTCGGAATCCAAGGCATCCGCCTACATCATCGGGGTACTGCCGTTCATGGTCTTTGGCCTGATCAGCGTCATCAGTCCCAACTATATGGGCGCCTTCTTCCATGACCAGCGGCTGATCATCGCCGGAATGGGCGGCATGGTGTGGATGTCGATCGGTGCGTACATCATGCGCCAGATGATCAATTTCGAGATCTGAGGCGGCGATGGACCACGCAGTCACCCCGCATTTCTTCAGCACGCTGATCTCGATTGGAATCGCGCTGACCACCGCGATCATCATTCTGATCGTCGGCCACGGGCTGGTGAAGTCGGTCGCACGCGATCCCATGTCGCGCCGGGTGCGCGCACTCAACGATCGGCGCGAGCAGCTCAAGGCCGGCGTTGCCGCCTCCAAGACGCGCCGCCGCGCCAACATGGAGAAGAAGACCAGCCTCTCCATCAATCGGATGAAGTCGATCCTCGGCAGCATGAAGATGCTGCAGGATTCGCAGCTCAAGACGGCGTCGCTCAATCTGTCCCGCGCCGGCATCCGCACCAAGGACGCCGCGATCACGGTGATCTTCTTCCGCCTGGTTGCGCCGATCCTGGTCGGCGGCACCGCCGCGATCGGCGTCTACCTGCTCCACTGGTTCCCCGACGCCAGCGCGTTCAAGAAATACATGATCGTCGCTGGCACGCTGCTCGCCAGCTACAAGGCGCCCGACATCTATGTGAAGAATCTGGTCACCAAGCGCCAGCACGCGATCCGCAAGGCCCTGCCCGACGCGCTAGATCTGCTGGTGATCTGCGCCGAGGCCGGCCTGTCGGTCGATCTCGCCTTCAACCGGGTCGCACGCGAGCTGGCCAAGGCCTATCCGGAACTCGGCGACGAGTTCGCGTTGACCGCCATCGAACTCGGCTTCCTGACCGACCGCCGCCAAGCCTTCGAGAATCTCGCCCAGCGGGTCAATCTCGACTCCATCCGCGGCGTCGTCACGACGTTGATCCAGACCGAGAAATACGGAACGCCACTGGCTGCGGCGCTCCGCGTGCTTTCCGCCGAATTTCGCCACCAACGCATGATGCGCGCCGAGGAAAAGGCCGCGCGGCTGCCGGCGATCATGACGGTGCCGCTGATCCTGTTCATCCTTCCGGTGCTGTTCATCGTGATCCTCGGCCCCGCAGCCTGCTCGATCAAGGACAATGTGATGCATTGAGCGGCGGCCATTGCAAAGCAATGGCCGGAACGTCCTTCCTCCGGAACGGTTTAGCCTCGCATCAGATTGGGAGGCTTTCATGCCGGCTTTTACCACTAACCAATGGGTCATCCTTGGCCTCGTCCTGATCCTCGGCTGGTTCCTGGGGCTGCTGACGACGGCAGGCCGACGCAAATGGCGGAGAGCGTTCGAGCAGGAGCGTGTGGAACGCATCGCTGCGGATGCGGAGGTCGATAGGCTCCGCGCGCGGCTGACGGCGCTGGAAGGCGAACGCGACCGGCGGGCAGCGCTCGAGCGGGAGCGCGACGACCATATCGCGCGCGCGACCGCCAGCAACCAGCGCATCGTCGAACTCGAGAAACGTCGCCAGCCGGTTAATGAGGGCATGGCCGGCGACGGCAGCGCCGCCGCCGGCCCGCGCGACGATCTTTCGCGGATCTTCGGCGTCGGGCGCAGCGGAGAGGCCAAGCTCAACGAATTCGGCATCCACCGCTATGCCGATATCGTCACGCTGTCGCTGTCCGACGAGGCCGCGCTCGAAGCGAAAATGGGCCTCGCGCCGGGCACCATCGCCGAAGAGCGCTGGCGGGATCAGGCCGAGATGCTCCGCAAAGGCAAGTTCGACGAGCATGCCAGGATGTTCGCCTAGCCGGGACGCCGAACGGCCTCTCCGTCGGCCGGCCACTGCCGATGCGCGTCACCTGAGCAGCGCGGGCCTCTGCCGATAGGTGCCCCAGCGCCAGATCCACTCGACTGGCCCGTAGCGCAGCAGCTTGAACCAGAGCGTCGCGAAGGATGCTTCAACCAGCAGAATGGCTAGCGCGACGAGCCACAGCTGCGGCCAGGACAGGCTGTTCCACAGCCCGAGGCCGAAGCCCGAGAAGACGAACGCGGCGATCAGGCTCTGGCCGAGATAGAGGGTGAGTGCCATCCGCCCCATATCGGCGAAACAGGTCATGATGCGGGGCGCGATACCCCTGCGCCAGAGCAGCAGGAACAGGCCGACATGACCGAGCGTCATGGCCAGCCGGCCCGGCTGGTCGATCAGCGCGCTGAGCAGGGTCGGTCCACCGTCATGGCTCCAGATCAGGACGATGTGGGTCAGCCGCAAGGCCAGGCCCATGCCATAGCCGAACGCGACCATCCGGATCGGCAGGCGGCGATCAGTTCCGGGCTCGAACAGCCGCTCGCGGTACAGACCCATGCCGATCAGCATGAAGGCGGCTGCGTCGCCCACCCAGCGATAGGTCAGCGCGTTCATCGTCCAGTTCCAGCTGACATAGCTCATATAGTCGAATGCCTGCCAATAACCGCCAAGCCGCGCCGCAGCTTCGCGATCCAGCATTGCTGGAGAGTAGATCGTTGCAAGCGGCGATATCCCACGCGCCTCATGGGCCGCCCATGCTGAAATCAACATCAGGATGACCCCGGCAGCCGCGAACAGCTGCGCGGGCTTGAGCCGGTGCAGGATCAACACGACGGTACCGGCGAGCGCATAGACGACCAGGATGTCGCCCGGCCAAAGCAAAAGCGTGCTGTCGACGATCCCGAACAGCAGCAGCAGCACGAGCCGGCGCAGATAGAGGCGCGAGCGATCGGCGCTCGGATCATCGCCGACGAAGATCAGCAGCCCGACGCCGAACAGCATGGAGAACAGCCCGCGCATCGTGCCGGTGATGAACAGCTGGGCGATCGCCCACACCTGCCAGTCGGGATCGCCGAGGGTCGGCACGGTGAGCGGCCGGTCCATCGCGATCGGGCCGCCCATGTCGAAGATGTTGACCAGCAATATCCCGCACAAGGCGATACCGCGCAGCGCGTCGATCGAGGCGATGCGCGCGGCCGGATCGACCGGATGCGCGGCAGTCATGGCGCGCGGGACCCGCTGACTTCTTCGTCATCCCGGCGGAGGCCAAGATCTCGGGAGGCAAGGATGCGCCTCAGCCTCATGAGACCCCGGCGCCCGCCCGAATGACGGAATATGTCAGCGATCCAGCCTCAGCCCCTCGCCTTCAGCGCCGCCTGCGCCGCCGCCAGCCGAGCGATTGGCACGCGGTAGGGCGAGGCCGAGACATAATCGAGGCCGGTCGTCTCGCAGAAGGCGATCGAGGCCGGATCGCCGCCATGCTCGCCGCAGATGCCGAGCTTGATCCCGGGTCGCGTCTTGCGGCCACGCTCGGCTGCCATCTCGATCAGCTCGCCGACGCCTTCGATGTCGAGGCTGACGAACGGGTCCTTCGCGTAGATGCCCTTGTCGACATAGGTGGTCAGGAAGCGGCCGGCATCGTCGCGGCTGACGCCCAGCGTAGTCTGGGTCAGGTCGTTGGTGCCGAAGGAGAAGAACTCGCCGACCTCGGCGATCTCGCCCGCCTTGAGCGCAGCGCGCGGCAGTTCGATCATCGTACCGACCAGATATTCGAGGGTGCGGCCCTTCTCGGCGAACACCGCCTTGGCAGCCTTGTCGATCACCACCTTCATCAGCTCGAGCTCGCGGCGGGTGCCGACCAGCGGGACCATCACCTCGGGGATCGGCGCCTTGCCGCTCTTCTCGGCAACATCGCAGGCGGCCTCGAAGATCGCGCGCGCCTGCATCTCGTAGATTTCGGGATAGGTGACGCCGAGCCGGCAGCCGCGATGGCCCAGCATCGGGTTGAACTCGTGCAGCTCGGCCGCGCGGCGGCGGAGCGCCTCGACGCCAATGCCGGTCGCCAACGCGACTTCGGCGAACTCCTCCTCCTCATGGGGCAGGAACTCATGCAACGGCGGATCGAGCAGGCGGATCGTCACCGGCAGGCCGGCCATGATCTCGAAGATCTCGGTGAAGTCGGCACGCTGTTCGGGCAGCAGCTTGTCCAGCGCGACGCGCCGGCCCTTCTCGTCCTCGGCAAGGATCATCTGGCGGACGGCGGTGATGCGCCCCGCATCGAAGAACATGTGCTCGGTACGGCACAGCCCGACCCCCTCGGCACCGAAGATACGCGCCGTCTTGCAATCCAGCGGAGTCTCGGCATTGGCGCGAACCTTCAGGCGGCGGACCTTGTCGGCCCATTCCATCAGGGTGCCGAAATCGCCGGCCAGCTCGGGCTGCACGGTGGGAACCGCGCCAATCATCACTTCTCCGGTCGCGCCGTCGATGGTGATGATGTCGCCCTCACGGACTTCGCGGCCTGCGACGCGGAATATCTTCGCCTTGGCGTCGATGGCGAGGTTGCCGACGCCCGAGACGCAGGGACGGCCCATGCCGCGCGCGACCACCGCCGCGTGGCTGGTCATCCCGCCGCGGGCCGTCAGAATGCCGCGCGCCGCGTGCATGCCGTGAATGTCTTCCGGCGAGGTTTCGGTACGAACCAGGATGACGTGGTCGCCCAGCTCGGCACGCTCTGCCGCGGTTTCCGCGTCGAACACCACCATGCCGGATGCAGCACCCGGCGAGGCGGGGAGGCCCTTGGCGATCACGTCGCGATGCGCCTTGGGATCGAGCGTCGGATGGAGCAGCTGGTCGAGCGCCGCAGGATCGACGCGGGCCACCGCCTCCTCCTGGGTGATCAGCCCCTCATTGGCCATGTCAACGGCGATCTTCAGCGCCGCCTTGGCGGTGCGCTTGCCGGCGCGGGTCTGCAGCATCCACAGCTTGCCCTGCTGTACCGTGAACTCGATGTCCTGCATGTCGCGATAATGCGTCTCGAGCAGGTCGAACACCTTGGCGAGCTGGCCATAGACCTCGGGCAGCGCTTCTTCCATCGAGGCGGGCTTGGCGCCCGCCTGCTCGCGCGCTTCCTTCGTCAGATATTGCGGCGTGCGGATGCCGGCGACGACATCCTCGCCCTGCGCGTTGATCAGGAACTCGCCATAATAAGCGCGGTCGCCCTTGGCCGGATCGCGGGTGAAGGCGACGCCGGTGGCCGAGGTATCGCCCATATTGCCGAACACCATCGCCTGGACGTTGACCGCTGTGCCCCATTCGGCGGGGATATCGTTGAGCCGGCGATAGACCTTGGCCCGCTCCGACTGCCACGAACCGAACACCGCGCCGATCGCGCCCCACAGTTGCTCGTGGACGTCCTGCGGGAACGGTTTGTCCCACAGCTCGACGACGAGTTCCTGGTAGCGCTTGACCAGCGCCTGCCAGTCCTCGGCCCGCATCTCGGTATCGAGATGATAGCCCTTGTCCTCCTTGGCGATCTCGAGCGCTTCCTCGAAGGCGCTGTGATCCAACTCCAGGACGACATCCGAATACATCTGGATGAAGCGACGATAGCTGTCCCATGCGAAGCGGGCATCGCCCGAATTCGCGGCAAGGCCGACGACGGTCTCGTCGTTGAGGCCAAGGTTGAGGACCGTGTCCATCATGCCGGGCATCGAGGCGCGCGCGCCCGAGCGGACCGAGACGAGCAGCGGATCGGCGGCGACGCCGAACTTCTTGTTGGTGATCGCCTCGATATGCGCGATCCCCATCGCCACCTCGGCCTTCAGGCTTTCGGGGAAGATCTGCCCTTCGTCATAATAGGTCTGGCACATCTCGGTCGAGATGGTGAAGCCGGGCGGAACCGGCAGGCCGATCGCGGCCATTTCCGCCAGATTGGCGCCCTTGCCGCCCAGAAGATTCTTGTCGCCTTTGCCCCCATCGGAGACGCCACCCCCGAAACGATACACAAACTGCGTCTTCATAAGCCGTCACTCTTCCCTATCACGACCCGCCCCTTATCGGGGGCGCGGCAATCGAATCAGCCTTCTATTTTCGAGAAGTCAGCGACGTTGTGCACCGCAGCACGGATTTTTTCAAGCAGCGCGAGGCGGGTCGTTCGTTTCACCGGGTCGGCATCGTTGACCGTGACCTTGTCGAAAAAGGCATCGATCGGCCCGCGCAGAGAGGCGAGCGCGGACATGGCGCCGGCGAAATCTTCTGCCGCGATGGCGGAGGTCGCACTGCTTTCGGCGGTGTCGAGCGCCGCTTTGAGCGCGGCTTCGGCAGGTTCGGGATCATAGCCCCACGGCGTCATGCCGGCAGAGGCCGGCATCTCGGGAGAAGGCGCAGCGCCCTCGCGTCCCGAGACCCCGGCCTCCGCCGGGGTGACGGAAGAGGTGGGCGCTTCCTTCTTCAGGATATTGGCGGCGCGCTTGTAGCCGGCGAGCAGGTTCGCCCCATCCTCGGTCTCGACGAACGCCTGCAACGCCTTCACCCGCGCGAGCAGGCGGACGAGATCGTCCTCACCGCCGAGCGCGAACACCGCGTCGATCAGGTCGTGGCGGACCCCGGCCTCGCGCTGCTGGACCTTGAGGCGGTCGATCTCAAAGGCGAAAAGCTCTTCGGCCACTCGGCAGATTTGCCATTCACGTGGTGACAAACCGCCAATGTCCAAATTGTTCTGAGCTATAGCTGTGGCCGCCATGCCCTCCATGTAACTATGTACGGTCGATATGTTGGATGCCATCGACGCGGCTACCTGGAACATCTTGATCTGAGAACCGCGCAGCTCATTGAGCTCAATGAGCTGCAGCAATCCCAATATTGCACGGCGGAGCGCAAATGGGTCTTTGGAGCCGGTCGGCCGCTCATTTATAGCGAAGAAGCAACCTAGACTATCCAGTTTATCCGCCAGACTTACCGCCACGGTCACCGGCGCGGTGGGCACCTCATCCCCCTGCCCGACCGGCTTGTAATGGTCGCGGATAGCATCGGCGACAGCGTCTGGCAGCCCCTCAGCCCGCGCATAATAGCCGCCGATCACGCCCTGCAGCTCGGGGAACTCGCCGACCATGCCGGTAACGAGATCCGCCTTGGCCAACCGCGCGGCCTGTTCGGCCATGTCAGCCAGCGCCTCGCGCGTCATGCCGGCGGAGGCCGGCATCTCGGGAGATGAAGCACCGTCCTCGCCGCCCGAGACCCCGGCCTTCGCCGGGGTGACGATATCGGATTCGATCAGCCACCGCGCCAGCCTCGCCACGCGATCGACCTTGTCGGCCACCGTCCCGAGCTTCTCATGAAATACGATCTGGTCGAGCTTGTTCGCCTGCTCGGCGAGAGGAATCTTGAGATCCTGCTCCCAGAAGAATTTCGCGTCGGACAGCCGCGCCGCCAGCACCTTGCCATTGCCGGCGATAATACCGACGCCGCCGTCCCGGGCGGTGATATTGGCGGTGCAGATGAACGCCGGGGCGAGCTTGCCCGTCGCATCGTTGAGCACGAAATATTTCTGGTTGGTGCGCAGCGTCAGCTGGATCACCTCGCGCGGCACCTCCAGGAAGGTCGGATCGAAATGGCCGAGCAGCGGCACCGGCCATTCGGTGAGCCCGGCATTTTCGGCGACCAGCCCTTCGTCGGGGACCACCGTCAGCCCGGCCTCGGCGGCCAGTTCGGCGGCGCGCGCGCGGATGATGTCGCGGCGCTCGGCCGGATCGACGATGACATGGCAGGCGCGCAGCTTGGCGGCATAATCGTCGGCATTGCCGATCGTGATCGCACCGGGATGGTGAAAGCGATGGCCGACCGTGGCGGCGGCGCTGACGATCCCGTCCACCTCGATCGGCACGACATCGTCGCCGAGCAGCGCGACGATCCCCTGCAGCGGACGCACCCAACGCAGCGCAGCGGTCGACTGGGAGGCGGTGCCCCAACGCATCGACTTCGGCCAGGGAAAGCCCCGGATGATCGCCGGGACTGCTTCGGCCAGCACATCGGCGGTGGCGCGGCCGGGCTTCTCGATGATCGCGAACAATATGCCATCGCGCTCGACGAGCTGCTCGCGGGCGAGGCCGGTCTTGCGCAGGAAGCCTTCGAGCGCCTGCGGCGGCGCCGAGGCCTTCGGCCCCTTGATCTCCTCCGAGACCGCGGCGGTCTCCACCGGCAAGCCCCGCGCAATCAGCGCGAGGCGGCGCGGCGTGACATAGCTGGTCAGCTTCTCCGGCTTGAGTCCGGCCTTGGCAAGTTCCTCACCAAACAGACGCGCGAGATCGGCAGAGGCCTTCTCCTGCATCCGAGCGGGGATTTCCTCGGAGAGAAGTTCGAGCAGGAAATCGCTCATCGGATTCCCTCCCGATCCGTCATCCCAGTGGAAGCTGGGATCTCACTGCCTGTGGCGGTGACGGAGGAAAGGGAGATCCCAGCTTTCGCTGGGATGACGAGGTCTTGGGCCATCGTCACGCCTCCCACCCATTATGCTGCATCCACGCGGCGCAGGCACCCTTCGCCAGCTCGCGGACCCGGCCGATATAGGCCTGGCGTTCGGCGACCGAGATCACGCCCCGCGCCTGCAATGTATTGAAGATATGGCTCGCCTTGATCGCCTGGTCATAGGCGGGCAGCGGCAACGGCCGGCTCTCACCGTCGACTTGGCGATCGAGCAGCGCGCGGCATTCGTCGGCCGCCTGGGTGAACTGCTTGAACAACAGCTCGGTGTTCGCCGCCTCGAAATTATAGGCGCTGAACTGGCGCTCATTTTCGAGGAAGACGTCGCCATAGGTGACGCCCTCATCGTTGAAGGCAAGGTCATAGACCCGGTCGACGCCCTGAATATACATCGCGAGCCGTTCAAGTCCGTAGGTCAGCTCGCCCGCGACCGGCTTGCAGTCGAAGCCGCCGACCTGCTGGAAATAGGTGAACTGGGTCACCTCCATGCCGTCGCACCACACTTCCCAGCCGAGGCCCCACGCGCCCAGCGTCGGGCTCTCCCAGTCATCCTCGACGAAGCGGATATCATGCGCCAGCGGGTCGATACCGATCCGCTCGAGGCTGCCGAGATATAGCTCCTGCAGATTGGCGGGCGATGGCTTCAGGATCACCTGATATTGATAATAATGGCCCAGCCGGTTCGGGTTCTCGCCATAGCGCCCGTCGGTCGGCCGCCRCGAAGGCTGGACATAGGCCGCCTTCCACGGCTGGGGACCGAGCGCACGCAGCGTGGTGGCAGGATGGAAGGTGCCGGCACCCATCTCCATGTCATAGGGCTGGAGGATGACGCAGCCCTGATCGCTCCAATAATCATGGAGGGTCAGGATCAGGCGCTGGAACGAGAGCGGCTTGGTCGCCAAGGCAGGTCCTTCTGGGGCGGTATCGATGTTGCGTGCCCTTTGGGGCAGGGGCGACGGCTGGTCAAGAAAGAGCCCGGTCTCATTACCGGTGAAACACCCACTACCACTATCTTGGCAATTGCTGAGAAAGGGGATTCCGTCGGCGGATTTGGGTGGTTCATAGGTGGCTGGCATTTCAGGAGGGCCGGCCCTGGATGCGGACTGGACTGGGGATCTCGAGCGCTGGCTGACGCCCTTTCTGGGTGCGCTGGTCACAAGACACGTCGCCGGATGTGCCGGACGTACGGCCCCGCCATAATGATACACTGGGCACTCGTTAAACGCGCCGCATTGAAAGAAAATTACCTAACTTGCAAAATCTCGGTAGTCATATAAGCGAATGGAGGCCGTTCAGGATTGCACGCTTAGTATCGCGCCATTAATAGCAGACAATCATGCCATTAATGGCGGCTGCTTACGGAGCCCTAGGATGACCGCAGATCCCTGCCAGTCCGACAGTTTGGCCTACCTTGGGCTGGTGGAAGTCGGTGATCACATTCGCAAGGGCGTGTTGACGTCGGAACAGGTCACGACAGAAGCGCTGGCGCGCTGTCATCGGTTAGACAGCGCGCTCAACAGTTTTGTCGCACTGCTTGTTGACGATGCGCTTCAACAGGCCCGATCAGTAGATCGTGAAATTGCCATGGGCCTGTGGCGGGGCCCGCTCCATGGCGTACCGGTCGCGGTCAAGGATTTGCTCGACATGGCGGGACAGCCGACGGCCGCTGGATCGGTGATATTGCGGAATAATGTTGCCGCCTCGGACTCCACCGTGGTGCGCAAGCTCCGCCAGGCTGGCGCCGTTATCCTCGGCAAACTCCACACTACTGAGGCCGCACTGCTCGAGCATCATCCGTCGCTGGCACAACCGCGCAATCCATGGAGCGCAGAGCACTGGCCCGGAGCGTCCTCGAGCGGGCCTGGCGTGGCGACGGCCGCAGGCCTCTGCTACGGCGCCATTGGCACCGATACCGGCGGTTCGATCAGAACGCCAGCCGCAGCCAACGGGGTGAGCGGACTGAAGCCCACATGGGGCCGGGTCAGTCGACATGGTCTCTTCCCACTAGCTCAGAGCCTCGATCACATCGGTCCGATGGCACGCAGCGTTCAGGACGTCGCAGCGATGCTCCAGGTCATAGCCGGGGCTGACAGGCGTGACCCCACGGCGCTTCTGGCACCGCGCGAGGACTATCTCGGCCAAATCGCAAAGCTGGTTGACGGCGTCGTGATCGGCATCGACCAGTCGTTTGCTACATATGGCTTATCTCCAGAGATCAGCCGGACGGTTCATGAATTCTGCGAGGTTATGGAAGATTTGGGAGCGCAAATCAGATCCGTCAGAATGCCGTGGGACGATGAGATCGCAGAGGCCGGATTGACGATCGTGCTGGCTGAACTTGCCCAAACCCATGCTGGGTTATTTCCAGATCACGCCTCGCAATATGGCCCGCAGGCCAGAGCATCGATAGAACTTGGGCAGGGTATTGCCGCCGCCGCCTATATCCGGGCCAGCCAACGCAGGGCCGCCTTTACAGGGGAGATGGGCAGGCTGTTTCAAGAGGTAGACGTCCTGGTTACTCCTGGCCTTGGTATGCCCGTACCTTCGTTGAGCGAGCTTCGGGCTCTTGTCTCTGACGTCGACGCAGTGCGGCGCACGCTGTACCGGTTCACATCCCCGTTCAATCTGGCTGGCGTGCCGACCCTCAGCTTCCCCGGGGGATTTTCGGAAAGTGGCTTGCCGCTGGGTTTGCAACTCGCGGCTGGCAGATTGAACGAGGACCTGCTTTGTCGCGTTGGCTATGCCTATCAGCAGGTGACAGACCATCACCTCCGCCGCCCACGGTGGGCTGAGACGTTGGGCGAAAGGGTAGGCCTTGCGAAGCATACCGCGTACCGCGACCCGGATTGTACGGGTGTCTGATCTGTCAACCAGTGCGCCTACCTCGGCTGTTGCCCCCCCTTCCACGCGCCGCGCAGGTCGACCACGCCGTGAAGAATCCAGTCATTTGAGCGACCGTATCCTCGCCTGCGCATTGCGTTCGTTCTGCGATTACGGCTTTGCCCCAACCACGATCGAAGGGATAGCTTCAGACTGCGGCACGACGCGCCGCAGCGTGCTTCATCGGTTCCCCGACAAGGACACGCTCCTAGTTGCCGTTGCTGAACGCCAGATCCACAAAGCAGTGGCGGAATTACACGCGACTCTACGGTACATGGATCCTGATTCGATGGACGCGCTTCGAGACGCCTGCCGGTTCTTGCTGAGCACCGCGCTGAAGCCTTCGACATCGGCCTTCTATCGGATGGCAATTAACGAGACCCAGCGGATCGAGGCCTTGGCAGCCATGATGGTGTGGTCGTCTGACGAACACGAGCGCGCCTTCCGCCGTCTCATACTTGCCGCACAGAACGCGGGGACATTCCAGCGCCACAGCGCTGCTACACTCGCGACGGCAGTGATCGGGACGTTCATGTCCAATCCGCTGAACCGGCTACTGATGGGCGACCCGCTCATGCGCGATGAGCTCCATGTCGACACCTACTTCAGTCAGGCTTGGTCGGTCTTTCTGGCTGCGGCCTAGGGTCAGGACCGATTGATGCGAGAGGTGTCATCTGGTTCGGGCTCCGCAAGGAGACTGGAATGAGCGACCTGTTTTGACTGACAGAGGAGCAGATGGAGCGCCTGCGGCCGTTCTTTCCAAAGAGCTACGACGCCAATTGGTTCAGGGACGTTCTCTAGGACAAGTGCATCCAGCCTCGTATCCAGGCGCCGATCACGCGACGGTCCGGTCAGATACGACAAATGCCGCTACCGTCGCCGCAGCTGCATCGTAATCATGTTCGGTGGTCTCAATCGCGAAACAGCAGGTCTTAGCCGTAGCTCGCCAGGGTGGCGGCTTATGTAAAGTCCCCGCTAAATCATTTCAGGTCATTGCCAAGCACTTTGCCTGCCCGTTCGGATAGAATACATATAACGTCCTTGCGTGACTTCGATTTGAGATCCTCCACGATGTCGACAGTCTCGTTGAGATGAACGACCGGACCATTGCCGATAGCATCAAGGCAGGCCAAGGCAACGTCGCGAGGGTCCGCGCCAGGCGCATCCGGATCATCGACAGGATAGCCCTTCCGTCCAAGCTGGGGCGTCTTGGTCACGCCCAGCATCATCACCGAAACGTCGACGCCCCGGGGCGCAAGCTCGAACCATAGCGCTTCCGCAAGATTCCGCTGGAAGGCCTTTGATGCTGAATAAACCGCGACGTACCCGGTTCCCACCTCGCCGGAACCAGAACCGACCAGCATTATCGCTCCGCGCCGCCGATCGGCCATGAGCCTGCCGAAGTGATGGATCAGCCGGATCTGACTGGTAATGTTGAGCTGCACTAGCCGGAGGTGTGCTTCAACATCCTGCGCGATGAAAGCGCCCAACGCGACACCGGATCCAGCGTTGCAGATCAGCATCCCGATCTCAACGTCGGCGACTGCGGCCGCAATCCGATCGGCCGCTTCCGGTGCCGTGACATCAAGCGCCAACTCCCGGACTTCAACGGGTGCTTGATCAATGATACTCCGTTTCAACGCCTCCAACGGCTCAGCCCTGCGGGCGACCAGCAGGAGATTGACGCCGTCCTGCGCCAGCGCCCGGGCCAATTCAGCGCCCACTCCTTCGGAACCCCCAAGGATGACTGCCCAAGGTCCATATTTTTCTTTGTACACGGGGTGCCTTTCGTACTTCGGTGTCTTCCCGACCTCAGCGAGGCGAATAACCGCTTATATCCCAGTTTGAATTAGCGGTTCAGGCCAGCCGACATGTCGGGCGAAATCGGCATGCGCCTTCAGGGTATCGTCCAGCCCTCCGCGTGGGGGCAGGCAACTGAATTAGGCCGACCTCAAGCCCGGACTTTCGAGCATGCYTCATGGTTGGGATGATGTCCGTGTGGCCGGACACCAACAAGATGCGATCGGCGTCGCCCTCATCTCAGGATTTGGGCCTCCGGCAATCTCGGGGCGGTTCACGGCGCCYGGCGGCCAAGCGCGTCCGGGAAATCACGTCGCTTGCAGTTCTGGAATTTGACAGGCCGCATCTATGCCAAGCACATGCGCAGCGCGGCCAAGACCGATCCAACTCGCACAGCAATATGTCAGGTCGACGATCTCAGAGTCGCTAAGGACGGCCTTCAGCTCACTCCAAAACGCTTCGTCGGCGGAGAGTGATCGCGGTTCGGTGCCCATTTTCTGGGCGAAGCGCACGGCGAGGCGCTCACGAGCGTCGAGCATGGACAGATCGCCCGCCAGGACCGCCTGATAGAAATTCTCGTCGGGTTCATCTCCCGCTTTGTTGATGCTGCCTTCGACGCCCAGTAGCTGGACATCGCGCGCCGAGCGCCAACTCATACAAATGGTGCAGCCGTTAATCACCGCCGTGGCAATGCGCGCCGCCTCAAATAGCCGCAGCGGCAGGCGGGAGTGCTGATAAGTGGCATGGGAGAATCCCCCTGCCGCGTTCAACAGTTCGGGCAAATACCGGGAACTGAGATCGCCCAGCGGCTGCCCTGGCTTTTGCTCAAAGGCTACACGCATTGATTTCTCCTCTCTCCAAAGCAGGCCCTGCTTCGCCGTCGAGTGCCGCGTCCCAGCCGGGTTCGGCCAAGCAAAACATCACTACCGCGGTCCAAGCATATAATCCACCTGCTAGACGGAAGTTACAAACGATGCCGAACTGGCTCCGGTCCAGGGCAACGTCTCGAGATAATCGAGCGTCGCGGCGACGGCGGGGATGTGGCTGCGGGCCAGCGGCGCGAAGGCGCTGATCATTTGCGGCTCAACCGACCAATCCTCGAGCAGCCGGACAAGTCGGCCATCCGCCAACTCGTCGGCAACCAACACTTCCAAAGTACGGGCGATGCCGAGCCCGGCAACGGCAGCGCCACTGATTGCGGTGCCGTCGTTGAAGCGCGCAACGGTCGGCGGGCGCAGCGATCGAACAATGCCGTCCCGAACGAAGTCCCAGCGCTGGCCACCGGGACGCTCGACCGTGGCATAGACGATGCAGGCGTGGCTGGCGATGTCGTCGGGCGACTTTGGGACGCCGCGCCGGGCGAGATAGGCCGGGGACGCGACGGTGACGAATGGCGTGCGGCCGAGCATGCGAATGTCGGCATCCTCGGGGCGAACAGAACCGACACGGACCAGGATGTCGAAGCCTTCAGGACGCAGCACGGCCGGGCGGTCGCCAAGGCTGAGGTCGATCAGAATATCCGGCCAAGCGGCATGCAAGGCCGGAATTGCGGGAAGCAGAAAGCGATGACCGATTGCGGGAGGAGCATCGATCCGCACCGTCCCACGCGGCGCACCTCCGTGGCCACGCACTGCGTCCTCCGCGGCGCGCACGCTGGCGAGGATGTGACGCGTGTGGTCGAGGAAGCGGCGTCCCTCCTCTGTCAAGTCCATCCGCCGCGTCGAGCGTGCTAGCAGTCGCTTGCCGAGCCGCGCCTCGAGCTCGGAGAGATGGGTCGAAACCATCGTCTGCGACATACCCAATGCGGCACCCGCGCGCGACATCGTACCGCGCTCCACGATTTCAACGAAGACTTCCAGCGCACGCATTCGGTCCATATATTGCTCCTGACGAAAAGTCTTATCGATTATTGGTATCTTATCGCCATATACAAACAATGTCATGGTTGCTGCCGCCATCGAGATTGCAGGAGCCGGCCATGGCCTACCCCCATTTATTTCAGCCCTTTGCCATTCGAGGGATGACTGTGAAAAACCGGATCGTGATGGCGCCCATGGAAAGCCATCTCGGCAATGCCGACGGGTCGGTCTCCCGGGAGTTGATCGCTTACTATCGCGAACGAGCGCTGGGAGGGACCGGCCTGATCATCGTCGAATATACCTGTGTCGACGGACGCGACGGTTTCAGTTCGATGGCGCCGCAACTGCGGCTCGACACTCCATTCTATCGCACCGGCCACGGCAATCTAGCTGCGGCGATCAAATCGGGCGGCGCGCGTGCGTGCGTCCAGTTGAGCCATGCCGGGCGACAATCCCGCGAGGCGGTGCTCGGGCGGCAGCCGGTATCTTCCTCGGCTGTGCCACTTCAGTCCTTCTATCTCAACGCCGTACCTCGCGCGCTGGAGGAAGCGGAGATCCTTCGGATCATCGCCAGCTATGCATCGGCGGCGGCGTTGGCCGTGCAGGCAGGCTATGACGCGGTGATGCTGCACGGCGCGCATGGCTATCTGCTGCAGCAATTTCTGTCCCCGCTCGTCAACCAGCGTGATGATGGCTGGGGCGGCGATTCCGAACGGCGGATGCGGTTTCCGCTGGAGGTGATCAAGGCGGTCCGCGCGGCGATCGGCGAGAGGCCCCTACTCTATCGGATGTCGGTGTCCGATTTCCTCGAAGGCGGACTGACCTTGGAGGACAGCGAACGGATCGCACCATATCTATGCGAAGCGGGCGTCGATGCAATCGACATCAGCTGCGGTTCGCTCGATCGGGTCGATGTCATTGTCGAGCCAATGTCCGTGGACGAAGGGTGGCGCTTGCCGATGGCCCGGCGGATTCGCGAGGCGACGGGCAAGCCGGTGTTGTGCGCCGGGGTAATCCGCACGCCGGAATTGGCGGAAATGGCGGTCGCGGCCGGGGACACCGACATGATATCGCTCGGCCGCGCCCTGCTGGCCGATCCATTATGGGCTAACAAGGCTCGTGCGGGGCGGCCCGACGACATCCGCCCCTGCACCTCCTGTAACTGGTGCATCATGGAGACCGGAAGCAACCGTGGCGTGAGCTGCGCCGAAAACCCACGCTGCGGCCATGAAACAGATCCGCCCATCGACGCCTTTGGCGCCGGCCGTCGGGCGGCGGTTGTCGGCGGGGGACCGGGCGGGATGGCTGCGGCCTTGTTGCTCGACCAGGCGGGCTTTGCCGTGACCTTGTTCGAGAAGCGCGAAACGCTCGGCGGCAACCTGATCACCTCGGCCACGCCGCCCGGCAAGGAAAAGCTGTTCTGGTATCATCGGTTCCTGTTGCGGCGGATGGCAGCGAGCGGTGTCGATGTCCGGTGCGGAACCACGGCGGATGCTGCGACGATCCTAGCAATAGACCCCGATGCAATCGTGTTGGCATCGGGATCCCGCCCTGCGCCTCTTATGCTGGAGAGTGCGGGAAAGCTGCCGGTTCACCCGGCGTCCGCGGCATTGCTGGGCGACATCGCGTTACCGCCATCGACCGCCGAATGCCCCATCGTCATTTATGGCGGCGGCGAGACCGGGACCGAGACCGCGCAGCACCTTGCAGTCCAGGGTCATCAGATCCTGCTGGCGAGCCGATCCGATTCCCGCTTCCTGGCCCGCAACGCCGAGCCGCTCTATCGCATGCATCTACTCGCGAGCCTGAAAGCGGAGCCGGCGATCCGGATCGCGGACCGGATCACGCTGAGCGGGATTGAGGACGATCATGTCCGGCTCGTGGGCTTCGATGGCGTGGAACGGGCGCAGCCGGCGGCTGCCCTGTTGCTGGCACACGGACTCGTGCCCGATACTCGCCTGTCCGAGGCTTTGGCCGGCGCCGGCGTGCCGGTGATGGCGATCGGGGATGCGATGAAAGTCGCCCGAATTGGCGAAGCGGTGCGGGATGCCTACAGAACGGTGCAGGACCTGCGTCGAATGGTGGTGGAGCGCGAGGCGATCGCTTGCTGAGCGGGGGCCGGCCAATGCGTCGCTAATCCGATAGCGCGATGATCCTCGTCGCGATAGCCGCCGCTGCGGCGCGGTTCTCGACGCCGAGCTTGATGAATATCTGCTCGAGATGCTTGTTCACGGTGCGCGCGCTGATGTTCATGATCTCGCTCGCGTCGCGGTTCGATTTGCCCTGGGCGATCCAGAACAGCACGTCGCTCTCGCGCGACCAGAATCCGGCGGCGCGGCCCAGCATAGCCGGTGATCCGCGCGCCCGGCGGCACTGTCGTCGTCGATGGCGGTGCGTCCGAGAACAACATCCGCACCTTGAAGCTGCTGCCCGCGCCCGGCTGACTTTCGACCAGCAGTTCGGCCCCCATGATCTCGGTCAGCAACCGAGTAATCGTGAGCCCGAGGCCGATGACCGGCGCCGCGCCGGTGTTGCCGACCCGCTCGAACGGCTCGAAGATGCGCTGAAGGTCGGTCTCGGCGATGCCTACACCGCTGTCGGCAACCTCGAACTCGGCTACCGGATCGCGCCAGCGTATGGTCAGCGACGCCGACCCCGACGGTGTATATTTTATCGCATTGGAGATGATGGCCCCAACCGAACGCCGTAGCCTGCAGGCGCTGCACGCGCAGATGAGGGACATTGCGGCGTGCGGCGATCTAGCCTCGCCCCCTAACCGATAAGCCCGTGGACATCGGCCAGTATCTGACCTTGTTCGGCACGCCGATCATGGGGCTCACCGGCTCGCCCGCTGAACTCGCCCGGATCGTGAAGGCCTATCATGTCCATTACAAGAAGGTGCCGATCGAGGGTGGCGATTATCTGATCGACCACACCGCGACGGTGCTCCTGATGGTCGGCAAGGACAGTTGTCGGGCAGGCTTTCGCATAATAATGCAGCGCGGCAACGGCGCGCATCTGTCGCCGTTAAACCGAGATCGAAGCCATCTCCGCTTCCATTCACTTCAGCGTGAGGGGAAGCCCTGCTGCGACGAACACAACGTCGTCACACAACCGCGCGACCGCCTGATTGATTGTACCCGAAGCATCCCGAAACCGCCTGGCAAGTGCGTTGTCGGGCACGATCCCCAGCCCGACCTCGTTCGCAACGAAGATGACAGGCCCGGGGGCTTTCGCGATGGCTCCCTGCAATCGCTCGATCTCATGTGGAATATCGCGATCGGCGAGCATGATGTTGGAGGTCCACAGAGTCAGGCAATCGACCAGCAGCACGCGTCCGGCTCCCGCCTCGCCGAAGATACAATCGGCAAGCTCCAACGGGGCTTCAACAGTGGACCAACGCTCTCCGCGATCGGCGCGGTGCCGCGCGATCCGATCCCCCATCTCGTCATCGAATGACTGGGCGGTTGCCACGAAGAGCAACTCGCCAGGGAGCGCTTCGGCTCGCGCCTGGGCGTAGCGGCTCTTGCCCGATCGCGCGCCACCCAGAACCAGCAGACGGCCCATGCCCTTCGTGTTCATCGTGATGCTCCGTTCGCAAGTTTGATCAGTCGGTCGATATCGAGATACTCCTCGAGCTGCGGACCTTCCCCTGGACGATAAGTTGAGAGGCCCGATCAACCTGCGGCTCCAGCAGGACTGGGTTCAGGTCGCTATGCGCCTCAACCCGGCACGCCATTGCCTGAAGCGCTTGAGCCCGGCCGATCTCGCCCCCGTCGGTCGTGACCACCGCATTGTTCGACATATTCCGAGGCTTTAAGGGGCGGACCTTCGGGCCACGATTGGCCAGTGTCCGGCACAGGCCAGCAACCAGCACCGACTTACCGACGTCGGAGCCCGTCCCCTGGAACATCAGCGCGCCCATGCGATGGCTCCTGCTGTCGCCCAGAGGCTCAGGCAAGCTATGACATAGCGGCGAAGCGCCCGGCGGATGTCCCCCGCACCGGCATCGGTCCGGCCATCGCCGATCCACGGCTTGTCGTGAATCACTCCATCGTAAGCAATCGGACCCGCAAGCCTCAGTCCCAGCCCGCCGGCCATCGCCGCTTCGGGCCAACCGGCGTTTGGCGACGCATGCTTATCGGCATCCCGCATCATAACTCGCCAGCCTTCCAAGCTAGTCAAGCAGAGGAGCGCGCCAGCGAGCCTTGCCGGGATCAGGTTGAGCAGATCGTCGGTGCGTGCCGCCGCCCAGCCAAACGCACGCCAACGTTCCTCGCGATGTCCGATCAGGCTGTCGGCGGTGTTGATCGCCTTATAGGCCCATACACCCGGAAGGCCGAGCAGCAGCAGCCAGAAGAAGGGCGCCGCGACACCATCGCAGAAGCTCTCGGCCAGGCTCTCGATCGCGGCCCGTGCCACGCCGGATTCGTCGAGCGACGCGGTATCCCGGCCAACGATCATGCCGACAGACGCTCTCGCCTGAACCAGATCACCCGACCGAAGCGCTCGCTCGACCGCTGCGACATGATCATAGAGGCTGCGCTGTGCGAGTGCCGGCGCCGCCAGCATCGCCACGACCACCCACCCCCACCATCCGAACAGCGCATAGGCAAGTTGCTCCAGCGCGAGGCCGGGTCCGACCGTGATCAGCGACAGGATCAGCACGGTGCCTACCCCGGCTGCCCGGCGAAAGGCCTCGCCGCGCGCCGGGCTGTTCCACCGGCGCTCGCAGCCATCGATCACGTGCGCGAAGAAGCCGACCGGATGGCCGATCCTGGCATAGAGCGCCGAGGGCCAGCCAACCGACGCGTCGAGCGCCGCCGCAGCCAGGGTGACAGCTTCAGACATCCGATAACGCCCGATCGAGGCGAACGAGATCCTCGGCGCTTCCAGGCAGTCCGACACGTAGCCAGCGGCGGTTTTCGTCGAATGGCCGGGTAAGGATCGAGTGACGCGCCAGCCGGTCGAAGAGCGCTGCCGCGTCGGTAGTCTCGATCAAGCGGAACAGAGGGCATGCGCCGAAAGGCTCGAGGCCATGGTGTGCCAGCACGGCGTCGAGTGAAGCTGCTTGCCCGGGAAGGATCGACCGCATCGATCCGATCCACGCTCGATCGCGATATGCCGCGGTCCCGATCACCAGCGCGGCCGACGATAAGGGCCAACTTCCGAGCTTCGCCCGATAGGCAGCGATTACCGAACGCGGGCCAAGCACGAAGCCGAGCCGGACGCCCGCCAAGCCGAAAAACTTGCCGAACGATCGGAAGATAATCAGCCGCCGGTCGTCACCAATCTCGCTGGCGAAGCTAGCCTCGGGCACGGTATCTGCAAAGGCTTCGTCGATCACCAGCCAATGGACGGCTGCCTCGGTGACAGCCAGTTGCTCACCCAGGACCTGCCGATGCAGGATACGTCCGTCGGGATTATTCGGATTGGCGAGGATGAGACTGCCCGACGACCAGGGCAACGCGATCGGCTCCAGTGCGATACGCGGCATGACCAGATCCGCATGGGTGCGATAGGCTGGCATGACGTAGGCGGTCGGCATGACACCGATATCCCGCAGCAAGCGCAGACCGATCTCACTGCCCGGCACGGCACAGACAAAGGTGGGATCGACACCGAAATAGCTGGCCGCCTCCCTCTCCAGCTCTTGCAGGTCCATTTCATCAGGCAGGCGCTGCCAGTCGACCGCTAGATCCTTGGCACCGGGCCACGGCGTGGGGTTGATGCCCGTTGACAGGTCAAGCCAGTCTTCGCCACCGTAGAGGGCGCGTGCCTCGGCCAGCCGGCCGCCATGGAAAGTCCATTGGCTCACCGGATCGCAGCCCCGACGAGCAGGGCGAGGAGAAGACCGGTCTCGACGAGCTCGATTCCGGCGCCGTGGCCATCGCCAGAGATGCCGCCAATTCGCTGACGCAGCCACCAGACCCACCCGGCGATCAGAATGGGCGCGACGAGGATGGCTGGCGCAAACCACGCGCTCGCAGTCAGCAGGACCAGCCAGATGGCCAAATCGGATGGCCGGACCACGGCCCGAAAGCGGGAGGCCAGTCCGTCATGCAGCGACGGCAGCCATTGCGTCCAGACCAGTGGGCCAATGCGCGCCGCAAAGGGGATCAGGATCAGCCCAACGAGCATCTCGCGCTCGATCAGCGCGTGCAGCAGGACGAGCTTGGCGATCAGTTGCAGCCCTATTGCGACGGCGCCGAAGCTGCCGACATGCGGATCGGCGAGCACCGCCAGCAGCCGTTCGCGGTCCTTGTGTGCGGCACCGCTCGCATCGGCCAGATCGGACAGGCCATCGAGATGGAGCGCGCCGGTGACAGCCACCCATGCGACGAGAGCGACCAGCCCACCGGTCCAGGGATCGACATGCGTTCCTGCCCATGCCGCCGCGGTGACCAGCACCCCGATCACCAAGCCGACGGCGGGAAACCAGCGCATCGATCGCGCAAAGGCTTCTCCGTCCGCCCGGACGCGCGGCGTCGGCAGCCGGGTCAGGAATTGCAGCGCGAGAATGAAACCCTTCATGGCCACAGCCCCACGATCCGGGCTGACGGCTTCTCCCCGGACCAGACCCTGAGCGACAGCATCGCGGCATAGGGCAGATCGAACGCCCAGATCTGGCGTTGGTCGAACCCGCACAGAACCGCCAGCGCCGCTCGCATCGCACCGCCATGGGTCACCACCAAGGTCGAGCGCTCAGCCATGTCGGCTATCGCCATGGCGACACGGCTGGTCAGGCTCGACCAGCGCTCACCCTGCGGCGGCGGGTTGGTATCGGGATCATCCCAGAAGCGGCCGAATGCCCCCGGATCGATCTCGCTGCTCGCGATGCCATCCCACAGGCCGAAGTCGAGTTCGCGCCAGCGAGGATCGGTCGACAAGGGCAGCGCCAGCATTGTTGCGATCGCGGCACCGGCCTGGCTCGCTCGGCGTAGATCCGAAGTGATCACGGCATCGATCTGCAGTTCCCCGATCTGGTCAACGCAGGCGGCGATCCCCTCCTGCGTCGGTGCGCAGTCGGTTCGGCCCATCATCCGCCCGGGAAGCTCGGGCGCACCGTGGCGAAGGAGATGCAGCAGGAAACTCACGCGCCGCCCGATACCCCGGCCTCGGCGAAGGTCGCCATGCCTTCGTGCGCGGCAATAGCCGAACGGATGACCGCCACCGCTACCGCGGCACCACTGCCCTCGCCCAGCCGCATGTCGAGGCTAAGCAACGGCTGTAGGCCCAATCGATCGAGCAGACGGCCATGGCCGGGCTCGGCCGAACAATGCCCGGCAATGCAATGCGCAACGATATCGGGATCGGCAGCCGCCAGCGGCGCTATCGCCGAGCAACTGATGAAGCCATCGAGGACCACAGGGATCCGCAGACGGCGCGCCTCGATCACCGCGCCCGCTATCGCCATGATCTCCCTGCCGCCCAATCGTCGAAGCGTTTCGAACGGCGTGCTGGGAGCTTCGGCATGAAAAGCCAAAGCGCGATCGACCACAGCAGATTTGCGGGCGATCCCCGCGTTATCGATGCCGGTGCCCGGGCCGACCCAGTCGGCCGCCACACCACCGAAGCTGCGCAGACAAAGGGCTGCCGCCGCCGTCGAATTGCCGATGCCCATCTCGCCGACGACAAGCAGATCGAGCGCGGGATCGACGATCGCCGCGCCCGCCGACAGCGCGGCCAGGCATTCGTCATCGTCCATCGCCGGGGCGACGGTGAAGTCGGCGGTCGGACAGTCGAGGTCGAGTGCGACGACCTTCAGCTCGATGCCCGCCACCGCCGCCAGCGCGTTGATCGCCGCACCGCCCGCTTCGAAGTTCGCGACCATCTGAGCGGTCACCGCGGCCGGAAAGGCACTTACGCCATGCACGGTGAAGCCGTGATTGCCCGCGAAGATCGCAGCGCGACCATGATCGAGCCTCGGTCGTTCGCGCCCTTGCCAACCGGCCAGGAAAATGGCGATCTCCTCCAGTCGCCCAAGCGAACCTGCGGGCTTGGTGAGCTGGGCCTGCCGTGCCTGCGCGGCAGCGATCGCGTCGGGGTCGGGCGTCGTCAACGAAGTGAGCGCGGCTTCAAACGCCGCGCGGGTGGAAAAGGCGCTCATTCGGCAACGAACCCGGGAGGCGGGCTGCGGGTGATGAAATGGCCCTTCACGCCTTGCGGCCATTGCTTGAAGGGCACTCTTCCGTGCTCGCTCGCCGCATAGTGCACGGTATAATCGAGGATCGCCTGCGCCGCCTCGGCCGTCGGCTCGAAGCGACCCAGCACATAGCTGACCTTGTCCGGCGCGCGGAGATGCACCGAGCAATGTTCGGAGCAATTGAAGAGGCACGCCATCTCCTGCACCTCGATGTCGGCATAGTGATGATCGCTGCTCTTCACCGCGAGCAGCGCTTCGACCAGCCGTGCGCCACCGCGCACGCCCTCACCGTCCTCGCGCTCCTCCTTCGAGAAACGGCAGGTGTTGCAGGCGACGACGGCCGGCCCGCCCTTGACCCGCTTCAGCATTGTCCCGTCTCCATCAAAAGCGTCCTCGCAAACCCGCGTAGATGGTGCGGCCAAGCGTGCCGTAGCGAAAGGCGGTCATGTACTTCTCGTCGAACAGATTTTCGACGCGTGCGAACAGGCGAACCGAAGGTGACAGCGCCAGCTCGGTGCGCAGGTCGACCAGCGTGTAGCCGTCGAGCCGGGTGCTGTTCACCGCATTGTCAAAGCTGTGGCCGGCCCAGCGCATGGCGGCGCCAGTGGTGAGGCCGTGCCCCCAGTCATAGCTGACCGATGCGTTGGCACTCTGGCGTGGTCGCCGCGGCAGCCATTTGCCGAAGGTCGCGGCGCCGGGTGAGCGATCCTCGGCGACCGTCCAGCTATAATTGCCGTCGATTTGCAACCGGCCGAAACGTCCGTTGGCCTCGACCTCGGCGCCGCGCGCGTTGGCGCGCGAGACGTTGAGATAATAGCCCGACCGCCGGATTGCCGTGCCCGGCCGGAAGCAGAGCGGCAGCGTGCTCGCCGTCGGGCAGCTGTTGAAGATGATCAGGTCGCGGCTGTTCCGCTCGAAATATGTCGCGCGGATACCGAGCTTGCCGTCAAACAGCCGCTGTTCGGCGCCGGCCTCCCAGCCATGCGCCTGTTCGGGATCGAGCGCCTGGTTGCCGAAGTCCGAGAAGAGCTGGAACAGCGTCGGCGCCTTGAAGCCCTCGCCATAGCTCGCCCGCAAGATCGTGCCCGTCGGAAGCGACCAGACGCCGCCCACCGAAGTGAGCGTCTTGCGGCCATAGCGCCTATGATCGTCGCTGCGGACACCGCCAGTTAGTGTCAGGCCGGTCAGCGGCATGATGCTGAGCTGGCCATAGAGGCTGGTGATCTCCGCCTTGCCGCGCGCGGGTGCCGGGACGGCGGTCGCCAGCGACCCAGGCGGCGATACGCTGCGGAAGCGCGACCGCTCATTCTCCGCGCCGAACTGGAGCGCCCAGCGGTCGCTCAGGGCGAGGTTACCCTGATATTCGATGCGCATGTTGCGGCCGGCGGACTCGAAACTCTTCGTGCGCTGGCGGCGGGGATCGAACTGGTCGCGGTTGGTATCGGTATAGCCATAGCCGATCCGGTTGCGCAGTCGCCCGTCCAGCATCGCGACGTTCAGCCCGGCATAGCCTACAAACTCGCGGGTGAACCCATATTCGGGGCTGTCGGCGGCGGTGGCGTCGAAATCGAACCGCCCTCGGGAATAGTAGCCGCGCAGGTCGGCCGACACGCTATCGGTCATCGCCAGCTCCGCCCGGCCGGTCAGGCTGCGATTGGTGTAGCCGTCCTTCTCCTTGCCGCCGAAGGCCGGGGAGATGGCGGAGATACCGTCGGTGGTGAAGGCCTGCCCGCCGATTCGCCAGCTCAGCGGACCGGTCTTGCCGCCGAGCGCCACCCGGCCGCTCGCAGTCTGTCGCGACCCTGCCTCGACATCGAAGCTGCCCTCGATCGGCTTTTGCGGGGATGCGGTGACGACATTGACGACGCCGCCGATCGCCTGGCTGCCCCAGAAGATCGATTGCGGCCCGCGCAAAATCTCGACCCGCTCGGTATCGCCGACGAGCAGGTTGGCGAAGTTATAGCCGCCGCCGGCCGCCGCTGGATCGTTGAGCTTGACGCCATCAATGACGACGACGGTTTGCTCGGACTCGGCGCCGCGGATGCGCAAGGTCGTCGTCGTGCCATAGCCGCCATTGCGCGACAGGCTGATACCCGGCGTGCGCAGCAGCAACTCGGACATGCCGAGATCCTGGGCGCGATCGATCGCGGGTTTGTCGAGCACGGTCACGCTCTGGGGCAGCTTGTCGACCGGTTCGGGAGAACGGGTTGCGGTGACGATGATGGCGTCGCCCTCACCAGCATCGGCCAGGGGCGCCGCGACAGAGGCGGAGGAGAGGAGCAGAGCGATCGAAAAGCTGAAAAAAGCCATAAAATGGGAAACCTTGAGATAGAGGTGCGCGAGCGGCGCATCAGATGCGGCTCAATGGAACGATGATGGGGGTGCGGCCCGACCGGTCGATCGACGCGGCGATGCCGTAGACCGATGCCAGCCGATCCTCGGTGAGGACATCGGCGGGCGGGCCATCGGCGATCAGCCGGCCGCGATCGAGCAGCAGCAGCCGATCGCAATAGCGCGCGGCCAGGGTCAGATCGTGGAGGATCGCGACCACCAGCGTCCCCGTATGAGCCTGCCGTTCGAGCAGCTCCATCACTTCGAGTTGATGACCGGGATCGAGCGACGCCAGCGGCTCGTCCACCACCAGCGCCGGCGCTTCGACCGCCAAGGCTCGCGCCAGCAAGGCACGCGCCCGTTCGCCGCCCGAAAGTTCGGTAGCGATGCGGTCACGGAGATCCCCGACATCGGCCAGCGCCATTGCGCGGTCGACCGCCTCGGCATCGCCCGGCAGCAGGCGCGACAGCGGCGCCAGATAGGGGAGCCGACCCAGCGCGACCAGTCGCTCGACCGTCAGCGGCCAATGCAGCGTCTGGCCTTGCGAGAGATAGGCGATGGTCCGGGCGAGCGCCGGCCTCTCCATCGTCGCGACATCCTGATCGTCGACCAGGATATGGCCTGCGGACAGCGGAAGCAGTCCGAGGATCGCACGCGCGAGGGTGGACTTGCCCGCGCCGTTGGGGCCGATGATCCCGATCAGCGACCCGCCTTCGAAGGAGGTGCTGACGTCCTGCAACACGGCGCGCCGGCCGATCGGCACGGTCGCCGCATCGATCTGGATCTTCACCATATCCGCTTCTCCCGCAGGAGATGGAAGATGAAGACGGGAACACCCATCATCGCCGTGACGACGCCGAGCTTGAGCTCGTTGGCCGTCGGAATGAGCCGAACACCGATATCGGCCAGCATCAGCAGGGCCGCGCCCGCGCACGCGGACGGCAGCAGGATCGCGGATGGCGAGCGATCGGTGAGCGGGCGGACCAGATGCGGCACGATCAAGCCGACGAAGCCGATCGCGCCTGACACCGCCACCGCGCCTCCCACGCCGATCGCAACCCCGATCAACAGGCGCAGCCGGGTCTTGCGGAGGTCTGCACCGAGCGCGCGGGCATTATCCTCGCCGAGGGTCAGCGCATCGAGCGCGCGGCCGTCGATCAGCAGCAGAAGCGATCCAACGGCAATGCAAGGGAGTGCCACCCAGACATGCTGGAAGGAGCGGTTCTCGAGCGAGCCCAGCAGCCAGGTGGTGATCTCCATCGCCGCGAACGGGTTTGGCGACAGATTGAGCGCAAGGCTGATCCCCGCTCCAGCCAGGGTCGCGACCGCGATGCCGGCCAAGATCAACGTCAGAGGGCTTTCTGAGCGGCCAGCCAGCGCAAACAGCAGGATCAGCGCCGCGAGCCCGGTCAGGATAGCTAGAATCGGCAGCACCGCCGGATGAAGATCGGCAAGGCCGAAATAGAGCGCCGCGACCGCGCCGAGCGCCGCGGCATTCGATGCTCCGAGCACCGAGGGCTCCGCCAGCGGATTGCGCAGATAGCCCTGCAACGCCGCCCCCGCGAGACCGAGCATCGCGCCGACCATCAGCCCGAGCAGCATCCGCGGCAGACGCAGATCGAACAATATGGTGTTGGCGATCCGGTCGCCATGGCCGCCGAGCGCCGCGAGCAGGCGCGCCGGAGCGATTGGCGCGGTGCCGATCAGCAACGACGACATCGCGGCCAAAATCAGGATCACCAATAATCCCGGTAGAAGGAACTTGTTTCTTCGAACGATACTCACGGAAGACCTCGTTTTGGATCGGTCACCCCGTCACGTCTTGTGTCCCGGGGCCGTCTTGTTCATGGGGTGAGACGCCATGCCTCGATCGATCACAGCCTAGCCATGCATCGGAAGCTCCTTCTCGCAGTGGCGGCCTTCGCCGGTATCGGAGCCGCCGCCGCTTCCCCAAAAGTGGCCGAACCGCCGAAGCGGATCGTTTCGCTCAATCTGTGCGCCGACCAATATCTGCTGGCGCTGGCCGACCCGGGCCAGATCACCGCGCTCACCCGCTTCGCGCGCGATCCGGATATGTCGGCGGGCGCCACAGCCGCGGCGCATATCCCAATGACACGCGGCTCGGCCGAGGATGTACTCGCGCTCGACCCCGACCTGATCGTCGCGACACCCGGCCGGCGCAGCGGCACGCGGGCAGCAATCGCCAAACAGAAATATCCGACGCTCGATCTGCCCTCGGCCGGGAGCTATGACGCGATCGTCGGCCAGATCCGCGATGTCGCGAAGGCCGTCGGCCATCCCGAGCGCGGCGAGGCGATGATCCGCCGGATGGATGCCGAGCTGGCTGCGCTGCCCCGTATCCATAGCGGCCGGCTCGCCGCTCATTATCAGCGGCGCGGCTATATGACAGGCACCGGCACCCTGATCGACGATCTCATGCAACGGGTCGGCCTGACCAATCTGGCCGCCAAGCTCGGCAAGCCCGCGTTGTCGCAGCTCACCATCGAGCAGCTGATCGCCGCCCATCCCGACTATCTGATTGTCGAGAGCGCGAGCGACAGGGTGCGCGATGAGGGCACCGAGATGCTCCACCATCCCGCACTTCGCGACATCCCGCGCATCCGGCTGCCGCAGGCATGGACCGTGTGCGGCGGCCCCGCTTATGTCGAGGCGGCGCGCAGCCTGACCCGGCAGGTGATCGCCGCGCAGGGCAGCAGGTTCAGCGCACGCTGACATGCGCCCTCCAGTCGTCGCGAGCCTGCCAGCCGCGACGTTCGAGTTCGGGAATTGCGGATGGTGCTTCGGCATAACCCAGGCACAGCAGCGCCATGAAATGCCACGCCCGCGGCGCGTCGAGCAGGCTCGACACGAACGCCGGATCGAGTATCGATACCCATCCCAGGCCGATGCCACGGCTCTGCGCCGCGAGCCACAATGTGTGGATCGCGAGCACCGTCGAATATCGTAGCGCTTCGGGCATGGTGGCGATGCCGAGACCATGGCCCGCGAGCGGCACCTCGTCGGAGAACACCGCTAGGATCTCGGGCGCTTCGCGCAGGCCATGCAGCTTAAGCGACTGGTAAAGTGGGCCACGCTCGGCGGCGTCATATCGCTCGCCCGCCCGGGAACCGGCCTCGTCGACATGGTCAGCCAGCGCCGTCCGTAAAGCCCCTGTCTGGACCCGCACGAACCGCCACGGCTGGGCATTGCCGACCGACGGCGCCAGCTGAGCAAGCCCGAACAGCCGCTCCATTTCGGCCTCGGCGATCGGACGAGTTTCGAAATGCCGCACGTCTCGCCGCCAGACCAGCAGCGCCTCGATCGAGGCGGCCGTCAGGTCACCAGGCAAAGGTGCGGCTCCTGCGACCATCAGAATTCGACGCCCGCCTGCGCCTTCACGCCCTGCTCGCGGAACGGGTGCTTCACCAAGGTCATCTCGGTGACGAGATCGGCAGCCTCGACCAGCTTCTCGGGCGCGTTGCGGCCGGTGACGATGACGTGCTGCATCTCGGGCTTCGCAGCGAGCGTCTCGAGCACCTCATCGAGCGGCAGATAGTCATAGCGCAGTACGATGTTCAGCTCGTCGGCCAGCACCATGTCGTAGCTCGGATCTGCGATCATCCGCCTGACCTCGTCCCACGCGGTGCGCGCCATCGCGATGTCGCGGGTCCGGTCCTGGGTGTTCCAGGTGAAGCCCTCGCCCATCGGCTTGAACTCGACCTGCGCCGGAAAGGCATCGAACACGACCTTCTCACCGGTGGTCATCGCGCCTTTCACGAACTGGACGACGCCGACCTTCTTGCCATGCCCGATCGCGCGGACGACCATGCCGAGCGCGGCGGTGGTCTTGCCCTTGCCCTTGCCGGTGTGGACGATCAGCAGACCCTTCTTGATCGTCTTCGACGCCACGATCTTGTCGTGCGCGACCTGCTTCTTCTTCATCTTCTCGGCGTGCCGTTCGTCGGTGCGTTCCACCATCGTCATGCTCCCTGAAGCTCGGCGAGCAGGACGCCCGCGCTGTTGGATTTCGGTTTCCACATGCCGCGCTCCAGCGCCTCGGCGAGGCGGGCGGCGGTCTCGCGCAGCGCTGCCGGGTTGGCCTCGGCCATGAAGGCGCGGACCTTCTCATCCTCGATGAAAGCGGCGTGGACGGCGTCGAAATGATGATCGCGCACCGCGTGGGTGGTTGCCGCGAAGGCGAAGAGATAGTCGACCGACGCGGCGATCTCGAACGCGCCCTTGTAGCCGTGGCGCATCACGCCGGCGATCCACTTGGGATTGGTGACGCGCGCGCGGACGACGCGGCCTATCTCGTCTTCCAGCGTGCGGACGATGGGGCGTTCGGGTCGGCTATGGTCGTTATGGTAGGAGCGCGGCCGCTTGCCCTTGAGATGTTCGACGGCCGCCGCGATCCCGCCCTCGAACTGATAATAATCGTCGCTGTCGAGCAGATCGTGCTCGCGATTGTCCTGGTTCTGGACGACGGCATCGGCCTGGCTCAGCCGCTCGGTGAACAAGGCGCGCTCGGCATCCCCCTCGACACCCGAGCCATAAGCGTAACTTCCCCAGTCGAGATAGACGTTCGCGAGATCGCCGCGGTCGTGCCACAGCTTCTCGTCGATCATCGCCTGAAGCCCGGCGCCATAGGCTCCCGGCTTCGATCCATAGACGCGATAGCCCGCCCGCAATGCCGCAGCCTTGGGATCACCGCCCTCGTCGATCAGCCGCGCGGTCTCGACGCGATGACGGTGGGCTGCCGGATTGTCATCGACCGGTTCCTCGAGCGCCATCACCGCGCGCGCGGCGGAATCGATCAGGTCGATCTGCTCGGGAAAGGCATCGCGGAAGAAGCCGGAGACCCGGAAGGTCACGTCGATTCTCGGGCGTCCAAGCTCGGTCACCTTCATCACCTCGAAGCCGATCACCCGGCCCGATGTCCAGTCCCAGCGCGGGCGAACTCCCATCAAGGCAAGCGCCTGCGCGATGTCGTCGCCGCCGGTGCGCATGTTCGCGGTCCCCCAGGCGCTGAGCGCCATCGCTTTCGGATATTCGCCTTCGCGCTGGAGATAATCTTCGACCAGCAGTTGCGCCGAACGCTGGCCCAGCTCCCAGGCGGTTGCGGTCGGCACCGAGCGGGTATCGACCGAATAGAAATTGCGCCCCGTCGGCAGCACATCGGGCCGGCCGCGCGTCGGCGCTCCCGAGGGACCGGGCTGGATGAAGCGGCCGTCGAGGCCCGCGAGCAAGGCTGCCTTTTCCGCCCGGCCACAGGCGTCGACGCGCGGCATCAAATCGTCACGGATCGAAGCGAGGACGGCCGCCGTTCTCTCTCCCAACCCGTCATGCTGAACTTGTTTCAGCATCCACTCCTCAACGGGAGCATGCTGGGGTGGGTGGGTGGATCCCGAACCGAGTTCAGGATGACGAAGTGCAGAGACGAGCGCGCTGGCCAACAACTCCAACCGCTCGATAGTATCGCCGGCCGTTCGCCACGGATCGTCAGCCATTACCGCCAAAGCCGAGGGTCGAGGGCCATCCCACGCATCCCCCATCCTGCAATCGAGCGGATCGAAACCGAGCCGCAGATCGTCTGCCAGCGCCCGCAGCAACGAGGCTTGGCCCCGCAGATCATGACCACGCGGGGTTCGCGACAGCGCGGTCAGCAGATCGGTTCGCAGCCGTCCCACCGGCGATTGGGTAAAGACGTGCAGACCATCGCGGATCTGCATTTCCTTCAGCTCGCACAGATAATTGTCCAACGCGGCCAGCGCATCATCGCCGTCGCCGACCGCGCCCGCATCTGTGTCGAGCCCCTGCGAGCGCGCCAGATCGAGTATCTCGCCCTTGAGGTGGTTGATCCGGCGCGGGTCCATGCCCGCCGCCAGATAATATTCGTCGACCAGCGCCTCGAGTTGCTTGAGCGGACCATAGCTTTCCGCGCGGGTCAGCGGCGGAGTCAGATGATCGACGATCGCGGCGCCGATCCGCCGCTTGGCCTGGGTGCCCTCGCCCGGATCATTGACGATGAAAGGATAGAGCTGCGGCACCGCACCGGCACAAACCTCGGGGAAGCAGCTCTCGGAAAGCGCCAGCGCCTTGCCCGGCAGCCATTCGAGATTGCCGTGCTTGCCGATATGGACAACCGCGTGCGCGCCGAACTGGCGGTTCACCCAGAAATGAAAGGCGAGATAGCCGTGCGGCGGGACCAGCGCCGGGTCGTGATAGCTGGTCTTGGGATCGATATTGTAGCCGCGCGCCGGCTGGACCGCGACCGCGACATTGCCGAAGCGATGGACCGCGAGGCGGAATGCGCCATCGCGGACGAATGGGTCTTCAAGGGGAGCGCCCCAGCGATCCGAGATCGCCGTCCGAACAGCCTCCGGGAGTGTATCGAAGGTTGCAAGATACTCGGCCAGCGGCAAGGCGATCTCGCCAGGCCGGTCGATCGAATCGAGCGCGTTGGTCACCCCGCGGAGCATGGTCGGCATAAGCGCCGCACCGTCCTCGGGTGCGTCGCCGACACTATAGCCCGCCTTACGCAATGCGCCGAGGATAGCACCCGCGCTGGCGGGCGTATCGAGGCCGACGCCATTGCCGATCCGTCCGTCGCGGTTGGGGTAATTGGCGAGAACCAGCGCGATCCGGCGATCCGGCGCGGGCGTGCGCCGCAATCGCGCCCAGCCGGCAGCGAGATCGGCGACGAAGGCGACGCGATCGGGCGCGACCCTCGGCACGACGATGCCGCACTCGGTGCGCTCGTCGAACCGCTCCGACGCCTTGAAGGCGATGGCGCGCGTGAACAGCCGCCCGTCGACCTCGGGCAGCGCCACATTCATCGCCAGATCGCGGGCGCCAAGGCCGCGCGGACTCTCCCGCCAGGCGCTTTCCTCAACCCCGGCGAAGACGGTCTGGAGGATGGGGCAATCGGCCTGTTCGAGCACGCTGCCCACCCGATCGTCGCCGGGCGACGACGCCGCGAAGGAGGTGGCGTTGAGGATCACATCAGGCGCGGTCTCGGCGATCACGCCGCGAAGCCAGTCGATCGCGAAGGGCTCGCGAAGCGCCCTCACATAGACGGCTACCACATTGAGATCGCGGTCTTCGAGCGCATCGACCAGCGCATCGACCGCGTCGAGCGTGCCGGCGATGGTGAGCGCACGGTAGAAGGTTAACAGCGCTACCGGCCGGCCTTCAACCCATCGCGCCCGCACGTCGTCGAGCACCGGCCGCTCATGGCCGCGCAGGTGCAGCCCGGCGTCGGCGACCGGGACCGGATCGTCGGGCAGACCAATGTCGCGCCCGATCAGGCGTGCGGCGTGCCGGAGGAAGCTCGTTGCATTAGCCACCCCACCCTGCCGGAGACAATCGCGCAGCCGCTCGCGGATCTCGTCAGGCAAGGTCGAGGCCGCATCGAGCGCCGGATCGGGCTCACGGCCGTCGGCGATGGCGGCGAAAGCGATCCCTTTCTCGCGCGCTACGCGGGCGATCTCGTCGACGCCATAAGGCCAGTAGCTCTTGCCACCGAGCAGCACGACGCCGACGAACTTCGCCTGCGCGATCACCTTCTCGACATAAAGATCCACCGAATAGGGATGCTTGAGCTGAAGCAGGTTCGCGAGCCGGATCGATGGCGCGCCGTCACCCAGCGCAGCCGCCGCCCGCGCGAAGCAGGCAAGCTCGCTGTCCGCCACGGTCAGGAAGACGATCTCGCCCGGCGACTGGGCGAGATCGATCGCCTCGTCGCCGTTCGAAACCGTTCCCGGCGTGGCGGCCAGCAGATGCATCAGCCGCCCAATACCGCCGACAACGTCGCTTCGATCGCCGGCCGGTCGAGATCTTTCTGTCCGATTACAACGAGCTGCGACTGGCGCACCTCCCCGGCCGTCCAAGCGCGATCATAATAATGCTGAACGCGCGGACCGACCGCCTGGATCACCAGCCGAGCGGGCTTGCCGCCGACCGCGATCAGGCCCTTGATCCGCAATATGTCGTGCTTCGCGATGACTTCAGACACCGCCCGCAGCAACGGTTCGACATTGCCGATGTCGCCACCCTTCACGACGAAGCTGTCGAAGTCGTCATGGTCATGATCGGGATCGCTGTCATGATGCGAAGGCCGGGTTTCGAGATCGTCCTCGGCGCCCGCAAACAGGCCGAGCAACATGCCGATGTCGACCGCGCCATGATCGGCACGGACAATCTTCACGCCGCTGCGGGTATCGCCCGAAATATCGGCTTCGATCTTGGTCAGCTTGTCGGCATCGACCAGATCGGACTTGTTGAGGATGACGAGATCGGCGCAGGCCAGCTGATCTTCGAACAGTTCCTCGAGCGGGCTGTCATGGTCGAGCGTCGGATCAGCCGCGCGGGCGAGCGCCAAAGCCACCTCGTCGGTGGCGAAGCGGCCCGCCGACACCGCATCGGCATCGATCAGCGCGATCACGCCATCGACGGTTGAGCGGGTGCGGATCTCGGGCCACTGGAAGGCCTTCACCAACGGCTTGGGCAGCGCGAGGCCCGACGTCTCGATGATGATATGCTCGGGCGGATTAGGACGGTCGAGCAGCTTCTGCATCGTCGGCAGGAAGTCGTCGGCCACAGTGCAGCAGATGCAGCCATTAGCCAGCTCGACGATATCGTCTTCAGGGCAGGCCTCGTCATTGCAGCCCTTGAGCAATTCGCCGTCGACCCCGACATCGCCGAACTCGTTGACGATCAGCGCCAGTCGGCGGCCCCTGGCGTTCTGGAGAAGATGCCGGATCAGCGTGGTCTTGCCGGCGCCGAGGAAGCCGGTGATGACGGTCGTCGGTATCTTGCTCATGCGCCGACGCTTCCCGGCGCGGCGGGCAAGCAGACAATGATGGCCTTCATCGGGAAACTCCCGGCACCTGAGCTTCATCGGTGGCGGGGCTTGCCGTTCGGAACACGAACGGCCGGCGCGCAATGACGGGCGGGCGCCAAAGGCACCCGTGATCACGCAACCGTGCGGCACCCGCCGCTTCGTTCGTCGCTCAGACGGAGAGGAACCGTGCCGTGACCATCCCCTGGATCAAGGCAAGAGCGACCGGTGCGCTGGCAGGTCTCCTGGCTCGCGGGTCATAGCTCGATGCGCGCCTTCCCGGGTCAACCCGACCCAGTGACCGTGCCATCCAATGGATAGACACATGCACATCTCGCTCGCCGCTTACAGTTGCAGGGACAGCCGCGGATTTGGGAGCGAACTCCCGCACCGCATTCCCATTTTAAGCCCTTCCGGGCACCAGCGCGATCTTTCGAGCCCTGCATTTCTGCTGGACTCCATCGGCCGGATAGTCCGTTTCACGCCCGAGGCCAACCCTTCATCGCGCGCGGTCTTGTGCCCGCCATTCCGCGACGAGGGCCGGGCAGTTGGCGAGCTGCTCGATGACGATCGGAGAATAGGTCGGCAAAGTGATGGTCGTGCCCCTTCGGATCTGCATCGAGCCCGATGTCGGCAGGCGACCATCCTTTCCCCATCGCGACCGCTCAGCCGACGTAATCCCAAGGACGCGTCCGACCACCTTCTGACCGATCGGCTTGCGCGACCGCGCCATCGCGCGCTGCAGTTGCCGGTCGCGTTCTCCGGTGTGGATGCGCAGCCCCAGCGGCATGTCCCCTTCATTGGCCAGATCGATGAGCACGTCGAAGCCGGTGGGCGTTCGCACCAGCGATACCAGCCGCCGCGCTCTCCCCTGCTCCGACATGCCTATCGTACCCGCCGCCTGCGACGCGAAGCGGCGCGCGGCTGCATCAGCCTGATCCAGCCGATCCAGATGCCGC
The DNA here is from genome assembly GCF_056401045.1 of Rhizorhabdus sp. P4_G6. Lineage (NCBI taxonomy): Bacteria > Pseudomonadati > Pseudomonadota > Alphaproteobacteria > Sphingomonadales > Rhizorhabdaceae > Rhizorhabdus > Rhizorhabdus sp. P4_G6. Next base: position 1,503 of record NZ_JBFUKC010000012.1, on the reverse strand, counting down.
TGATCGACGTGACAAGGCCGAGGATCGAGAGACCCCACAGCAGCGCATCCCAAGCCGGGCGGTTCAGCGTCAGGCCGTTCAGATCCCATTTGTGCAGGAAATCGAACAACCAACGATAGACTCGGCCACGTTCGTCGATTTCGCCGAGCAAAGCGCCCGTCGTCGGATCGAGATGCACCCATGTCCCGGCCGCATCGTCATATTCGACGCGTAGGACGGGGAGTTGGGGAAGCGCACCGACATCATACCAATAGGCGTCGGGCGCAGTGAGCCGCTTGACCTCACGGATTCGTGCGTTCGGCACGAGCTTGGCCGCCGCCGCCAATATGGCTGGCTCGGACATCTTGACCGGAGTGTCGGTCGAGGGGTCGAGTGTGAGCGTAGGCCGGCCTGGACGTTCGATCATTACATGTGATCGACCCGCAGCCCAGTTGAGCTCCAGCAGCTTTGCTCCCGGAGCGATGCGCGCGAGCCTCGCGATATCAAGGGGCGGCGCCTTACCGGTGCCGGAATAAGCGATACGCTCGGCATCGCCGATTCCCGGGCTGTCGAACAGGCGCCCCGGATCGACCGACAGCCAGCCGCTGAATATCCATGCGAGCAGTGCCAGGCCGCCGCCGAAGCCTGCGATGTGATGCCACAGCATCCAGCCATGATAGGGCGTCATTCGGCCACCCCGAAACCGGCGACGCCCCATCCTCGTTCGAAGGATGCCGATCCACATGCCCGTCACGGCAGCGGCGATACATGGCCCCGACACCCACAGGACAACCTGTCGCCAGGCCGGACTGTCCTGGCGGAGGATCGTCGGGTAAATCCAGTGCGGCACCGATCCCAGCCAGTTCCAGAAGCGCTCCTGACGATCGCTGTTCTGGACGACGGCGCCCGACACCGATGAGACATAGACCACCGTGCCCGCCTCATCGCCGAGTTCCGCTTTCCACAAGGGCCGGTGCTTGTTGAAGCCGCCTGCAACCGTCCACTGATCGCGGGTGATCAGTTCGAGCGCCGACACCGGAGCATGGCCGAAGTCGGCTGCCACGCGCCGGGCCATCGCCAAGTCGACGGGCTTCACCGCCGATCCACTCGTTGCCGCGACGGTCCGTTGCGTTCCATCCCAGGGATCAATCCGCCAGACCGGCTGTCGATTACGCATCTCGAGCGACATCGCCTTGGGCGCCGCGATGCCTGCCGCCGCCAAGGCAGCGGCGGGCTGCACCTTCACCCGGCCCCAGTCGATCGACTGGAGCCCGGCGACCCGTTCCTGCGCGGTCAGCGACGGGAACGGGACATAGATCATCACCAGCCCGGAGATGAACCAGATCGCGAACAGCAGGCAGCTCGCGATGCCGATCCATCGGTGGCTGATGTAGAGCCAGCGCTTGACCCGATGGCCAAGCGCTGGACCATTGCCGCTAGAAGCGAGCACGGACCGAGACATCTATCGATCGCGGACGGCCGAGGATCCATTGCTCGTCATTATAGGTGGTCGTCGCGTAATCC
>NZ_JBFUKC010000011.1:0-131652 GCF_056401045.1 Rhizorhabdus sp. P4_G6 | reverse complement strand
CTCAAGCATGCGACAAGCGCGGCAACACCTCTGCCTGATGAGTTTATCTCTGACTCATCTACTCTGCCGGATGACTTCAGAAAGGCGGTCAACTTTCCGGATCCTGTGACTCATCCATTGGTACGCACGCACCCGATCAATGGCCGCAAGGCTCTATATGGTCTCGGTGGCTCCGCATATGGCATCGAAGGATGGCCCGACGAGGAGGGGAACCGGCTCGTAATGGAGCTGCGCCAGTACGCGACGCAGGATAGGTTCAGGTCCGCCTGCAAGCTCATGCCCGGCGACATCCTTATCTGGGATAATTTCAGCACAATGCACCGCGCCACTCCGATCGCCTATAGCGACGCCCCGGGTGAACGCCGGCTCAATTACCGCATCAGCCTCAAGGGAGTCCCCGATTTCATTCGGGGGAATGGTCATGACCACCGCGGGCGTCCTCCCGCATGAAAGTTACGCGGAAAAAGCGACTCATTCGCGGCTTCATTTTGCAAGTCGATACGGCATGCACGGCTTCCTCAACATGTCGGGCGACCAATGGCCGCGATAGATAATGCCTATAACATCGACGACCTCGCACGGTTAGCCAAGCGGCGCCTGCCCCGTGGTCTTTACGAGTTCATCGACCGCGGCGCGGAAGATGAGGTTACGATGCGTGCCAACGTCGAAAGCATCAAGCGCGTCTTTTTTCGGCAGCGGGTCGGCGCCGATGTCTCCGTTCGGGACATCTCCGCAACCGTTTTCGGGGTAAGACAGTCTATGCCGCTCGGTATCGGCGTAACCGGCCTCTCGGGCATGTTGGCTTATGAGGGCGAATACAAGCTCGCTCGCGCCGCGGCGGCGGCAGGCGTGCCATATACTCTAGGTAACACAAATTTCGCTCCGATCAGTGAGATCAGAAAAATTTGCGGCGATTTGCTCTGGCGGCAAACCTATCCGCTGAAAAGCCGAGCAGCGATGGACCATGTGCTGCAGACTACTCGCGATGCCGGTGTCCGCGTGCTGGTGCTGACGATGGACTCGCCGATCGCCGGCAATCGTGAATATATGTATCGCAACGGCTTTCAGCCCGGGATGACCAATGCGCGCACCTATCGCGATATGCTGATGGCACCCCATTGGCTGTTCGGGACAGTACTCCGCTATATGATGAAAGGTGGCTTGCCGCAGATCGCCGATTTGCCGGCAGGGCATCGAGTATTTTTCGGCAGACGCAATACCGGCGCGGCTTTTCCGGCCGACGATTTCACTTGGGATGACGTTCGCAATTTGCGCCGGAAGTGGCAGGACGTCCTGGTTCTAAAGGGTCTGTCAACGGCGGAAGATGCGCGAATCGCGATGAACCTTGGCGCCGATGGCATCATTGTATCCAATCATGGCGGACGTAGCCTCGACGGCTGCGTTCCTTCCTTCGGCGCGCTGCCATCAATCGTTGATGCGGTAGCGCCGAAGATGACCGTAATGGTTGACGGCGGATTCAAGCGTGGCTCAGATATCTTAAAGGCGATCGCCGTTGGCGCATCCAGCGTGATGGTAGGTCGTGCGACGGTTTTTGGCCTTGCCGCGGGGGGGCAAGCGGGCGTTGCGCGCGCCCTCGAATTGCTGCAGCAAGAAACGAGCCGTGCTCTCGCTATGCTCGCTTGCACGTCGCTGTCACAGGTAAATCGCGATATGCTCGCTTTTGCCGGCGAGCGTACATACTGATGACGATTTATATCGCCCTGCGCTGAGGGGAGCCTATCAAGCCCCTCGCCTTCAGGGAAGGGGGACTCATGATCACCGCCACTTGGTATTGACCATCGGAACCATATTGCGAAGTTGGCCATATTTATCAGTGCGGCCGACACCTTCGCAAAAGCTGAAAGTTTCACACGGTAACCGTGCGCTCAGTTCCAGCCTTCAGCGATATCCATGCTGCACCAGAACAAACTCTGGATTCGCTCCATTTATGACGCAGTAAGATTGACGCGCTGTCCGGATTCGTCAGACCGCATCTTTACCCKTCATTCTGCTCCAGCATCAGCCCGCGAGATGCTTGGCGACGCGCCGCCCGGAGAAAATGCAGTCGGCGAAAGACAGGCCGCTGACATAGATGTTCGAACAGACCCCCACGGCATTGCGCCCGGCCGCATAGAGGCCGGCTATGGGTTCGCCTGCGACGGACAGGACTTGGCCGTTTGCCTCGTCAACCTTGAGACCCCCGACCGACATCACCGACATCGGCAGGAACCGGCTGTCGACCGACGCATCGAGTGCGTAGAATGGCGCCGCGTCGATTTCCGCCATCTCGCCGACTCGCTTTTCGAATGGATCAGGACGCTCGCCCCGCGCCGCGATATTGTAGATTTCGAGAGTCTGGCGCAGCACGACTGGATCACAACCGATTTTGGCCGCCAATGCTTCGACATTCGCGGCCTTGACGCAGTTGAACATGTGGTTGAGCCGCGCAATGCCACGTTGGAAAGGCACGATCCGGGGATCGCCAGCCTGCTCGGCGGCGAGATTGCGCAACCGCGCGTCAAGGATGACCCAGGCCTTGCCATCGGCCTGCTTGACGATGGCATCGCCAAGCGATGCCCCGTACAGCGTTTCATTGACGAACCGCTCGCCACGGGCATTGACCATCGCGCCCCTTGCCCAGGCCTCTGGCGGATTTATGAAACGCCAGGCGCTGCAATGCTCCATCAGCTGCAAGGCCCCCTGGACCGATGCGCCCAGCATGATACCGCTGCCGTTGTCGCCGAGCGTGCCCATCGGCAAGCCCGCCGAAAACCGGGGCGCATAGTGATCGACCATCGGCTGGTTCATGCAAAAACCACCCGCTGACAATAAAACCCCCCGACGTGCCCGAAGGAAGCGCGGCCGGCGATATCTTGCCTCCAGCGCATGGGCCCGTTTCAGATACCAGCGGCCGACGGCATACGCAGCGCCGGCCATCGGAAAACTGGACGGCAAGGCCGCGATCCATTTCGCCGCGGCCCCGAAATAGCGCGCGAAGCGTCCCGCCGCCTCGCTGGCGTCTGGGAAATGCATCACTTTCACGCCGACGACGCGGCCGTTGCGATCCATGACGATCTGGCGCGCCTCGCCATAGCGGTAATAATTGAGGCCCAGCCGCAGCGCCGCGTCGAGCAGGGGCCGATAAATGCCGAAGCCCAGCCCCCAGGCCTTCTTGCCGTTGGTCACGAAGGCGCGGTGCCCCCGCGCAGCGGGCTTGGCTCTGCGCGCATATGGCGCTGCCAGCGAGCTGTCGGGGTGATAGAGGAAATATTCGAGCGGTGGATAGGAGCATTTCTCCTTCCAGACCTTGCTGTTGAACCGTGCTCCATGACCGACAAGCCATTCAAACGTCGGTGCGCTGTCCTCGCAAAAGCGTCTCAGGGTCTCGTCCGACACCACGCCGTCGACCTCCAGCCTGAGATAGTCGAACATGTCGTCGACCGAGTCCGTCTCGCCAGCCTCATGCTGGATCGAGGTGCCTCCGCCCGCGTAATAGATGCCGCCATTTGCAGCCGTGGAGCCGCCCGCCGCGTAGCGATCGACGCCGATGACCTCGATCCCCTGTTCCAGACCCTCGAGCGCAGCGGCGATGCCGGCGCCACCCAGCCCCACCACAACCAGGTCGGCGCTGTCATCCCATGCGTGGTCTTCAGGATCGTCGATGATCAGCGGCGGCTCGACTGCATCGGACCATCGCTGCCAATCCGGTCTATTATCAGGCAAACTCCACTCCTTCCCGATCATGTCGCCTGCAACGCGACCGGCTTAAGCTATTCGCAGACCTCGACGGTTGAAATCGCGTGGGCCGCCACCTCGAAAAGCAATGCCTCGTCAGCTTCGCGCATCTCCTTCGCCCGGCCTTGCATGGCGCCTGCCATCGCAGTTTCGAACGATTCCCGGGTCTCGAACGTGATCTCCGTAAGCACGTCGAACCCGGCGACCGTCTCGGGGAAGTAGTTGCGGCGATATTCGACGACCGCCGGCATCAGCTCGCGAATGAGCGGCGCGTGCTTGTTCTCGTAGTGATCGCGAAACTGCGCACGCGTCAGGCCGGGCGCCTTGCGCATCAGGGCCACAAGCTTGACAGACATACATCTCCCCTCAGGCCATCGCCCTGTCCGCCCGTGAGGCATATCGCCACTGGCAGACCTTGCGAAAGGCTATCGGCCCGGCAGAACCACCTGCTACGTCCAATCGGACGGTACGACGAAGAGGTGAACGCCGATCTTGTGCGGATGTTCTGTATCCACGGCACAAACGATAGGGGCACCCCGCCAAGCTCGTCATAGTCTAGTCGCACTGGAGGATGGCGCAGAGATCGGCCTGATTTATGGATTCAGCCTGACCCATGATTTCGATCGAGAGAGAGAGAGAGAGATGCCGATAGACACGCTCGACGTTCACCTCGATGATACCGGCATTCTGGCCATCATTATGGACAGGCCGCCGGCAAACGCCGTCGACGTGCCGATGTATATCCGCATAGCGGAAGTATTTGCGGGAATTGCCCGCTCGCAGGATGACATCCGCGTAGTAATCTTGAGCGGCAGGGGACGGCATTTTTGCGCCGGCAACGACCTTGACGAATTCGCCACGATGAATCCCGAGAATGCGACGAAACGGATGTGGCACGTGCGCGAAGCTTTCTTCGCGATCATGGGGTGTGCGGTGCCGGTGATCGGCGCGGTGCACGGATCGGCGCTCGGAACAGGCCTCGCCCTTGCCGCCTCCTGTGATTTCGTGGTTGCCGGGGCAGGCGCGTCGTTCGGCCTGCCCGAACTGACTGTCGGCGTCATGGGCGGCGCTCGACACTTGACGCGCCTCGCGCCGCAACCTTTGGTGCGGCGCATGTATTTCACCGGACAGCCCCTGTCGGCGGCGGCTTTCCAGGCTGCTGGCGGCGCGGTCATGGTCTGCGATGATGACGATCTGATGGCTACCGCGCATTCGCTTGCCGCCCGCATCGCGGCGCACAGCCCAACCGCTGTTCGGGTCAGCAAGCGGGTGCTGGACCGGATCGAATGGATGGACGTTCGAGAGGGCTACCGCTTCGAACAGGCCGCGACCGAACGAATGAGCGGGCATCCCGACGCGAAGGAAGCGCTCAGCGCCTTTCGTGAAAGGCGTGCCCCGCAGTACCAGGCGCGAAGCGACGATCACCGCTGGTTTGGGGACTGATTTCCGCTATCCGTGCTCCAACTCGAAGGACGCGAGCGGAGCCAGACCGTTCTGGATCAGACTCGCCAGTTCAAACCGGCTGTTGACGCCGGCCTTGGCATAGATCGCCCGCAGGTGCGCCCTGACGGTTGCATCCGCCACCGATAATTCGCTGGCAAGTTGGCGCACACCGGACACACGCATCAGCCCAATCGCCACCCGGGCCTCGGCCTGAGTAAAACCGAACATGTCACGCAGCGATGCCACGTCGAGGGGCGAAACAGTAGCGGCGGCGCGGACATGGACGAGTGCGCAGCGTTCCGGCCGTTCGAAGCCATCCGCGATAATCGACCAGGAGGATACCGCGACATGGAGTAACCAGTCCTTGTCCATGGCCCGATGCTCAGTCCCGTCAATGATTTCCCGATCACCACCGCGTAGCAACAAAGAACGGCCATAAAGACCGTCAGACGCGATCGCGCCTTCTATCGACTTCTGCAACCGGCGGTCCGATGCCGCATCCGCCGCATGCAAACGCTTGTCGGGTCCGATCCTCAGCGACCCTGTCGTCAAGACTCGTTCGGCCGTAGCATTGATCGCCCTTGCCTCGCGTGCGMTGTTGACGAGGATGATTGCGATGCCGATCCGGTTCAGCGCATCGACATGTGCCCGCTGAACCAGTTCGCCGCTTGCGATTTCGCGCCGGATGCGAAGCACGTCGCCGACCAGCCGGGCCAGCCGCTGCAATGTCCCAAGATCTCCGGCGCCGAATGCAGGAGCATGGGAAGCCCGATTGCAATGGAGCACGCACTCCAACCCGTTGGTGAGGTCAACGCAGGCCATCATCGTGTGACCGATGTCGATCCTTTCGAACAGCGCGGCAAGTGGAACCGCATGGTCGCGCCAGGTAACGATGCGCCCCTCTCCGGCCTTGAGCCCGCCCGTAAAGGGCAGGTCGTGCGGACTGGCTCGTTCCCACATCGCGATTGTCTCGGGTGAGCTGGTCGCGCCGGCGGCGAACATGGCATGGCGCGCACGCCCACCACCTCGGGCAACGCGCAGGATCGCATCACGCGACTGGGTCGCTTCCCTGACTGCCTCGAGCGCCACCTCCCATGCTGTGTCGGGCGATGCGCAACGGTAGATGCGCTCCACCGTATCCGCCGAATATCGCGGTGCCTCCATTCTCGCGGACCCTTCCGGACTTCGCAGTGGACATTCCTAGCCGGAGTTGCCCGCTTAATCCAATTTGACGATGCAGCCGTGCCCGAGCCGGATCAGAGTCGCGAAAAGACAAACTGGAGAGCCCGAGACATGTCAAAAACAGCGCTTGCCGACGAACAGCGCGGAACCGCTGAACCCACCTGCGAAGACATCATCGCCCGGGCTCGGGATCTCATACCGCTGCTGCGCGAGCGGGCGGATGCCGACGAAGAGCGCCGCTCGATTGATCCGGATACGATCGCCCGAATGAAGGACGCCGGACTGTTCCGCATACTCCAGCCGCGCCGCTGGGGCGGCTTCGAAATGGATCAGAAGACCTTCGCCGAAGTGCAGATCGCCCTTTCGGAAGGCGATATGTCGGTAGGGTGGGTCTACGGGATCGTGGAGGTCCACTCCTTTCATCTGGCGTTGCTGGACGATCGTGCGGCGCGGGATGTCTGGGGAAAGGACAGCAGCAGCATCATCGCCTCGCCCTACATGCCCACGGGCAAGGTCGAAACGGTCGAAGGAGGCTTTCGATTTTCTGGCCGCTGGTCCTACTCTACCGGATGCGATCACTGCGATTGGAATTTCCTCGGTGGTTTCGTCGATGACGATCCGAAGCAGTTCCGAGCCTTCCTCGTCCCGCGCGAGGACGCGATCATCGTGGATAGCTGGCACACCACCGGGCTGYGCGCGACGGGGAGCCAAGACATTGTCGTCGAGAACGCCTTCGTTCCTGACTATCGTACCCACCGCTTCATCGATGGCTTCACCGGAGAGAATCCGGGACGCGCGGTCAATGATGGCCCCCTATACCGAATTCCCCAGCAACTCGTCTTCTTCCGCGCGATTACCAACGGTCAGATCGGCGCACTGCAGTATATGGTCGACCTGTTCGAAGCCTATACGAAGCAAAGGCCCGCGCTCGCCGCAGATCCCGACGCGCCTCTCGCACTGGCGATGGCTGTGATGGGAATTGATGAAATGAAGAAGGTGATGCACGTTAATTTCACGATACAGGAAGACTGTGCCGCTAATGACAGGCAGCCGCCTTATGAGATGCGCCACCTGATGCGGATGCAAGCCGCCGCCGTCGCCGACCGCTGCGTCCGGCTGGCCGAGCCTCTGCTTACCCTAGCTGGCGGCGGCGGCGTGTATGACCGGTGCTTGATGGGCAGGGTCTTTCGCAACATGCTGACCGGTCGCCAGCATCAGGCTGCGAGCCTGCGAGGATACGCCCGCATATATGGCGACCTGCTGCTGACCGGCAGTTCGGACGATATCCTCGTATGATGCCCCAGCCATCGGCCATCACCGTCGAGCGGATCGGCCACATCACCCGCATCACGATACAGCGTGAGGCGCGGCGTAACGCGCTGGACCGGTGCGCGCAGGAGCAACTGAGCGACGCCCTTGACGAGTTTTCCGCCGACCGGCACCAGAGGGTTGCCATCCTGACGGGCGCTGGCACCAAGGCTTTCTGCGCTGGACACGACCTGACGACCCCGACGCCAAGCGGCGTGGATGGACTGCTGCCGAACGGATTTGGCGGAGTCACCGCCCGGTTCGACCTCGACAAGCCCTTGATCGCGGCAGTTAATGGCGCCGCCTTTGGCGGAGGCTTCGAAATGGTGCTGGCTTGTGACATCGTGATTGCGGCGCAGACGGCCAGCTTTGCCTTACCGGAAGTGGTTGTTGGCGTTGCCGCGATGGGCGGCGGCATATTGCGCTTGGCCCGCCACCTGTCGCACCAGCAGGCGATGGGAATTATCCTTACGGGTCGGCCGGTATCCGCCGACCAGGCCTTGGCAATGGGCTTTGTCAACGAAGTCGTTTGTTACGACAGGCTGCAGGCCACAGCGATGGAATGGGCCGATTCCATTGTCAGGGCGAGCCCGATGGCCGTGCGCGCCTCCAAGCGGATCGCGCTCGATTGCGCAGAAGGGACGATGCGGCAGGCAAATCGGGATCAGTGGGATCTCCCCACGGTCCGGACCGCCATGCGTTCCGGCGACTGGTCCGAGGGACCGAGGGCCTTCACCGAGAAGCGCAAGCCCCGCTGGCAGGATTGACCACTCTCTGTAAACTGAAGCCGGCTGGCCGAGAGCATGAAGCACTTTCGCCTGGTCGGCGGTTCGCCCTCAGCTTTCCGCCACCTGGCATCGCTTCAAAAATGCAGCCAACGCGATTTCCCGGTCTGGTCCGGTCGGACTTTCCGGGCAATTAACGCTGGATGCGCAGATTGCCGGCTTTCAACCCGAGAACCTCGTTTGCGATGTCGGATGGATCGCGCGCGCCGTGGAGAAAGAGGTCGCCGCGCATGAAGTCCTCGCCGATGGGAGCGGAGGAAGACCATTCCGAGATGCAGCGCCGGTCCTTGATGCGCCATTGTCCGTCACGGCGTTCGAACTTGTCGATGTAGCGGCCCACCATCTGGTCGAGCATCGTGACACCATCGGCCTCGCGCGTCAGCGAAGCGTAGAAATAGGTCTGCACGCCTGCCTCATCGCCCGAGACACGGATGCGAGACTGGCCGAGCAGGTGATTGCAGGTGGTCCAGTTATCGATCAGGCTCTGGACGCATGCGTCGGCAAAATCTGGCCCGGACATGTTGAATGGGCCATGATTGTCCCAGCTGTCGGGGTGATACACGTCCCTTACGGCGTCCTTGTCACACCGGTCGCTTCCATCGACATAAACTTCGATCACCTCGCGGATGTCGAAATGGTCGATCAGCATCTGCAGCTTTTCTTGCATCTTGGTATCCACTGATGGTCTCCCTTTTTAGAACACGGGTAGGCACTGGAAGCCAAACCAAGCATCACCCGATCGGACTAAACACGACGACCTGGTCCAGGAATGCCACGACGCATGGTTTCGAATTTCGAAGCTGTATCGGAGACACGTGTTCCTTCTGCGTCCAAGTCGCTTCGGACGGGCTTTTCTGCGACATAGCGCGCTGATTCTAGTCCGTTTGAGCGATGTCGATGGGGCCCCGAGAATCGAGGTCGCTGCTCGCGACCCTCAAATTGGGCACCTGATTCAACCTCGGAGGAAAGAATGAAGAAGTTTGCGCTGCGATTGTCGGCTTCTGCCGTAGCACTTGTGGCCCTTGCAGGAGCGCCAGCGTTTGCGCAGGAAGCCGCTGTCGCTCCGGCCACAGGCGCTGATGCCGCAGGCGCTGATGCCGCAGAGACGCAATCCGACGGTCTTAACGATATCATCGTCACGGCCCGGCGCGTGTCCGAAAACCTGCAGAACGTACCGGTCGCGGTGACTGYGCTTTCGGCCGACGCTCTCAAGCAGAAGAATGTGAGCCAGATCTCAGACCTGCAGTTTTCTGTTCCCAACCTGCAGATCAAGCCCAGCACCATCTATCCCTCGCAGGTCGAGTTCATCATCCGTGGGCAGCGCCAGAACCTGTTCACCGACGAAAACGTCGTCACTTATGTCAATGGCGTTCCGCAGGACACTCGCGGTCTCAGCCTCTATGACATGGATAGCGTGCAGGCGCTGAAAGGCCCGCAGGGCACATTGTTCGGCAAGAATTCCATTGGTGGCGCGATGGTCTTCACTACGGCACGGCCGAAGCATGATTTTGGCGGCTCGTTGGAAATGGAGTATGGCAACTATAACCTGATGAAGGTCAACGCCGTCATAAATACTCCGATTTCAGATGCGGTTTCATTCCGCCTGGCTGGAGAAGTCGAGCGGCGCGACGGCATCTTCAAGAATACCTATCCGGGCATGAAGGACCTTGGCGACCGCGACAATGAAAGCTTCCGCGCGAGCCTGCTCATCGAGCCTTCCTCGCGTTTTGAGAACCTGCTGACGGTGGATTTCAAGCAACGGAAAGAAATTCCCTTCCCCACTATCATTGAGGCCGCACCTCTCAATGCAACCGGTTTCGCCGGCCTCGTCTCGCTCCTGACGACTCAGGTTGTTCAGCAGCAGAGCGCTCTTGGCGGGGGTAACGCCGCCGTCAATGGCAATCTTCTGGTGCGACAGGGGAACCCGTTCATCACCCGCGCTTTCACCGGAGTGGGCAATGCCTATCCTCCGATGCCATCGTTGACGACGGGCGGCCTGGATACGATCGCTCCGATCAACTCCTATGGTTCGGATGTCCGCACATGGTCGGTCGCAAACAACACGACATTTGAACTGAACGACAATATCTCGATCAAGAACATCTTCGGCTACAGCAATGTCAAGGCGTTCGACCATTCGGATCCGTCGGGCGAGTCGGCCTTCACGCCCGATGCCTCGCTGTTCTATAACTGCCTGTTCGATCCGACGGGCAGATGCAACGCGGGCATTCCGGGCCCCATCCCGGCACTTCTGACGAATAACAATGTGAATTATTACAACGGTAAGGAAATATTTTCCAACGAGGTCCAGTTCATCGGCAAGTTCGACAACCTGAATTTTATCGGTGGTTTGTTCTACAGCAATAGTGATCTGCTTTATTCGGTAAATTCCTTCTTCACGATCGGTGGGCTGTCACTTTATGACAACCCCGCCACGTTGACCCGGACAGAAAGCGCCCGACATGCGCAGGCGAAGATCGGCACGGACAGCTACGCGGTTTTCGCGCAGGGCACATACGACTTCAGCGCGATGGGAGCAGAAGGTCTGCGGCTGACCCTTGGTGCCCGTTATAACTGGGTCAAGACTGACTATTTCAGCGAAAACTTCTATAGCACCAGCAACGCCCAGCTCATGACTTTCGCCGGTGCAAACGGGGTTCAGGCAAATTGCAACGAGCTTACCGGGACCTCTGGTCCGCTTACCAGCACAAACGACGGAACCAATTGCTCCATATCTGGCAAGAAGACCGACGATGCGCCGACATGGACAGCTTCGCTCGAATATAAGTTCGGGCGTAATTCGCTGGCGTATCTCACCACACGGCGCGGCTGGAAAGCGGGTGGCGCGAACCCGACCACCCGTTCCCAGGACTTTGCGTTCTTCGGACCCGAGAAGATCACCGACTATGAGCTCGGTATCAAGCATCAGGGCTATCTCGGCTCGGTCCCGTTCCGGCTGAACGTCGCGGGCTTCATCGGCAAATACCAGGACATCCAGACGCAGAACATCATTACGTTCTACGTCGATTCCGTGAAGGGGCCGACTGGTGCGCAGGGCACTTACACTGACCTGATCATCTTCAACACCAGCAGCGCGACCATCAAGGGTGTTGAGCTAGAGGCGTCGGTCAAGCCTGTCCCCGATCTTACACTGGACCTCGGCTTCAGCCACCAAGTCGGCAAATACGGCAAGGGGTCGGTGCAGCCACAGCCACAGAACCCCACCGACTTCGTGTGGGCCGGCAATCCAATCGCGACATCCTCGGGTGTAAGCTTGGCGGGCGCGCATTTCGCGGGCGTACCGAAGACCACCTTGAACGCGTCGGTGGTCTATGCGCCGAGCTGGGTTCCGGAGAGCGTTGCCAAGCCGGTGATCAGCGTCAACTATTCCTGGCGCTCCAATACGCCGGGCAGCGCGACGCAGGGTATTTACCCGTGGTCGAGCTATGGACTATGGGGAGCGCGCGTGGCGCTGAACGAAATCGGCGGCACGCCAGTTTCGCTCGCTTTCTGGATGCAGAACATCGCGGACAAGACCTACAAGATCTACTGCGCGGACAACCTCTACAGCATCGGCTATTCGGCATGCCGCTTCGGAGAGCCGCAAACCTACGGCGCAGCCATTTCGTTCAAATGGTAATGCGCTGTTAAATCGATGCCCAGATCGTCCCGCCCGGCAATTCGGGCGGGACTTTTTGTTTATGCCACCGGTTGGCCTATTGCATGAGCCTCTTCCAAGAGGACGATGCTTTGACGGTGATCGTGCATAGGCTCTGCTCGGACGGCGAATGGCCTGATGCGGAGGTAGGAGAGCGCAGCGTGAAGGATTCAGGCAAGTCTTCGACCGAGCAGATTACACGCTCCGCACCGGGCGATTTTTTGTCGGGAATGCCTGACGAAGTTGCCGGGCTGATCCGATCTGCTGGCCTTTGCGAATTTGCCACGGTTTCAAAGGGAGATGTCCCCATCGATACGCCCGTTGGCTGTTTCTGGGGGCCGACCGGGACAATCAACGTCACGACGGGGCTCGCCTATCCCACCAAGGCCGAGCGCGCGCGCAACAATCCCAAGGTCGGTATCCTGCTGGAAGGTTTTCGTGACGAACCCGTCGCTCTGGTCGCTGGGCATGCGGCGGTGCGTGATGCCGACATCAATGCCAATATCATGCGCTACCTTCCTGAAATATCATCCTATTTTGACACCTTTGCGGCGGGATACTCTTGGGATTCGGCCAGGCAGGCCGTTCATTACTGGGCGCGCATCATCATCGAGGTGACGCCACTGACGGTCTGGTGGTGGCGGTCCGCGGATATGCTGGACCGGACGCCGGAACGCTGGGACGCGCCACCGGACATCACCCTTCCGAAATCCGATCCTGCTCCGCAAGGCGAACCGTCTTCGGCCCCTCGGTGGCCGGGCGAACCATGGCAGATCCAGGCAGAGGAAGTTGTCGCGCAGGCGCTTCCAGCGCATCTGACCACAATGGGCGAGGCCGGATTTCCTCTTTCGATCCGTGTGTGGTCATGCTCTTTGGACGATCGCGGTTTCCTCCTGGATGTTCCGCGCGGCTTTCCCGGTCCGCTGAGTGGTGCAGCCACGCTCTGCTTCGCTGGGCGTTCGACTTTCGTCGGTGATGTCCTATCGACCGATGGAGCTACGCTTTTCCGTGTCGAGCGGGCGTTGCCGGCGCTGCCTTTTACGCGCGACCTCTCACAGCTGTGGGCGCCATCGGAAGAGACTCGCGGCAAGCTCACAGCCCGGCTCGAGCAGGAGCTTGCGCGCCGTAATCAGCCGATGCCGGTCCTGCCGCTGGCGCTTCCCGAGCCTACATCCGGCTGCCTGATGCGCGAGGCGCGGAACCGACGCATGACCCAGGAAATGCAAGCAGTCGGGCCACACGAAGCGGCAGCCCCCTATATCGTTGGACAAAGTTGATAGTGATGGATCCGACGCGCCGCGCTCCAGCTAGGGCCGACCCCGGCGGGTCAGCAGCCGGTCAGCGCCCTCGATAAGCCCCTCACTTCACCCGGCATCGACATGCAGGATTGCACGAAGCTGCCCTGCGTGAAGCTCAACGTCAAACAGATAGATCGCGGTGTTCATCATCGACGGCAAGCTCGCCAAGGCATCGGCCTTCGCCGCCGCCGGCGGCGTGCTGACCTTCTTCGGGGCTGATCCACTCCGAAGCGATCGGGGGTCGGCAAGACGCCGGCGGTCGCCGCTGCCTATATGGTGGTCGCGGTCTTCCTCTATGCCTGCTCGTTGAAGAAGTCGCATGCCGTGGCTCCGGCCCTCGAGCCGGCGCACGCGGCGGCATGAGCGGCGACCGCACGACGTTGGAGGATGTCGAGCGGTTGGCGAGGATGGCGGGGTTGACGATAGACCCCGCCTATCTTCCTGCGGCCGCGCACAACTTTGGCATCCTGCTCGATCAGGCTGCACTGTTCGTCGATCAGCCGATCGATCCGATGGTAGAGCCCGCGTCGGTATTCCACCCATGAGGCTGCTCGATCATCCGCTCGACATGATCGGCATCGCCACCATCGCACGGGGCGTGCGCGAAGGCCGCCTCTCGGCGGTGGCGCTGATCGAAAGCCGGCTCGCACGGATCGAGCGGCTCAATCCACAGCTCAACTGCTTCACCGAGATCCTCAGCGAGCGGGCGCGACGCCAGGCCGACGCCGTCGACGCGATGGTGGCGGCAGGGCGCGATCCGGGGCCGCTGGCCGGCGTGCCCTTCGGCGTGAAGGACAATTATGACGTTGCCGGGCGGGTCACCGCCGCCGGCTCGATCCCAATCGGCCAACCTATGCTGATCAACGATCCCGCGACGCTTGCCGCGATCACCGATGCTTTCTGGAGTTACGAGAAGGCGTTGATGACCAACGACATCGAAGCGCTAGACGATTTCTTCTGGCCCTCGGAATTCACCGTGCGGATCGGGCCCGGTCAGAATCTCTACGGAATCGACGCGATCAAGGCGTTCCGCCTTGCACGGGTCGGCGGTTCGCCGCAGCGCGCGCTTCTCAAGACGGTGATCACGAGCTTCGGCACCGACTTTGCCACCGCCAACGCCGAATTCCAGAGGGTGGGCGTGCCCGTACCCGGGCGGCAGAGCCAGACCTGGGTGCGCTTCGCCGAAGGCTGGCGGGTGGTTTCCGCCCATATCTCGCTGTTGGGCGAAGGGAATTAGATGAACCTCCCTCCGATGCTCGATCTCGGCACGATCCGCAGCCTCTACGCCGAACGGGGGCTGACGCCGCGGGACCTCGCCGCGGCCCTGTCGATGCGGATGGGTAAGGCCGACCCCGCCGCCTTCATCGTGCGCGCCTCGCTGGCGGAGTTGCTGGGCCAGGTCGACGCGCTGGTCGCGCGCGCGCCGACTCCGAACAGCCTGCCGCTGTGGGGCGTCCCGTTCGCGGTGAAGGACAATATCGATGTCGCGGGCTTCCCCACCAGCGCTGCCTGCGCCGCCTTTGCGCATCCTGTCGATCGCGACGCCACCGTGGTCGCGCGGCTGCGCGCGGCCGGCGCGATCATGATCGGCAAGACGAATCTCGACCAGTTCGCCACCGGCCTGAACGGCACCCGCTCACCGCACGGCGCGCCGCGCTCGGTGTTCGATGCGGCCTATATCTCCGGCGGCTCGAGCTCGGGATCAGCGGTAACGGTGGCCGCCGGCCTCGCCAGCTTTTCGCTCGGCACCGACACCGCCGGCTTGGGCAGGGTCCCCGCGGCGTTCAACAACATCGTCGGGATCAAGCCGACGCCGGGTCTGCTCAGCACCACCGGCCTGGTCCCCGCCTGCCGCAGCCTCGATTGTATCAGCATTTTCGCGCTGACGGTGGGCGACGGCGCCGAGGTGCGGCGGATCGCAGAGGGCTTCGACGCATGCGATCCCTATTCGCGCCGCGCCGCGCCCCGGACCCTGCCCGATCGAGGCCTGCGTATCGGCGTGCTCAAGCCTGAAGATCGCGAATTCTTCGGCGACAGCGAGTCCGCGCGTCTCTACGCCGAAGCGATCACCCGGCTCGGTGAGGCCGTGATCGAGATAGACTTCGCATGCTTTCGCGACACTGCCGCCTTGCTCTACCAAGGTCCCTGGGTCGCCGAACGGCTGACCGCCTTCGAGGATTTCGGCGTACCGATCGAGACGGTCGACCGGAGCGTCGCGGCGATCACCATGGGTGACAAGGATGCGACCGCGGTCGACGCCTTCCGCGGCCTTTATGCACTGGAGGCGCTGCGCCGCCGCGCCGAGGCGGAGTGCCGCGCACGGCAACGACAGGCTCGATCTCGCGGTGGTCGGGGCGCACCTGTCGGGAATGGCGCTCCATCACGAGCTGATAGCGCTCGACGCCACGCTGGCGGCGCGCACGCGGACGACCGGCGACTATCGTCTCTATGTGCTCCCCGACACGATGCCGCCCAAGCCGGGCCTGGTGCGCGATCCGGGCTATGCGGGCCCCGGAATAGACATCGAGATCTGGTCGCTCGCCCCTGCGGCCTTTGGGCGCTTCGTGGAGAAGATCCCGGCCCCGCTCGGCATCGGCAAGGTAAGCCTCGCCGATGGCGGCATCGTCTCCTGCTTCCTGTGCGCCGAGGCGGCGACCCGCGAGGCGAAAGAGATTACCGGCTTTGGGGGCTGGCGCGCCTATATCGCGTCATTGGGCGTTGGGCAGCCGCAGCCGGCCCACCCTGGCTAGCGTCACTGTCCGTCGCGCGAAGCCCGGTTCCGCTTGCGCAGCGCGAGCAGGTAGATCGTCAGCGCCACCGCTGCGAACAGGAACCATTGGACGGCATAGCTGCGATGGTTGTTGGGGATCATGTCGATCGACGGCGGGACGCTCGGCGACAGGCCAGGCGCACCGGTCTCGAGCACCAGCAGCAGGGGCATCGCGCGCGGCCGGTTTCCGATGACGCGGTTCGCGAGCACATCGTCGGGAATGAGCTGCCCGCTCGCCTCGATACGCTGGCCGATCGCCGGCAGCGCCGGCTTGGCGCCGATCGCGCTCCAACCGAGGTCCGCCATTATAGTGCGACCGTCGATCAGCGTGCAGCCCACGATGTTGCGGAAGCCGGTACGCCCGCTTCGGTCAGCGCCGCCGAGCTCGGTCGGCCCTGTCGCTATCTGGCAAAGCACGTGCGCGCGGCGGAACGCCAGCTGCTCGGCGGGCATGTCCGTCGGCAGCCCATAGAGTTCGGCCGCCTTCGCCCCCTGCGCATAGCTCGCCAGCAGCGCGTCCTTCCAGTGGGCGCGGCGGATCTGCCAGAAGGCCAGCGCGATCATCGCGGCAATAGCGGCGGCGACGACGAGGGTAGGCAAGATCGGCAGGCGGCGCATCAGTCGGTCTTCCGTATCCGCCCTTCGGCGGCGGCATTCCTATATTCCAGCGCGAGCAGCAGGCCCTTGGCGATTCGCAGCAGCGCTACGGTCAGCGCTATCGTCAGCGGCAGCCACAGGAGCAGGTGAACCCACAAGGGCGGCGACCATCTGAGTTCGACGAGGATGGCCAGCAGGCTGACCAGCCCGCCGACGATCATGATCAGGAAGGCAGCGGCGCCATCGCCGACGTTGAACGCGCCATAATCCAGCCCGCACGCCCGGCAGCGATCGGCAAAGCGGAGGAAGCCGGCGAACAGGCCCGAAGCGCCGCAGCGGGGGCAGAGGCCGCGAAGCGCCGCCGCCTGCGGGCTGGGCTGCAGCGTAGGCGACCGCATCGGATCTTCGGCCATGAGCGCTCCCTGATCCTCAAAAGAAAAGGCGCAGCGGCAGGTCCGTCCTGCCGCCGCGCCCCCGTTTTTCCGTACCGTTGCGCTTAGCCGTGAACCGGCGCGCCCCAGCCGCCCCATACATAGACGACAACGAACAGGAATAGCCACACGACGTCGACGAAGTGCCAGTACCAGGCAGCCGCCTCGAACCCGAAATGCTGCTTCGGCGTGAAGTCGCCCTTATAGGCGCGGATCTGGCAGACGATCAGGAAGATCGTGCCGATCAGCACGTGGAAGCCATGGAAGCCGGTCGCCATGAAGAAAGCCGAGGAATAGTTCAGCCCTTTGAAGCCGAACGGCGCATGGGCATATTCATAGGCCTGGATCGACGTGAACAGCATGCCGAGGATGATCGTCAGCCACAGGCCCTTCTTCAGGCCGTCGCGATCGCCATGGATCAGTGCGTGGTGAGCCCAGGTCACCGTCGTGCCGGAGCACAGCAGGATCAGCGTGTTGAGCAGCGGGAAATGGAAGGCGTCGATCACCTCGATGCCCTTGGGCGGCCAGACGCCCGCGGCATGGGTGACGCTGTTGGGCCCCTCGATGAGCGATATGACCCCGTCGATCACCTGCAGCGGCTGCGGGAACAGCGAGAAATCGAACCACGCCCAGAACCATCCCACGAAGAACATCACTTCGGAAGCGATGAACAGGATCATTCCGTAGCGCAGGTGAAGCTGGACGACCGGGGTATGGTCGCCGGCATGCGCCTCCTTGATGACGTCCGACCACCAGCTGAACATGGTGAACAGCACGCCGAGCAGGCCCGCGAAGAAAACATAGCCGCCAAAGGCAGCCTTGTGCATCCACATGACGCCGCCGGCGGCCATCGCCAGTGCCGAGAAGGCACCGATCAGCGGCCATATGCTCGGCGGTAGGATGTGATAATCGTGGCTCTTCGCTCCGGCCATTTTCCGTGCCCCTGATGGTCTGATGGATCGTCCCTTAACCGCCTGCCCGTTCGGAATCCACAGCGGATTTGTCGGGGAAGAAGGTGTAGGACAGAGTGATTTCGTTGAACTTGCCCGCTTCCTTATCCTTCAGGATCGCGGGGTCGACATAATAAACCACCGGCATGCGCACCGTCTCGCCGGGCTTCAGCGTCTGGCTGGTGAAGCAAAAGCACTGGATCTTGGTGAAATAGGCGCCAGCCAGTTCGGGCGTGACGTTGAACGCCGCGGTCCCGGTGATCGCATGATCGGAAAGGTTGGTCGCGTTGAAGAAGGCCATCTGCCGGGCACCGATCGCCACGCGCGCCACATTTTTTTCCGGCGCGAAGCGCCAGGGCAGCGACGGCGAGACATTGGCATCGAAGCGGACGTTGATGATCTTGCCCACCACCGCGCCGGGCGCGATCCCGGTTTCGCTGCGCTGGGTCGTGCCGCCGAAGCCGGTCGCCTGGCAGAACATGCGGTAAAGCGGCACCGCCGCATAGCCGAGCCCGAGCATCGCGACCGCGATGAGCAGGGAGATGATTCCCACCCGTGCATTGCGGTCCTGTGGAAGGACAGCGATGCTCACAGCATTTTCGCGACGGAGATCGCGTAGAAGAGGATCACCAGCGCGCCCAGGATCAGCGCGGTGACGACGGCGCGCGACTTCTGCCGGCGGCGGATCTCAGCCTGCTCCTCGGGGGTATAGGGGGTCATGCCAGCACCTTGTCGGCGACGATCAAACCGAACGTCATGAACAGATAGAGAATCGAGAAGGCGAACAGATGCCGCTCCGGCTTCATCTTCGCCTGCTCGGTCTCGCGGCTGAACCCGACGCGCAGCGCCAGCAGCAGGAACATGCCCGACAACAGGCTTGCGCCGATGCCGTAGATCGCACCGGTCAGCCCCATCGCCCAGGGCGCGACGGCCGCGACCGCCATCGGCACGGTGTAGAGCATGATCTGGATACGGGTGGCGCGCTGGCCGGCGACGGCCGGCAGCATCGGCACGCCGGCACGCGCATAATCGGAGTTGATGAACAGGGCGAGCGCCCAGAAATGCGGCGGCGTCCAGAGGAAGACGAGCGCGAACAGCAGCACCGGCAGCATTTCGACCCGCCCCGTCGCAGCGGCCCAGCCGATCAGCGCAGGAAAGGCGCCGGCGGCGCCGCCAATGACGATATTCTGCGGTGTTCGGCGCTTGAGCCACACCGTATAGACGAGCACGTAGAACAGGATCGAGACGGCCAGGATCGCGGCGGACAGCAGGTTCACCGCCAGCCCCATCAGGATCACCGAGAAAGCGCCCAGCCCGACGCCGAAGTGGAGCGCCGTCTGCCGGTCCATCCGGCCGGCGGGCAGCGGGCGATCCGCGGTGCGCTTCATCATCGCGTCGAGATCGGCTTCATACCATTGGTTGAGCGCCCCTGCCGCGCCTGCGCCCAATGCGATGCACAGGATCGCGGTGAAGCCGAGCACGGGGTTGATCGCCTCGGGCGCCGCCAGCAGCCCGCACAAGCCGGTGAACACCACCAGCGACAGTACGCGCGGCTTGGTCAGCGCAAGGAAATCGCGCCAGTCGGCGGTGGCCGCCGTTGCAACAGGATAAGCTTTACTCGCCATGGTCTTTCGATCCCGATGAAACCGCCGCTTGAACGATCATGTCGAAGCGGCGGTCCATCTTTCAGTCAAACAGCCGATCAGTGGCGATGGTCGTCGCCGATGTGCGGCAGCTGTTCGAACTGGTGGTAGGGCGGCGGGCTCGACAGCGTCCATTCGAGCGTGGTGGCGCCTTCGCCCCAATAATTGCCTTCTGCCTTCTTGCCCGCGAACATCGACCAGAACACGTTGATGAAGAAGAAGATCATGCTGAAGGCCATGATCTCGTAGCCGTGGCTGGCGAGCGCGTTCCACTTGGCGAACGCATCCGGATAATCGGGGATGCGGCGCGGCATGCCGTCGAGACCCAGGAAGTGCATCGGGAAGAACAGGACGTTCACGCCGACGAAGAACAGCCAGAAGTGAACCTGGCCCAGGAACTCGTTGTACATGCGGCCCGACATCTTGCCGAACCAGTAGTAGAAGGCCGCGAACAGCGAGAACACCGCGCCGAGCGACAGCACATAGTGGAAGTGGGCGACGACATAATAGGTGTCGTGCATATAGTTATCGACGCCGCCGTTCGCGAGCACGACGCCGGTGACGCCGCCGACCGTGAACATGAAGATGAAGCCGATCGCCCACAGCATCGGGGTCTTGAAGCTGATCGATCCGCCCCACATCGTCGCGATCCACGAGAAGATCTTGATGCCGGTCGGCACCGCGATCACCATCGTCGCCGCGGTGAAGTACATCTTGGTGTCGACCGAGAGGCCAGTCGTGAACATGTGGTGCGCCCACACGACGAAGCCGACCACGCCGATCGCGACCATCGCATAGGCCATGCCGAGATAGCCGAACACCGGCTTCTTCGAGAAGGTCGAGACGATCTGGCTGATGATGCCGAAGCCCGGCAGGATCATGATGTACACTTCGGGGTGGCCGAAGAACCAGAAGAGGTGCTGGTAGAGCACCGGATCGCCGCCGCCCGACGCATCATAGAAGGTCGTGCCGAAGTTGCGGTCGGTCAGCAGCATGGTGATCGCCGCGGCCAGCACCGGCAGCGCCAGCAGCAGCAGGAAGGCGGTGACGAGGACCGACCATACGAACAGCGGCATCTTGTGGAGCGTCATGCCCGGTGCGCGCATGTTGAAGATGGTGGTGATGAAGTTGATCGCGCCGAGGATCGACGAGGCGCCCGCGAGGTGGAGCGACAGGATCGCCATGTCCACCGAGGGACCAGCCGACCCGCTGGTCGACAGCGGCGCATAGACCGTCCAGCCGGTGCCCGCGCCATGGCCGGTGCCGCCCGAGAAGAAGGACGAACCCAGCAGCAGCGTGAACGCCGGAACGAGCAGCCAGAAGCTGATATTGTTCATCCGCGGGAAGGCCATGTCGGGCGCGCCGATCATGATCGGCACGAACCAGTTGCCGAAGCCGCCGATGATCGCCGGCATGACCATGAAGAACACCATGATCAGGCCGTGCGCGGTGATCAGCACGTTCCACATGTGGAGCGCGGTATCCATGTCGGCAGCGCCGCCCATCAGATGGGTCCAGGTCTGCAGATACTGGATGCCGGGATGCGCGAGTTCTGCGCGCATCAGGCCCGAGATTCCGCCGCCGACGATGCCCGCGAAGATCGCGAAGATCAGGTAGAGCGTGCCGATGTCCTTGTGGTTCGTCGACATGAACCAGCGCTGGAAGAATGCCGGCTTGTGATCGGCGTCATGATGGGCGTGATCCTCATGCGCCTGGAAATGCGACGGAGATGCGGTGGTATCTGTCATCGGTCTGCCTTACTTCTGCGCGGTCGCAGGCTGGGACGTGGTTGGCGTTGCGGGCGCGGCGCCCGGCGCTGCGGCATCCGACGCCGGCGCGGCAGCAGGTGCCGCGGCTGCGGGCGCCGGAGCGGCTGCCGCTTCGCCGGGCATCTTGCCGCCTTTCGAATGGACCCATTCAGCGAACTTGTCCTTCGAGACGACCTCGACTGCGATCGGCATGAACCCGTGGCGAGCGCCGCACAGCTCCGAACACTGGCCATAATAGAGGCCTTCGCGATCAGCCTTGAACCAGGTTTCGTTCAGGCGGCCGGGAACCGCGTCCATCTTCGTCCAGAAAGCGGGGACCGCCCAGCTGTGGATCACGTCGTTGGAGGTGACGATCACTTTGACGACGGAATTCACCGGCACAACGACCCGCTCGTCGACCGCGAGCAGGCGGGGCTCGCCGCGCTTCTTGGCCTCCGCATCCGGCAGGATGTTCGAGACGAGCTCGAAATCGCCGTTGTCGGGATATTGATAGGTCCAGTACCACTGGTTGCCGATCACCTTGATCGTCAGGTCGGGCTTGGGCTGTGAATATTGATGCGCGAGCAGCCGAATCGAAGGCACCGCGATGACCAGCAGGATCAGCACTGGAACAAGCGTCCAGATGATCTCGATGAACGTGTTGTGCGAGGTCTTCGACGGGATCGGGTGCGCCTTGGCGCGATAGCGGAACGAAGCCCAGCCGAGCAGCAGCAGAACGAAGATCGAAATGATGGTGATCAGCGGCACTAGCAGCACATTATGGAACCACTGCGCGTCCTCGCCGATCTCGGTGACCTGCGGCTGGATCTTGTAGCCGCCGGGAATCGGCTGTCCGATATCGGCTTCGGGCGCACGGTGCACGAAGGCCGGCGCGGCGGGAGCCGTCGCCGCAGCGGGAGCGGCTGCGGCGGGCGCCGGAGCCGGTGCCGCTTCCTGAGCCTGGACCGCCAATGGTACGGCAGCCAGCGAGAGCGCCATCATTATTGTCTTGAACGTCTTCATCTTACCCCCGTGAAGCGCGTTGGAATCCGCGCCTGCCTGTTATCGGGCCCTACGAAATCGAGCGCCTTATAGGCGCGGCTTCGCTGTGCCTCAAGCACCGCTTCGCGCCGAATGCAAGCGGTTGAAGCGATTATCTCATACCTCTATCTGGACCTCATGCTGCAAAGCGGCAGCGGGAAGCGGGATTCAGATGATGACGGACGACGATGTGCTGGCGGAGTTCCGGGCGGCCGAGGCGCTGCTGGAGGGACACTTCATCCTGTCCTCGGGCCTGCGCAGCCCCCGCTATCTCCAGTGCGCACGGGTGCTGATGAATCCTGCGCGGGCGGCGCGGCTCGCCGAGGCGCTGGCCTTCAGGATTCCCGACAAGATCAAGATCCAGCTCGGCGCAGTCGTCTCCCCGGCGATGGGCGGCGTCATCGCCGGTCATGAGATGGGCCGCGCGCTTGGGCTCGACGCGATGTTCGTCGAGCGGCCCGAAGGGGTGTTCGGCCTGCGCCGTGGCTTCCGGCTCGAGCCCGGGCAGAAGGTGCTGCTGATGGAGGATGTGGTCACGACCGGCCTGTCGTCCCGCGAAGCGATCAAGGCGGTGGAGGAGGCTGGCGGCAAGGTGATCGCAGCCGCGTCGCTGGTCGACCGGTCGAACGGCACCGCCGACCTGGGCGTGCCCTTCTATCCGCTGATCCGACTGGACGTGCCGACATATGCCGCCGATGCGCTGCCGCCCGAGCTGGCGGCGATCCCCGCGATGAAGCCGGGCAGCCGCGCCACGGTGGCGGCGTGAACCGGCTCCGCCTCGGGGTCAACATCGACCATGTCGCAACGATCCGCAACGCGCGCGGCGGGCTCTATCCCGACCCCATTCGCGCCGCCCAGGTTGCGACCGAGGCCGGCGCCGACGGCATAACCGCGCACCTTCGCGAGGATCGCCGCCATATCATCGACGAGGATATCGGCCGGCTGATCGGCGCGATCCAGCTGCCGATCAACATGGAGATGGCGGCGACCGAGGAGATGGTGGCGCTCGCGCTGAAGCATCGCCCCCATGCCGCGTGCATCGTGCCGGAGCGGCGCGAGGAACTGACGACCGAGGGCGGGCTCAATGCAGCCGGTCAGCATAATCACCTGAAGCCGCTGATCGCGCGGCTCGGCGATGCCGGCATCCGCGTCAGCCTGTTCATCGAGCCCGACCCCCGCCAGATCGAGGCGGCGCTGTCGCTCGGGGCGCCGGTCGTCGAGTTCCACACCGGCCGCTACGCCCATGCCGAAGGCGAGGAGCGCAGCGCCCAGCTGGCCCGTATCGCCGACGCCGCTGCGCTAGCCGCCAAGAACGGCATCGAACCGCATGCGGGCCACGGCCTGACTTTCGACAATGTCGTGCCGGTGGCCGCCATCCCCCAGATTGCAGAGCTCAACATCGGCCATTTCCTGATTGGCGAGGCGATCTTCGAAGGGCTGGGCCCGGTCGTGAAGCGCATGCGCGCGCTGATGGACGAGGCGAGGTGAATCCCCTTTTCCGCTCGATGGGAGGGATAATATGATCATCGGGATCGGTTCCGACCTCTGTAATATCGAGCGAATCCAGAAGTCGCTCGATCGATTCGGCCAGCGCTTCATCGATCGGGTGTTCACCGAACGCGAATATGCGCGTGCCGAGCGGCGCCCGCTGACCCGTAGCGGCACCTATGCCAAGCGATTCGCAGCCAAGGAGGCTTTTTCGAAGGCTGTCGGTACCGGCTTCCAGGCTGGCGTGTTCATGAAGGATATCGGTGTCGCCAACCTGCCGAGCGGTGCCCCCACCCTGGTTTTGACCGGAGGGGCCAAGGCAAGGCTTGACGCGCTGACGCCGCCGGGCCACGCGGTGGACGTACATTTGACCATGACGGACGATCACCCCTGGGCGCAGGCGTTCGTTATCCTATATGCCCGTCCGCTCTGAGGAGAGGGTCGCGTGAGCGATCAGCCGAGTGATAAAATGGACAATGCGAGCGAGCTGTCCACCGCCCCGGTCGAAACGCCGGCCGCCCCGAAGAAACAGGGTACGGACTGGCTCGCCGAGGCGCGCGGTATCTTCTGGCTGATCCTGGCGGTGCTCGGCTTCCACAGCTTCGTGGCGAAGCCCTTCTACATCCCGTCCGAATCGATGATGCCGACACTGATCACCGGCGACCGGCTGGTGGTGACCAAATATCCCTATGGCTGGTCCTATGTGTCGCCCAGCTTCCATGTGCTGCCCTTTCTGCGCGGCCGGCTGTTCGGCCGCCTGCCCGAACGCGGTGACATCGTCATTCTCAAGCCGCCCCAGGCAGACACCGATTTCATCAAGCGCGTGATCGGCCTGCCCGGCGACCGGCTCGAAGTCCGCGGCGGGGTGGTCGTGCTCAACGGCGTGCCGGTCAAGCGCATGCCCGAGGCGCCGGCGATGATCGCGGTCGATGCCAATGTGCCCTGCGACCAATATGAGGTCGCCCGCTTCCGGATGACCGGGCCCGACGGCAAGCTCTATTGCGCGTTGCCGCGCTTCCGCGAAACGCTACCCAACGGCCGCAGCTACGATACGATCGATCTGGGCTATATGCCCGAGATCGACGATTATCCCGCGATCACCATCCCGGCAGACCATATTTTCGTGATGGGGGACAATCGCGACCAGTCGGCCGACAGCCGCGTGCCAGCCTATCGCAACGGGCTCGACGGCCCGGTGCCGTTCGAGAATATCGGCGGCCGCGCCGAGTTCATCACCTTCTCGCTCGACGGCACGACCAAGCTTTGGAACCCGCTGAGCTGGTTCTCGGCGCTGCGCGGTGGCCGCGCGGGCACCAGCCTCCATCCGCAGCGCGAGGAACGCTAAGCCCATGGCGGGCCGCAAGGTCGAGCAGCCCGGTCCATCAGACAGCCGCTCGGCAACGACCGTCCACGAGCTGCACAAGGCCGCGGTTTGGCTAGGTCTGGCCTGTGCGATCGCGCTGGTCGTACTGCTCGTCCAGCCCCTGCTGCTGGTGTTTGCGGCCGTGGTCTTCGCAACCATGCTCGATGGCGGCACCCGCCTGCTCGGCCGCGTCCTGCCGATTCCGCGCGGGTGGCGGCTGTTGATCACCTGCGTCGGCGTCGTCGCCTTCCTCGGTTGGACGATGTATTTCGCCGGCTCACAAATCGCCGGGCAGTTCGAAGCGCTGCGACTGGTCGTCGAGTCGCAGCTTACTCGCGTTCTGGAATGGGCGCAGGCCCGCGGCATGCTGCCCAAGACAGGTGGCGGCCAGGCTATCACCAGCGAGTTGATGGGGTCCTTCGACCGGCTGACCTCCTGGGTCGGCAGCGCGCTCGGCGCGGTCTCGAGCATGGCGATGATCCTGGTCCTCGGCGTGTTCATCGCCGCGGAACCCCGGCTGTACGAGCGAGGCTTCGCCTGGCTGCTACCGATCCACCGCCGCGCCGACTTCTACGCGACCTCCGAGCGGATGGGCTACACCCTGCGCCGGCTTATGTTCGGCCGGCTGATCGGCATGGGAGTGGAGGGTTTCGGCACCGGCATCGCGCTGTCGATCGCGGGCGTGCCGATGGCGGCGCTGCTCGGCCTGCTGACCGGCATCCTCGCCTTCCTGCCCAATATCGGTTCGATCATATCGGGGGTGCTGATCATCCTGGTCGGCTTTTCCGCCGGTGTCGACACCGGCATCTGGGCGATCATCATCTATGTCGCGGTCCAGATGATCGACGGCAACATCATCGTTCCGTGGGTCGCGCGCCGCTCGGTCGACCTGGCCCCGGCGCTCATCCTTGCCGCACAGCTGCTGTTCGGCACCTTGTTCGGCGTCGTCGGACTCGCCATGGCCGATCCGATCGTGGCGATGATCAAGGTTTTCCTGGAGGAGCGCGCCAAGCGCAGTGCGGAGTAGCGGGCGAGCCTGGACGGCGAGCGGCCGTCCCCGAAATCCTGCAAGCTCGCCCACCCCGCCATCATCCCCGAGCCTAGACTCGAGTTCATTCACATCCAACCGCAGCGTCATTCCAGCGAACGCTGGAATCTCCCTTATCTTCAGCAGGGTAGCAAGAAGTGAGATCCCAGCTTTCGCTGGGATGGCGATTCAAGGTGAGCAGTTTCGACTCCAGGGCCGTCACCCTCGCAGAAGCCGGGGCGATGGACGGGCCGTTTTATCCACCAGCCCAAAAAGAATGGGGCCGCATCGCTGCGACCCCATCCTCTCCTATCCTAGTCCTGGAACCTGGCGGACTACATCCCGCCATGGCCCGGCGGCATCCCGCCCATCCCCAGAGCCTGCGGCGGCATGATCGCGTTCAACGTCACGTCGAAGCTGACCAGCGCGTTGCCGGGAATCTTCGGCGGCGCACCCGTCTCGCCGAAGCCGAGTGCCGGAGGCATCCAGAAACGATATTTGGAACCGGTGTTCATCAGCTGCAGTCCCTCGGTCCAGCCCGGGATCATGCCCTGAAGCGGCAGCGGCTGCGGGCCACCATGGCGGGCGCTCGAGTCGAACACCTCGCCGTTGGCGAGCTTGCCCTCATAATCGACGAGCACGACGTCGCTCGGACCGGGCTTGGGACCGCTGCCTTCCTTGAGAATCTCGTACTGGAGGCCGGAGGGGAGCGTCACGACGCCGCTCTGCTTGCCGTTGTTCGCGAGAAATTCGTCGGGCGACGTTGCCATCGCGACCTGCTTGGCCGTGCCCTGATAGGCCGCGAAAATGGCGATCGCGATCACTGCCGCTACGCCGATCCATAGCTTGACGAGCGAACCCTTCGTGATCGGACGAAGGGGAACGGCGGTCACTTCCGACATAGGCGGCTCGCTCTCTCTAGCATTTATGAACTGCCGCCGCCCGGCGGGCCCGGGCGCCGGTTACGCCACTATCTTACCGGACGCCGTCGCGCTCCATGCGCTTGCGCTCGAGCTTGCGGGCGCGGCGGATGGCGGCGGCGCGTTCGCGCGCACGCTTTTCCGACGGCTTTTCATAATGGCGGCGCAGCTTCATCTCGCGATAGACACCCTCGCGCTGCAGCTTCTTCTTGAGTGCGCGCAGCGCCTGGTCGACATTGTTATCGCGAACGATGATCTGCATAAAAAACCCAATTCTCCAATCATTTGCGGAGCCAACCATCCACGCCGCCGATCCGACGGTGTCTCCAGCTTCAACGCAAAACAGCGTGTCGCCGCGAAAGTCCTTCCGCGCCGTGAAGCGCCGCCCCTACCAGTGGCCCTTTGATTCTTCAAGCCTCGCTGCGTTTTTTTGCGCTGTGCAGCCGCCAGCTTCCGCTATGACGGGGCATGACAAGATTCACCGTCAACGGCCAGCCGATCCACTATAAGATGGACCCTGCGACCCCGCTGCTCTGGGCGTTGCGCGATGCATCGAACCTGACCGGCACCAAATATGGCTGCGGCGCCGGGCTCTGCGGTGCCTGCACCGTGCATGTCGACGGGGCGGCGGTGCGCTCCTGTCAGGTGCCGATCGGCTCGATCGAAGGCAGCTTCGTCACGACCATCGAGGCGCTGTCGCTCGATCGCAGCCATGCCGTGCAACAGGCCTGGGTGGCGGAAAACCTGCCGCAATGCGGATATTGCCAGTCCGGCATGATCATGGCGGCAGCCGCGCTCCTGGAAAAGAACCATAGCCCGACCGACGCCGAGATCGACGGGGCGATGACGAATCTCTGCCGGTGCGGCACCTATCCGCGCATTCGCCGCGCCGTGCGGCGTGCTGGCCGCGTCCTTGCCGGCGGCGAGACGATAGCGGCGGCGCCGCCACCCGGCATCGATCCCGCCGACGCCGCGCGTGCCATACCGGCGCTTGCCGGAAAGGCTGGTGGCTGAGTTCCCGATTCTTTCTGCTTGCTGACGATCGGGTTCAGCCGGGACTCAGTCGACAAGGCGTAGCAACACGGAAAGAGGTCGGCATCTGGCCGCCCATGTGGAGAGTAGTTCCGATGCGTAACCTTTCGAGGACCATGATCGGCTTGTTGCTGGGCGCGGCGATGCTGACGCCGATTGCGGCACAGGCCCAGGAACGCGGCCGTGATCGCGGTGGCGAGCAGGGCGGTGGCTGGCAGCGCGGCGGCCGCGAGGGCGGCTGGCAACGCGGCGGCGGCGATCGGCCCGCGGCGGCACCGGCCGAGTCGCGCCGAGAAGTTTTCCAGCAGCGCTCCGAAGCGCGTGCCGTGGAGCGCCCAGCCGTCGAACGGCCCACCCTGTCGCCACGCGCGGCGGAGGCGCGGATCGACAACGTGGCGCGTGATCGCGCGGCCCGTGC
This sequence comes from Rhizorhabdus sp. P4_G6, assembly GCF_056401045.1. Taxonomy (NCBI): domain Bacteria; kingdom Pseudomonadati; phylum Pseudomonadota; class Alphaproteobacteria; order Sphingomonadales; family Rhizorhabdaceae; genus Rhizorhabdus; species Rhizorhabdus sp. P4_G6. The sequence continues at coordinate 102,815 of NZ_JBFUKC010000011.1, read as the reverse complement.
GGATGGCGCGCGCGGATGGGAACAGCGCCGGGAGGCCATGGCCCGCAACAATGAGGTGGTACGAGGCAACGAGGTCGATCGTCGCAGTGTCGAACGCCGCGACTGGAACCGCGATGGCCGCCGCGGCGATCGTGATGGTGTCCGCACCGTCGATCGCGACCGCAACTGGGACCGGGACGGACGCTTCGACGGCAATCGCCGCTGGACGACCGACCGGCGGGACTGGAACGGCCGCAACGATCGCAGCTGGAACCGGGATTGGCGTAACGACCGCCGGTACGGCTGGCAGGATTACCGCAACCATAATCGCAACATCTACCGGCTGCCGCGCTATCAAGGCCATTATGGCTACAGCTATCGGCGCTGGTCGCCCGGCTATCGCTTCGATCCCTGGGTCTACAGCTCGAGCTACTGGATTGACGATCCCTTCTACTACCGCCTGCCCCCGGCTTATGGCGACTATCGTTGGGTCCGCTATTTCGACGATGTAGCGCTGGTCGATATCCGAACCGGCGAGATCGTGGACATCATCTACTCCTTCTTCTTCTAGAGGGTTCGGCAAGGAGAGTGGCCGAGGAGGCCCGGCGGCAGCGATGTCGCCGGGCCTTTCGGTTTGGACGAAGCCAGGGATTACGACACGGCCACCCCCATCCTTTCATTTCGCTAACAATCGCATTCCCGTCGGGTTCAGGCCGGCCATGCGACACCGGAACCGTCGCGGCACTGCCATGTTCGAACCGCGGCACAGTTTCGGAAGTGAAGGAGAGATCCGATGCGTAAACCGGTGATATTGGCCCTGATAGCAGCGGTCGCCATCCCGTCGATGGTTCAGGCCCAATCGATGGGCGAGGTCCGCCAAAGCCAGCGCGAGGTTCGTGAGCAGCGCCAGGATCTGCGCGATGCGCAGCGATACGGCGATCGACGCGATGTGCGCGAGGCGCGCGAGGACCTGCGAGATGCCCGCCGCGAAGCGCGCGAGGACTGGCGCGACTATCGTCGCACGCATCGCGAAGCCTATCGCCGGCCAGCCTATATAGGCCCCCGCGGCTATGTCTATCGCCCGGTCGCGGCCGGATATCGCTTCCAGCCGCATTATTATAGCGCCCGCTACGTGATTTCGGACCCGTGGCGTTATCGCCTGCCGCGCACGAGCGGCTATAATCGCTGGGTGCGCTACGGCAATGACGTGGTGCTGGTAAATGTTCGCACCGGTCGAGTCCTGGAAGTCCACAACGGCTTCTTCTGGTAAGAGCGGCACAGGCAGCCCGGGTGGAAACGCCCGGGCTTCTTGCATCAACTGTATTGGGAGAATAGTACAGGAACACCCCCGATTCAGGATGCTTTCTCCCCATGTCGATCAGATCGATTCTCATCGCCGCGACCGCCCTCGCTGCGATGTCCACGCCCGCCTTCGCCGCGCCTCCCGCGCCCTCCGCACAGCCGGTGATGCCGGCAGCATCCGCCGAGGACGCCGCCCTCCTCAAGCTATTCCACGACAGCGACGAGGGCTCGCTGAAGCGCAATCCGCTGAGCGCCATCTACCGCGGTGACATGCGCTATGCCGATCGCCTCGGCGACTTCGGCACCGATGCCTATTTCGAGGCCGAGCGCCTCGCCGGGGAAGCCGACCTCGCCGCGCTCAAGCGGATCGACCGCAAGCGTCTGACCGCTACCAACCAGATCGCCTATGACGTGTTCGAATGGCAGACCAGGCTCGGCCTCGAAGGGCTGTCGCCCGAACTGCTGGCCGTCACCGCAGTCCAGCCGGTCGACCATTTTTCCGGCTTCCACACCGCCTATCCGGGCTTCGCTTCGGGCGAAGGTGCCGCGCCGTTCAAGACGGTGGCGGACTATGAGAACAACCTGAAGCGGCACCGCGCCTATGTCGCCAAGATCGACCTGTGGATAGCGCGCTTCCGTGAAGGGATGAAATCGGGCGTCGTCGAACCGAAGCTGGTGGTCAGCAACATGATCGACCAGCTCGACCTGCAGATCGCGCAGGGGGTCGAAGGCTCGACCTTCTATGGGCCGGTCGCCAAATTTCCAGAGGCGATCCCGCCTGCCGACCAGGCACGATTGCGGGCCGAGACCACCGCCGTCATACGCGACGGCATCAGGCCCGCCTACATCCGCTTCCGCGATTTCCTGAAGAGCGAATATCTGCCGGTGGCGCGCGACAGCGTCGGGCTCTCGGGCATGAAGGGCGGCGACAAGCTCTATGCCTATCTGATCGAGGCCAATACGACGCTGCCGCTCAAGGCCGAGGACGTCCACCAGCTCGGACTCAAGGAGGTGGCGCGGATCACCGGCGAGATGGAGAGGATCAAGACGCAGGTCGGCTACAAGGGCAGCCTTGCCACATTCTTCATCTACCTCCGCGACGATCCCAAATTCCAGCCGGCCAGCGCGGCGTGGTTGCGCGACGAATATTTCCGGATCGGCAAGCGGGTCGACCAGCGCGTCCGCGAGCAGTTCTCGCTGATCCCCAAGACCCCGCTCGAGATCAAGGCGGTCGAGCCCTATCGTGAAAAGACCGAAGCCGGCGGAAGCTACCAGCAGGGCACGCCCGATGGGTCGCGGCCCGGTACCTTCTACTACAACACCTACGACCTGAAATCGCGCACCACGCCGGGCATGGAGACGCTCTACCTCCACGAAGCGGTGCCGGGGCATCACTTCCAGCTGAGCCTCGCGCAGGAGAATGAGGCGCTCCCGGCGTTCATGCGCTTCGGCGGCAACACCGCCTTCGTCGAAGGCTGGGCGCTCTATGCCGAGACGCTGTGGAAGGAGCTCGGCATGGAGACCGATCCCTATCAGCGGTTCGGCGGCCTGTCAGACGAGATGTTGCGGGCGATGCGGCTGGTGGTCGACACCGGCATCCACGCCAAGGGTTGGACGCGCGACCAGGCGATCGGCTATATGCTCAGTCACTCGAACATCGGTAAGAGCGACGCGACCGCCGAGGTCGAGCGCTACATCGCCATCCCCGGCCAGGCGCTCGCCTACAAGATCGGCGCGCTGACGATCCTCAAGGAGAAAGCGCTGGCGCAGAAGGCGCTCGGCGCCAAGTTCGATCCGCACGCCTTCCATGCCCAGGTGCTCGACAGCGGCGCGCTGCCCATGACCGTGTTCGAGGCGAAGATCGACGCCTGGATCGAGACCACTCGGTAGCCGCCTCCGCAGGAGGCTGTTATCCTCCTTCGTCATCCTGAACTTGTTTCAGGATCTACTCCTCCACTTGGGAGCATTCTCCTGTGGAAGAGTGGATGCTGAAATCAGTTCAGCATGACGGAACGGGAGGTTTTGTGTCCATCCTCCGTGGCCGCGCCGCATGATACGCAACGGCGCGACCGACATGCGCGTTGCCACGCCATGCCAGTCCGAAAGGGGATGGACCGGATGCGAAACGCTTAGGAAGTGCTAAGGGTTTCAACCTATACCAAAAATCTAGGCGAGGGCTTCGGCGATCAGCTTGCGGCTGTTGGCGATGCCGTACAGCGCTATGAAACTGCCCATGCGCGGCCCCTGCTCGGCGCCCAGCAAGGTTTCGTAGAGCGCCTTGAACCAGTCGCGCAACGAGGCGAAGCCATAGGTCTCGTCCTTGCCGATCGCATAGACCTCGTTCTGGATATCCTCGGCGGATGCGGCGGCCGGCATCTCGGCGAGCTTCGCATCGAGCGCGCGCAGCGCCGCCGCTTCGTTGTCCGCAGGCTTGCGGCGCTTCAGCGTCGGCGCGACGAAATCACGATGATAGGCGAGCGCATGGCCGATCAGCCGGTCGAGTTCCGGATATCGAGCCGAATCCGCATCGGGGACATAGTTGGCCAGATAGCCCCAGACCTGCTCCTTCGACGCATCGCCCATCACCCCGACCAGGTTGAGCAGCAACCCGAAGGTCACCGGCAGTTCACCCTCGGGTAATTGGCCATGATGGATGTGGTGGACCGGATTGCCGAGCTTCTGTTCGATCGGCTGGGCGGGATAATTGCCGCGGAACTGCCAATATTCGTCCACTGCGCGCGGGATCACCCCCATGTGGAGCTGCTTGGCCTTCTTGGGCTCGCGATAGGCGTAGAAGGCGAGGCTCTCCTGCGGGCCATAGGTCAGCCATTGGTCGAGGCTCAGGCCGTTGCCCTTCGACTTCGAGATCTTCTCGCCCTTCTCGTCGAGGAACATTTCATAGTTGAAGCCCTCGGGCGGCCGCGCGCCGAGCACGCGCGCGATCTTCGACGACTGGGTCACCGAATCGATCAGGTCCTTGCCCGACATCTCATAGTCGACGCCCAATGCGACCCAGCGCATCGCCCAGTCCACCTTCCACTGGAGCTTCGCCTTGCCGCCCAGGATCGACTGGGTGATGGTTTCACCCTCGTCCAGGAAGCGGATCAGCCCGGCCTCGGCGTCGACCACCTCGACCGGCACCTGCAGGACAATGCCGGTCCTCGGGCTGATCGGCAGCACCGGCGAATAGGTCGCCTGCCGCTCCTTGCGCAGGGTCGGCAACATCACGCCCATGATCGCGTCATAATGGCGCAGGATGCCCTTCAGCGCCTCGTCGAACGCGCCGCCCTCATAGGCTTCGGTCGAGGAGCGAAAGTCATATTCGAACCCGAACTGGTCGAGAAACTGCCGCAGCATCGCATTGTTGTGATGCGCGAAACTCTCATATTTCCCGAACGGATCGGGGATCTTGGTCAGCGGTTTGCCGAGATATTCGGTCAGCATCGCCTGGTTCGGGACATTGTCGGGCACCTTGCGCAGGCCGTCCATATCGTCGCTGAACGCGATCAGCCGGGTCGGTATGTCCGACAGCTCCTCATAGGCGTGGCGCACCATGGTGGTGCGCAGCACCTCGTTGAAGGTGCCGATATGCGGCAGGCCCGACGGGCCATAGCCGGTCTCGAACAGCACATGACCCTTGTCCGGCGCGCCCTTATCGTAGCGCTTGAGCAGCTTGCGCGCCTCTTCATAGGGCCAGGCCTTGGATACGAGCGCGGCTTCGCGCAGCTGGGCGGGAGTGATGCTGTCTGACATGATCGCGCGTCTGTAGCGGGATGGGCCGGCAAAAAACAACCATCATGCCAGCGGGAGGCCAGCTCCGGGACTTGCCGCCTTCGCGTGAAGGCCGACGTTGGATGCAGCAGGCCAGCGCGAGATCCGCGTTTTCGGACGAACGGGGCGTGACACCTGTTCCCCTATCGTTCCCGATCCCCTACATTCGCCGCGAATGTCCGCTCCCCTGCCCTATCCCGCGCTCCACGCCACCCATGGCGGCATATGGATCGCCTCTCCGGACGGCGAGGTTCGCGGGATCGGGCGGGGCGAGGCGGCGGCGCGCGCGGCCGAGACGCCGATGATCGTGCTCAACGCCGCGGTCACCGCAACCCGGCTGGGAATCGCAGAGTTTTCCGGCCTCGATCTGCTCGAGCTGTTCGCCTTCGTGCATCCGGCGCGCTTCGCCGTACCGACTCCGGCCGGGCTCGCCCGCGCGTTGAACCTGCCGCCTCCGACTGACGATGCGCGCGCGCCGGCATTCCTGCTCGAAGCGGCCCGTGCCCTGCTCGCGCGGATGGCGGAGCCCGACGGCTGGGCCGAACGCAAGGGCGCCTGGAACAGCGCGCTGTCGCTCGGACGGCTGCGCTGGCCCTGGACGGCCGCGATAAGCCAGGCACTGCGCGCGCCGGCGAAGCCCGAGCGTGGCCTGTTCGCCCGGTTGCCCGAATGGGACGAGGCCGCGCCGCGCCCGCAGCCGCGCAACGTGATGCTGGGCGAGGAGGAAACGCTCGATCGGCTTGCCGCGCTGGTCGGCAACGGCGCGGAGATCCGCGAGGGGCAGCGCCATTATGCCGCCGTCAACGCCCGGGCCTTCGATCCGCGAACCGGTGATGGCCGCCCGAACATGGTGCTGGCCGAGGCCGGCACCGGCATCGGCAAGACGCTCGGCTATCTCGCCCCGGCCTCGCTCTGGGCCCAGCAGTCCGGCGGCGGGGTGTGGATCTCGACCTACACCAAGGCACTGCAGCGCCAGCTGGACCAGGAGACCAAGCGGCTGTTCCCCGACGCGCTGGAACGGCGGCAGAAGGTGGTGGTCCGCAAGGGCCGCGAAAATTATCTCTGCCTGCTGAACCTGGAGGATGCGCTGCAGGGCGGCTTCCAGAACCGGGCGGCCGTGCTGGCCCAGCTGGTCGCGCGCTGGGCGCAATATAGCCGCGATGGCGACATGGTCGGCGGCGACCTGCCCGGCTGGCTAACCACGCTGTTCCGCCGTGCGGGGTCCACTGCGCTGACCGACCGGCGCGGCGAATGCGTCTATGCCGGCTGCCCGCATTACCGGAAATGCTTCATCGAACGCGCTGCGCGAGCATCGGAGTCGGCCGAGATCGTCATCGCCAATCACGCGCTGGTGATGATCCTGGCCCAGCGCCGCACCGATGAAGGCCACCCGCTTGGCCGGATCATCTTCGACGAGGGCCATCACCTGTTCGACGCCGCCGATTCGACGTTCGCCGCCGCGCTGACGGGCCAGGAAGCCATCGAGCTGCGCCGCTGGATCATCGGCCCGGAGTCCAAGGCGCGCGGCCGGCGGCGCGGCCTCGCAGCGCGGTTGTCAGACGTGGCGAGCTATGATGACGAAGGCGCGCTGGCGATCGAGGTGGCATCGGCCGCCGCAACGCAGCTGCCGGCCGATGGCTGGCTGGGCCGGATGGCAGAAAATCTGCCGCTCGGGCCGGTCGAGCGCCTGCTCGCGGCGGTGCGCGCGACGGTCTATGCGCGAGCGAGCGCGCAGGACGCCGGCTATGGACTCGAAACCGACGTCGGGGAGCCCGGCCCCGAACTGATCGAAGCGGCACAGCCGGCGATCGAGGCGCTCGAATCGCTGATGCGGCCGATGGCGCGGCTGAAGCAGCGGCTGGCGGCCGTGATGGACGACGCGCCCGACTGGCTGGATGGACAGGCACGGGCGCGGATCGAGGGCGCCATCGCCGGCCTTACCCAGCGCGGCCAGTTGGTCGCCGCGTGGATTTCGATGCTTGCACGACTCGGTGGCCCGCTCGATCCCGACTTCGTCGATTGGCTGGCGGTCGATAGGGGCGAGGGCCGCGAATATGACATCGGCCTGCACCGCCACTGGCTCGACCCGGCCCGTCCGCTGGCGGAAACGGTGCTCAAGCCCGCGCACGGCGTGCTTGTCACGTCGGCGACGCTGCGCGACGGCGAGGACTGGGCGATTGCCGATGCCCGAAGCGGCGCCGCCCATCTCGACCATGCGCCCCGCCATGTCGCGGTGCCCAGCCCGTTCGACTATGCCAATCATGCCGAGGTGCTGGTCGTCACCGATCTGAAGCGCGGCGATGTCGCCCAGCTCGGCCAGGCCTATCACCGGCTGATCGCGGCAGCAGGCGGCGGCACGCTGGGCCTGTTTACCGCGATATCGCGGCTGCGCGCCGTCCACGCCCGCATCGCCGACCGGCTCGCGCGCGACGGCCTGCCGCTATACGCCCAGCATGTCGATCCGATCGACACAGGTACGCTGGTCGACATCTTCCGCGACGATCCCCACGCGTCGCTGCTCGGGACCGATGCCTTGCGCGACGGGGTCGACGTACCCGGCGATTCGTTGCGACTGGTGGTGATGGAGGGAATTCCCTGGCCCCGCCCGACCGTCCTGCACGCGGCGCGCAAGGCCGCCGGCGGGGGATCCGTCTTCGACGACCGGATCGTGCGCGCGCGGCTGCGCCAGGCGTTCGGCCGATTGATCCGCAGTGCCGCCGATCGCGGCCATTTCGTGCTGCTCGGCGCTGCCGCGCCGTCACGCCTGCTGGAGGCGTTTCCTGGCGGCGTACCGGTTCTGAGGGTCACGCTGGACGAGGCCGTGGCGCGAGTCGCGGCCCGCGAAAATGCGCCGACGCCGCCCTTTCTTCCGTCGCATCTTTCGGGCATCACCTGATCGAGACCGAGGGAGGGCGCCGGAATAGTGAAGAAGCTTATGCTGTTGCGCCACGCGAAATCGGGCTGGGACGACCCGGTATCGCGCGATTTCGATCGGCCTCTCAATGCGAAGGGCAAACGTGCCGCCCAACGGGTCGGCGAATATCTCCGCACACATCACGTCTATTTCGATCATATCGTCGCCTCGCCGGCCATCAGGGTTGTCGAAACCATCGAGTATCTGGCCGAGGGCGCCGGTGAACTCCCCGCCCCGGCCTGGGACAAGCGCATCTATCTCGCCTCGGCCGTCTCGTTGCTGGACGTCGTTCACGAAGCCGACGACCGACATGACTTCCTGCTGCTGGTTGGTCATAACCCCGGCCTCGAGGACTTGGTGCTGATGATGGTGCCTGACAAGCCGGGCGACGACGCCCGCGATCAGGTCGAGGAGAAATTCCCTACCGCCAGCATCGCCGAGATCAGCTTCGATGTCGATCATTGGCAAGATGTCCGGCCGAACACCGGGCAGTTGTCGCTGTTCGTGCGGCCCAGGGATCTTGATCCCGCGCTGGGGCCCGACCGAAACTAGGCGTTCACGCCCCGAAGTGGTCGCGGGGCAAGATCAATCCATATCCGCTGCCAGCGCCTGGATCAGCGATTCGCGAATCGCCATCAGTTCGGCTCGAACGGGGAACGGCAGGCTGGACTGGCTGACCACCAGCACCGGTTGCGGCGCTATGGGCGAAGGCGGCGCAGGCGCCTCGGGCTCGACGGACGACTTCTGGCCGAGCAGCTTCTGCACGCCGCGAATCGTGTAGCCCTGCTCGTTGAGCAGGCTGTGGATGCGCCGGACCAATGCCGCATCGGCCGGGCGATAATAGCGCCGATTGCCAGCCCGCTGGAGTGGACGCAGTTGCGGAAAGCGCGTTTCCCAATAGCGCAAAATGTGCTGCTGGATGCCGAGCTCAGCCGAAAGTTCGCCGATAGTGCGGAATGCATCCTCGGCCTTATCTCCGCCCGAACTCATTGGAACGCCGCCTTAATTTCCTGCAACAATCCTATCGCGGAGCATCTGGCTGGCCCGGAAGGTCAGCACGCGACGCGGCGCAATCGGCACTTCGATACCCGTCTTGGGATTACGCCCGACGCGCTCTCCCTTTTCGCGCAGGATGAAGCTGCCGAAACCGGAAATCTTCACATTCTCGCCCTTGGCCAGCGCACAGCACATATGTTCGAGCACCTGCTCGACCACAGATGCCGAGTCCGCCCGCGACAAGCCGATTTCGCGATGCACTTCCTCCGACAGATCCGCGCGCGTCAATGTCCCCCGATCCAACGCCATACAGCCCCCAAACACAGTGAGTATCGCGTACCTTACGGTTAAGGCGAAGCGAATCAAAGGCGTTTTACAAGGGCTTCAATAGCGGATCGCGGCGGCGCCCCATGTGAAGCCTCCGCCCATCGCCTCCAGCACCAGCAAGTCACCCCGCTTGACCCTGCCGTCGCGGACGCCCGCATCGAGCGCGAGCGGTACCGAAGCGGCCGAGGTGTTGGCATGCCTGTCGACCGTGACGATCACCCGCTCCGGGGCGAGGCCCAGTTTCCGGGCGGTGGCGTCGAGTATTCGGCGGTTGGCCTGGTGCGGGACCAGCCAGTCGATATCTGAAACCTCGAGGCCGGCGGTGGCCATCACCTCGCGCAGCACGCTGGCGAGGTTGGTCACCGCGTGGCGGAACACCTCCTGCCCCTTCATGCGCAGCTTGCCGACCGTCTGGGTCGTGGACGGCCCGCCATCGACATAGAGCAGCTGATTATGCCGGCCATCGGCGTGGAGCTTGGCGGAGAGAATTCCCCGCACGCCATCCTCGGCCTTCAGTACGACCGCTCCGGCGCCGTCACCGAACAGCACGCAGGTGGCGCGATCCTCCCAGTCGAGGATGCGGCTGAACGTCTCGGCGCCGATGACGAGCGCGTAGTCGGCCGCTCCGCTGCGAATCATGCTGTCGGCCACGGTGAGGCCGTAGAGGAAGCCCGAGCACACCGCCTGCACGTCGAATGCGATGCAATCGTCGATGCCGAGCGCCGTCTGCACGATCGTGGCCGATGCGGGAAAGGTCTGGTCGGGCGTCGCGGTGGCGAGGATGATCAGCCCGATGTCGGCGGGGGTGATGCCCGCCGCCTCGATCGCATTGCGCGCCGCTTCGGAAGCGAGGCTGGCGGTCGTCTCGCCATCGCCGGCGATATAGCGGCCATGGATGCCGGTGCGCTCGACGATCCACTCGTCGGACGTGTCGACCATCTCCGCCAGCTCAGCATTGGTGACATAGCGACGCGGCAAGGCGGAGCCGGTGCCGATGATGACAGCGCGGCGCATCGATTCCACGGTCACGCTACGTCTTCCCGTTCTATGGTCCGGCTGCGGAAATGCTCGAGATCCTCGGTGATCCGACGGGTGATGTCGTCCCGCGCGATCTTGACCGCCACGCCGATGGCATTGGCGGTGCCGTTCGCATCGGCGCCGCCATGGCTTTTGACGACCAGGCCGTTGAGCCCGAGGAAGACCGCGCCGTTGTGATTATTGGGGTCGAGATGATGGCGCAGCAGCGCGAATGCCGGCTTGGACAGCAGGAAGCCCGCCTTCGACCGGATCGAGCTGGAAAAGGCGCGCTTGAGCAGATCGGTGATGAATCGCGCCGTGCCTTCGATCGACTTCAGCGCGATATTGCCCGAGAAGCCGTCGCTCACCACGACATCGACCTCGCCGCGGCCCAGCCTGTCCGCTTCGATGAAGCCATCGAACCGCCATTCGCCGCTGGTCTGCTCGCGCAGTGTCGCGGCGGCGTCCTTGAGCTCGCCTGTGCCCTTCAGCTCTTCGGTACCGATGTTCAGCAGCCGGACGCGGGGACATTGCACGCCCACCGCAACGCGCGAATAAGCCGCACCCATCACCGCGAACTCGACGAGGTTGCGGGAATCGCAGTCGGTGTTCGCGCCGAGATCGAGCATGACCAGGTCATTGTCGCCGAGGGTCGGCAACAAGGCGGCCAGCGCCGGCCGGTCGATGCCGTGCATCGTCCTGAGCGAGAGTTTGGCGATTGCCATCAGCGCACCGGTATTGCCCGCGGACAGCGCAGCAGAAGCCTCCCCCGCCTTCACGGCAAGGATGGCTGCGCCCATCGAACTGGACTTGGTCCGCCGGATCGCCTGGCTGGGCCGATCGTCCCCGGTGATGACATCGTCACAATGGACGACGATCGAGTCAGACAGGATAGGGTGGCGCAGCAATTCAGCCCGAATCGCAGCCTCATCCCCAAACAGCGTGAAGCTGAGCGCCGAATCGCGTTCACGGGCGATTGCAGCGCCGGCGATCATCGTCGCCGGCCCGCCGTCGCCGCCCATCGCGTCGAGTGCGATTCGCGGCGCCTTGTCCACAATCATTGCCCCCTATGGCCCGATCAGGCCTCGACGGAAATGATCTCGCGACCGTTATAATGGCCGCAGGCGTTGCACAGATTGTGCGGGCGCTTCAGCTCACCGCAATTCGGGCATTCCTGAAAGGCCTCGACCGGCAGCGCGTCGTGGCTGCGGCGCATGTTGCGCTTCGAGGGCGAGGTCTTTCTCTTGGGGACGGCCATGTCGGCACCTATTCCTAACTAGATAAATCAAAATAAATAAAGCGACGAGCGCCCGTCACGCTATGGCCGGGCTCGTCGCGAGCGCGCGACCTATAGCGATTTCGCTCCGCGTTGCAAGTATGGGTGCGACCTGCCAGATCAACCTCCGATCTATCACGGAGGGGAAGATGATCCTGCCTATCACACTGACTATCGCGGGCGCTGCCGCGATCGTGAACATCTGGCTTGCGGTACGCATCGTGGCGATTCGGCTCAAGGCCAAAGTGCTCACCGGCGACGGCGGCAATACGCTGCTGGTGGCCCGCATGCGCGCCCATCTCAACTTCGCCGAATATACACCACTGGTGCTGATCCTGATTGCCCTGATCGAGCTCGCCCGCGGAACCCAGACATGGCTGTGGGCGGCAGGCATTATATATATACTCGGCCGCGTGCTGCATCCGTTCGGCATGGACAAGCAGACAGCGCATCCGCTCCGCGGGGTCGGCATCATGACCACCTGGATCATTCTGCTCGGGCTGGCCGGCTATGCGATCAGCATTCCCTATACCACGAAGAGTGGCACGATCACGACCGTCACGAGCGATTCGGCGGGGGTGGCGCAGTAGCTTTTACCCTTAAGCACCGGGTGGGTGCCGCGTCTTATAACGCAAAGCCAAAATCAGCGGATGCTGGCCGCCCGGCGCTCGAGAACAGATATCTCACGTGCCGACCGCCCGATCCCCCACGAAGGGATTACTCGCCCGCTCATGCGCAAAGGTCGACATGGCGCCATGCCCAGGCACGAAGGCGGTGTCGCCGCCCAGCGGCCATAGCTTCTTCGTGATCGACTCGATCAGGTCCCCATGGTTGCCGCGGGGAAAATCGGTGCGCCCGATGGAGCCCTGGAACAGCACATCGCCGACCAGCGCGAGCTTCGACGGTGCGTGATGGAAGATGACGTGGCCCGGCGTGTGCCCTGGGCAATGGATGACATCGAGCACCAGGTCCCCCACGGTCACCTGGTCGCCATCGTCGAGCCAGCGGTCCGGCTCGAACGGCCTGCCCTCGATGCCGTAGCTGCGGCCGTCATCGCCGAGCCGGGCGATCCAGAAACGATCCTCCGGATGCGGTCCCTCGATCGGCACGCCGAGTTCCTCGGCCAATATGCCGGTGCCGCCGCAATGATCGATATGGCCATGGGTCACGAGCAGCTTCTCGATCGTCACGCCATGCTGGGCAGCTGCAGCCTTGAGCCGGTCGAGATCCCCGCCGGCATCGACGAACGCGCCCTTCATCGTCTGCGTGCACCACATCAGGGTGCAGTTCTGCTGGAAAGCGGTCACCGGGATGATGACGGCTTTGAGCGGCGTGTCGGCGGGGCTGGTCATGGGCTCGACATGACGATTGCAACCCGCCATTGCAAGCCATGGCGCGTTGCGGGATTCGACGATCAACGCCAGAAATCCGGGAGATACTGGATTGATACATATTGCCGGGTCGCAACCAACCGGGCAGCATGGCGATAATTACGGCAGTGGGACAGGGGCAGTTGGTCGCTATGGCGGCAGGGGCATTCGATCTGATCGAGACGATGCGATTCGAGGCAATCGACGGTTTCGTCGAACTCGAAGCGCATCTCGCGCGCATGAAGGCCAGCGCCGAAGCGCTTGGATTCGCATTCGATCGCCATGATTGCCGCAACGATCTCCAGGCGGCGACCTTCCGCCTGGTGGAGGACGCGCGGATCCGCCTGATGCTGTCGCCCAGCGGCGCCCGCGCGATCGAGGTGCGCGCCATGCCGCCCAAGGCGGAGGGGCCCGTCGATTGCGCCATCGTGCCGCTGCCGGTCGCACCTGATGATTTGCGCCTGGTGCACAAGACCAGCGACAGGGCTTTCCTCGACGACGCCCGCCACGCCGCCGGAACCTTCGAAGTGCTGTTCGTTCGCGAAGACGGGCGGCTGACGGAGGGCAGCTTCACCAATATCTTCGTCAAGCGCCATGGACGGCTCGTAACGCCGCCTACCGGATCGCTGATGCCAGGCATATTGCGCAATCGCCTTATCGAAAACGGCCATGCCGTAGAAGGCGATGTCCTCGTGGATGATCTGGCCGATGGCTTCTTTATCGGCAACTCGCTGCGCGGCCTTGTCGCCGCGAAGCTGGTCGCGGGACCGCACGACCAAGGTTGAGGGCTGGCGACTACTCGCCTATAGCGCGGCCGTTTCCCACATAGACCAATCAGGAAAGCGCTTCGCAATGAGCCTCATCGCCCCTGCCCTCAACCGCATCTCGCCCTCGCCCACACTCGTCATGACGAGCCGGGTGCTTGAGCTGAAGGCGAAGGGCGTCGACGTGATCGGCCTTTCCGCTGGCGAACCCGATTTCGACACGCCGGACTTCGTGAAGGAAGCCGCGATCGAGGCGATCCGCACCGGCAAGACGAAATACACCAACGTCGACGGTACCGCCGAGTTGAAGGCCGCGATTGCCGCGAAGTTCAAGCGCGACAATGGCCTGGACTATGAGGCCTCGCAGATCAGCGTCAACGTGGGCGGCAAGCACACCCTGTTCAATGCGCTGGTGTCGACTGTCTCGACCGGGGACGAAGTGATCGTCCCGGCGCCCTATTGGGTGAGCTATCCTGACATCGTCCAGTTCGCGGGCGGCACTCCGGTGTTCATCAAGGCGGGCGCTGCCCAGAACTACAGGGTCACGCCCGAGCAGGTCGAAGCGGCGATCACCCCGAAGACCAAGTGGCTGTTGCTCAATTCGCCGTCGAACCCGAGCGGGGCCGCCTATGGCGCGGACGAACTGAAGGCGATAGCCGAGGTGCTGCGCCGTCATCCGCACGTCTGGATCATGACCGACGATATGTACGAGCATATCCTGTACGATGGCTTCGAATTCGCGACGATCGCGCAGGTGGCGCCCGATCTCTACGAGCGCACGCTGACCATCAACGGCTGCTCCAAGGCCTATTCGATGACCGGCTGGCGGATCGGCTATGCGGGCGGCCCGCAGCCGCTGATCAAGGCGATGGCCAAGCTCCAGTCGCAGTCGACCTCGAACCCCTGCTCGATCGCGCAGGCGGCGGCCACGGCGGCGCTCAACGGCGACCAGAGCTTCCTGAAGGAGCGCAACGATGCGTTCCAGAAGCGCCGCGATCTGGTTGTGTCGATGCTCAATCAGGCGCGCGGCATCCACTGCCCGCAGCCCGAAGGCGCTTTCTATGTTTATCCGGATGTCTCGGCGCTGATCGGGCTGTCCACCCCGGCTGGCAAGGTGATCGCCAACGACACTGACCTGATCGACTATTTCCTCGACGAGGCGCGGGTGGCCGCGGTGCAGGGCGCGGCCTTCGGACTGGAGCCGGCCTTCCGGGTGAGCTACGCGACCTCCGAGAAGATCCTCACCGAAGCCTGCGAGCGTATCCAGACGGCAACGGCAGCCCTGCGGTAGGAGCGAGCATGGACGCGCGGAGGGCAGGCGCCGCGTCCATCGCGTAAAGCAACGGCAGGCGAAGGCCTGCCGTTGGACGCCGAGGCTTCATCAAAATCGCCTATCATTGATAATGATTGGCGCATGCCCATCTGTGTGACATAATCGACACAAGATGGAAAAAAGGATGCCCCTTTGACGGACAATCCTAACCGGCCTTTGATCGCCGGGGTCTCGGCGGGACTGCTGCTTCTGGCGGCGGCCGGCACCATGGCCACCCGCAGCCCTGCCATTGCGCCCGCGCCCAAGGTCGACGCCGGGCCGATCGTCCGCGCACCTGCGCCCGCGATCGATCCGCCCGAGGCCGGCAATAGCGCCGTCGCGGTGCTTGCCGGCGGCTGCTTCTGGGGCGTGCAGGGCGTGTTCCAGCATGTCGACGGCGTAAAATCGGCGGTGTCCGGCTATGCTGGCGGCTCCGCCCAGAGCGCCTCCTATGAGACCGTCGGATCCGGTTCGACCGGCCACGCCGAATCCGTCAAGATCACCTATGATCCCAGCAGGGTGAGCTACGGAACGCTGCTGCGCATCTATTTCGCGGTCGTGGCCGATCCGACGACGCTCAACCGCCAGGGCCCCGACCGCGGCACCCAATATCGCACCGCGATCTTCCCCACCACGGCGCAGCAGAAGGCGGTGGCCGATGCCTATCTGGCCCAGCTCGCCGCGGCGAAGCTGTGGAAGACGCCGATCGTGACCAGGGTGGTGCGCTACCGCGGCTTCTATCCGGCTGAGAAATACCATCAGGATTTCCTGACCCGGAAGCCCGACTATCCCTATATCGTCTATAATGACCTGCCGAAGGTCGAGGCGCTGCGCGTGGCCTTCCCGAACCATTTCCAGAAGCAGCCGGTGACCGTCTACCCGATCGGGTAGCTCCGGATCACGCCGCCAGCGGGAAATCCAGCAGCTTTTCCTGGACCGCGATCAGCGCCCGGGCGTCGGCACCGACAGCGCGCAATATCGCGGGATCGGCAGCGTTCATGCCGCCGGTCAGCACCCCGAAGGAGGGCAGGATCAGCTTGCTCCGTCCGGCGACGAAGCAGGGCCGCGACACCCGCCGGCCGCGCAGGGTGACGTTATATTTCGGGTGATAATGGCCCGAAATCTCCGGCCGCGTCTCGCGCGGATCGGCCTCGTGGCGCAGCACCATGCCATCGAGTTCCACCACTGTCGCGATGTGCCCGCCGAGCGGATTGGACATCGCCAGGTCATGGTTGCCGACGATCCACACCCAGCGGGTCTTCGCCGTCAGCAGCCCGAGCAGGCCCAGCGCTTCGTCCGGCAGCCGTCCGGGGCCATCGCGATCGTGGAAGGAATCACCCAGACAATAGAGCGCCACGGCGCCTGTGCGCTCGACCAATGCGGCGACCCGCCGCAGCGTCTCGATCGAATCATAGGGCGGCAGCATCTGCCCGCGCAGACCATAGCTGCTCGCCTTTTCGAGATGGAGGTCGGCGAGCAGCAGGCTGCGCGAGGCGCTATGGAACAGCCCGCCTTCAGGCAAGGCGCACATGTCGACCGCGCAGAACGAAAAGGGAACCATGGCCTAGCTATATCGCGACATGCGCTGTCGGCAAGGCCAATCCGCGCGCTCCGCAGAGACAGGAGGAGGATATCTGCAGATCGTGCCCGCTTCCAAGCGTCATTCCGGCCTCCGCCGATATGACGGATTTTGCAAGCGGGCTTGCGCAAGGCTCCGTCCTCCGCCCGCATTTTCGATGAGCTCGCCCTTCCCTCGCGCGCCCAAAATGCTCTAGCCCTTGGCCATGGATCTTTACCTGCCCATTGCCGGCCTCTCGGTGAATATTCTCGTCATCATCGGCCTGGGCGGGCTGGTCGGCCTGCTGTCCGGGATGTTCGGCGTCGGCGGCGGTTTCCTGACCACCCCGCTGATGATCTTCTACGGCATTCCGCCCGCGGTAGCGGTCGCCTCGTCGGCGCCGCAGATTACCGGGGCCAGCGTCTCGGGGGTGCTGGCGCATGGCAGCCGCGGCGGCGTCGATTATCATATGGGGGCGGTGCTGGTGGCGGGCGGCGCGCTGGGATCGCTGCTGGGCGGCTTCCTGTTCCGCGTCCTCCAGAATGTCGGCCAGATCGATACGGTCGTCAACGTCATGTACGTGCTTATGCTCGGCGGCATCGGCCTCGTCATGGCGCGCGAAGCGATCCATGCCTTGGTCACTGAATGGCGGGGCGAGCGGCCGAGCATGCAGGGCAAGCGCCACAACCCGTTGATCGCGATGCTGCCGTTCCGCTGGCGCTTCTACAAGTCGGGGCTCTACATCTCGCCGCTCGCACCCTTTCTGCTCGGCTTCCTGACCGGCGTCATGACGGTGCTGATGGGGGTCGGCGGCGGTTTCATCCTGGTGCCGGCGATGATCTACATCCTGGGCATGTCGGCGCGGGTGGTGGTCGGCACCTCGCTGTTCCAGATCCTGTTCGTCACCGCCACGACAACCCTGATCCATGCCTTGACCACTCAGGCGGTCGACCTCGTCCTCACCGGCCTGCTGCTGGTCGGCAGCGTTACCGGCGCCCAGATCGGCGCGCGTATGGCGCAGACCATCAAGCCTGAATATCTGCGCCTCGCGCTCGCCTTCATCGTGCTGGTGGTGGCCATCCGGATGCTGCTCGGGCTAACCTGGCGCCCGCCGGAAATCTTCACGGTGCAGGGGCTGTGAGAAGGCCGCTGCTCCTGCTGCTGGCGCCGTTGCTGGTCTCCGCGGAAAGCCCACGGCTGGTGCCCGATGTCTCGCAGCGCAAGATCGAGATCATCTACAGCTTCACCGGTGCCGAGCTTCTGCTGTTCGGGGCCATTCTATATCCGGGCGGACGGGCGCCGAGCGACGACGCCCAGATCGCTGTGGTGGTGAAGGGCCCGGCCGAGCCGGTGCTGATCCGCGAGAAGCGCAAGATCGCCGGGATGTGGATCAACGCCGACAGCGCCGACTTCCGATCGGTCCCCTCCTTCTACGCGCTCGCCTCGTCGCGGAAAATCGACAAGATCGTCGATAACCGCACCGCGGTGATCTACGAGCTCGGCATCGACAATCTCCAGCTGTCACCCGCGAGCGGCGGCGATCCGGCCGAGGACCGACGGTTCGAGCAGGGACTGATCGATCTCAAGCGTCGCGGCGGTTATTATTCGGAGACGGCGCGCGGCGTCGAGATCAGCGAAGGCGTGCTCTATCGCGCACGCATCGCGATCCCCGCGCGGGTACCGGTCGGCCGCTATACCGCCGAGACATTCCTGATCGAGAAGGGCCGCGTCATCGCTGCTGCGACGCGGGACATCGACATCGACAAGTCGGGCATGGAGGCCTTCGTCGCCCGCGCGGCGGTACGGCACAGCTTCCTCTATGGCCTGTTCGCGGTGCTGCTGTCGCTGGGCCTCGGCTGGGCGGCGAGCGCCGCGTTCAAGCGGCTGCGCGAGTAGCGAGCTGACTTCAGCCTTCGCGGAAGGGAAGAGTTAGAATAGGGCCGGATTTAGAGGAGAATTAACCCCGATCGACTAGGCAGCTCATGTCAGAGACAGGAAATGGCGGTCGGATGAACGATTTTGTCGGCGGAGCTTCGTTCGAACAGGCAGCCGGCCTCGCCACGGCCGCTTTGGGCCGGATCGAAACGGTCTCCGGCAGTGGCGCCGAAACGAGGCTCGATCCGGCGATGCTCCGGCTGATCGCCCAGGATTCGGACGCCGCAGTCGCCATGGCGGGCGAGATCGGCTCGATGCTCAAGATGACAGTAGCCGGACGTTGCGTGATCGCGTCGGTCCACGGCCTCGGCCATGAGGGCAACGAGGTAAGCGCGCAGATCGCCTTTCTCGGCGAAGGCATGCTCGACGCCGCAGGCAAAATCGCGGCCTTCCGTCGCGGTGTTACCCGCTATCCGCTGCCCGGCACCCCAGTGCACGCCGTGTCGAGCAGCGACATGAACGCGATCTTCAGCGCCGGCAGTGTCCCGCATGTCGAGATCGGCACCGTCCACCCGACCGGCTCGACCCGCGCAGCGCTGTTGATAGACGCTATGCTCGGCAAGCATTTCGCGCTGCTGGGATCGACCGGCACCGGCAAGTCGACCGCCACCGCGCTGATCCTCCACCGGATCTGCCAGTTGGCGCCCGCCGGCCATATCGTGATGATCGACCCGCACGGCGAATATGACGCCGCCTTCGCCAGCGTCGGCGCAGCCTATGACGTGTCGAACCTTGCCATGCCCTACTGGCTGATGAACTTCGAAGAACATTGCGAAGTGCTGCTGACCACCACCGGCGCCGAGCGCCAGACCGATGCCGACATCCTCGCCAAATGCCTGCTCGCGGCACGGCAGAAGAACCGCGCCGCCGAGACGGTCGCCCGGATCACCGTCGACAGTCCGATTCCCTATGTGCTGTCGGATCTCTGCAACATCATCCAGACCGAGATGGGCAAGCTCGACAAGGCGTCGAATAGCGCACCCTATCTGCGGCTCAAGCAGAAGATCGACGAAATCCGCTCCGATCCGCGCTACCACTTCATGTTCTCCGGCATGCTGGTCGGCGACAGCATGAAGAGCTTCATCAAGCGCATCTTCCGCCTTCCCGGCGATGGCAAGCCGATCTCGGTAATCGACGTGTCGGGCGTGCCGTCCGAGATTACCTCGGTGGTCGTCTCGGTGCTGGCGCGCTGCGTGTTCGACTATGCGATCTGGGCGCGCGGCCAGGCGCAGCATCCGGTGCTGCTGGTCTGCGAGGAGGCGCATCGCTACGTGCCGTCGGATCGTTCGACCAACAATGGCCCGGTCCGCAAGATCCTAGAACGGATCGCCAAGGAAGGCCGCAAATATGGCGTATCGCTCGGACTGGTGACGCAGCGCCCATCGGACCTCGCCGAAGGCGTGCTGTCCCAGTGCGGCACGATCATCGCGATGCGCCTGAACAACGAGCGCGACCAGGCTTTCGTGAAAGCGGCGATGCCCGAAGGCGCGCGCAGCTTCCTTGATGCCATCCCGGCGCTGCGCAACCGCGAGGCGATCATCTGCGGCGAAGGTGTCTCGATCCCGTTCCGCGTTGCGTTCGACGACCTCGAGGAAGGGCTTCGCCCCGCGTCGAACGATCCGGTCTTCTCGGAGCTGTGGCGCCAGAGCGGCGACGAGGATGCGCTCGTCGAGCATGTCATAGACCGCTGGCGCAACCAAGGGCGTTAACGGACGAGGACTAGCCGCCCATCTCGCCGGTGCGGAACCAGCGGCGAGATGCGCCGAGGCGCATCAATTCGCAGCCACAATGGCGGCAGGTGGCGTGAACGACACCGCCGATCTCGACCTTGCTGCTGCCGATCGCCGAGTGGCGGCCGTTCTCGCAGCCGGCGGCAGTGATCTTGAAGTGAGTGCCCGCGGGCAAGATAGTCGAAACCGGCTGGAGCGGCATAAGCGGAGTCCTTCCGCAGCTGTGGCGTGGCGCTCCTTTCGAACCCCTAGATTGCCCGAATATTTCATCGCTGAAACCTATCGGCATCCTTTCGAAAGTCCGGGTTCAGCTTCCGCTCGCGCTTTCGCCCCAGCCTTGTGCCTGCGCCCTTCGCTCCTGCTCCGCGTCCAGCGGCGTACCGGCCATCATGTTCTGCGCGGCGGCAAGGATTTCCGCGGACGGGCTTGCGGCCTGGCGATAGGCACCGCCCTGTTCGCGCGGCCGGCCGGCTACGAAGCGCTCCACCGTCCAGCCCGAACGGCCATGACAACCTAATCCCGCACCGGCCGCACCGCTGAATGTGCGGCAATAGCGATTGTCGATGCTGCGGAAGCTGACGCCGATATGATAGGCCGTCGCCTGGGGCTCCGATGCGAGCTGCGTATCGAGGGCGCGGGCAAGTACGCCCTGCGCGACCACCGTGCCGTCGCGCTCCCCGAGCGGAGTTGCCCCACGATTCGGCAGGAGCTGGCCCAGGACGAGGCCGGCCACAAGCGTCGCCGCCAGTGCGGCATAGCGGCCGCTGTCGCCGAACCGGCTGCGCGTGCGCTGCGGGAAGGCTACCACATTGTCGTCGATCATGTTCGTCAATCGCGCCGGCACCGGCTCGCTGGCGGCCGGCGCAAAATGGCTCTCGATCATGGCGCGCAGCCTGCGGTGGCGGCTGACCCCGGCGGCGATCGCAGGATCGGCCGCCATCGCGCGCTCGAAACGCAGTGCCTCGAGCGGCCCAAGCTCGCCGTCGACATAGGCGATGATCTGTTCCTCGGTCACGCCGCTTCTCCCAGCATCTCCATCAGCGCCTGCCGCCCGCGTACGAGCCGCGATGTCACCGTACCCATGGGCAAGTCGAGCAGTTCGGCCGCCTCGCGATAGGCCAGTCCTTCGACCAGGATCAGCGCAATGACTTCGCGCTGCTCGGGCGGCAGCGCTGCCATCGCCCGATCGACATTGCCGAGTTCGACCCGGGCCTCGATGCGGCGGTCGTCAGCCTGACCGACCCCGACGCCTTCCTCTTCTGCAACGAACGTCTGGCTGCGGCGCTTGCGGACGCGCACCTCATCGATCCAGCAATTGCGCATGATCCTGTACATCCATGAATCCAGTCTCGTTCCTCGCTCCCACCGCGCCTCGGCCTTCAACGCGCGTTCGAGCGCGACCTGGCACAGATCGTCGGCGTCGGCGGCATCGATCGCCAGCGCACGCGCAAAGCGCCGCAGCCGGGGCAGCAACGCCAGCAACTCGCGTTCGAACAGGGTCAAGCCGGCCCTCTCCTTCCGCCCATCGACAGCCCGCTTGCCGTGCGATGCCGTCCTCGAGGATGAAACGGATGACCTGACACGTTTAATCCCATGAAACCACCCGAGCTGAAATTCGTTGATCATAACGGTCCTGAAAGGAAGTCGATCCCATGCGCAGCCGCGCTACTGCCCTGGCCCTCGCCGCGCTGCTGACGATGTCGGGCGCAGCGATCGCCCAGCTGCTGCCCTCCCTCGGCGGCGGCCTCGGCCAGGCGGCTGGCGGCGTCGACCGGCTGGGCGGCCGAATCGGCGAGGCGGTTACAGAGGCGACCGAGCGAGCAGGCGGGCTGGTCGATCGGCTGGCGCGGACGCGGCTCGACCAGCTCGGCGCACTGGTCCGCCGCAATCCGCAGGCGCTCGAGTTCGATGCACGCGGCGATCCCGCCGTGAAAGGTGAACTGATCGCCCTCGATCCGACACCGGCCATGATAGCGGCGGCCATGGCAGCCGGCTTCGCCGTCATCGACCGCCCCGATGTCGAAGGGCTCGACATTGCCATGGTGCGGCTGCACGTACCCCCCGGCATGCCGCTCGCAAAGGCCGAGAAGCTTCTCGCCAGGCTCGCGCCATCGGCAGTCGTCCAGTCCAATCCGCTCTACCGGCAAAGCGGCGCGCCGATGGTTGCGGGCGGTGGTTCGGCGGCGGCTTTGTCGACCGGCCCAGGCGCCGCGATCGGCATGATTGACGGCGGCGTCGCACAACACCCCGCCCTTCCACCCGGGATCGTTCAGCGCGGCTTTGCCGAAGGGGCGCCGGCCCCCGACAACCATGGCACCGCCATCGCCTCGATCCTTGTCGGTCGCGGGGCGATCCGGGGAGTCTCGCCGCAGAGCCGGCTGCTCGCCGCTGACATCTACGGCCGCGATCCGCGCGGCGGCAACGCTGTGACGATCGCCCGCGCGCTGGGATGGCTTACGGCGAGCGGCGCGAAGGTGGTCAACATCAGCCTGGCCGGGCCCGCCAATCCGCTGCTGTCGCGCGTCGTCGCCGCGGCCGGCCAACGCGGCGTGCTGATGGTCGCCGCGGTCGGCAATGATGGCGCTGCCGCCCCCGCCGCCTTTCCTGCTTCCTGCCCGCAGGTGATTGCCGTCACGGGCGTGGACGGGCGCGGCCGGGCGCTGATCGAGGCGGGCAAGGCGGCGCATCTCGACTTTGCCGCGCCGGGCGCCGACCTGCTCGCCGCCACCGCGGCCGGCGGGACGATCAAGGTGCGCGGCACCTCCTTCGCAGCCCCTTTCGTGACCGGGCGGCTGGCGCGCCTGGCCGTCTCGGGATCCCTGCCCCGAACGCGTGCCATCGCGCTGCTGGCGGCCGAGGCGATGCCGCCTAAAAGCGGCTCGGCCCGACTCTACGGCCGTGGCGTGGTGTGCGGCTCCTGCGCAACGCGTTGATCTATAGGGAAAATAAAAAATCTCCGTTTTCAGGGATGAAAGGGGTGGGCCGTTCCGTTGCCTCATTGCACGGCGCATGACGCCGTCGACGGAATAGGATGAGAGCGATGAACAAGCTATTTTTGAGCAGCGCGGCGGCTACGCTCGCGATCATGACCGCTCCGGCGTCGGCCCAGTTGCTGGGCGGCGGCGGCGGTCTCGGCGGCGGTCTGGGCGGCATGATCGGCGGCAGCCTCGGCGGAGCGGGCAGCCTGGGTGGTGTCGGTTCGCTCGGCTCGGGCGTGACCGGTTCGCTGGACCATAGCGCCTCGGCCAGCGGTTCGCACAGCGTCGATCGTCACAGCGGCAAGGTATCGGGCAGCGGCAACGGCGCGGGCAGTGTCGGCGGTGCCCTCAACGGCGTCACCGGCAATGCGGCAGGGTCGGCTGGCGGCAGCGCCGATGCGCAACTGATCGGCACCGACGCGGTGCATGGGGCGGCCGGCAGCGCCGCATCCGCTGCCCGATCGACGGCTGGTCAAGCCCGCTCGGCCGCCGGCTCGGCAGTCGGCAGCGCCACCGGTGCGGCGGCGTCGAGTGGCTCGGCTTCGGGCAGCGCCGCCGGCGGCGCGGCGGGCAGCGTCGGCGAGCTCGCGCTGGCAGGAACCGCCGCCGCCAATGCGGCCGGCACCTTCGATGTCGCACCCGGCATGGTGGTGCGGGATGCCGGCGGCCGGGCGATCGGCACGGTGCAGGACGTCCGCTCCACCGCGAACGGCACGGTCCAGTCGGTCGTCATGAAGGTGGGCGACAGCACCGCCAGCCTGCCGGCCAGCAATTTCAGCGGTTCGGGCAATGTCCTGGTGTCGGCAATGGGCAAGGGCGAGGTCAAGGACACCGCCAAGTCGCAGAACCAGCATGCGGAAAACCAGAACGCCAAGGCTTCGGGACGGCAGGGCAAGACCGGAACCCGCTCGGGAAGCCAATCAGCCGACTGAGCCCGGGCTAGGCGCTCGCCAGCTTCAAGGAGGCCGTGCTGCTCAAGGGCGGCACGGCCGTTCCTTGTCAGAAATCCCGTTCGCGCCGCAGGATGATGTAGAGCGCGCCGGCGCCGCCATGGCGGGGGTGGGCGTTGCGCACCGCCGCGATGCGGCCGGCGTGGCGCGACGACTGCAGCCAGCTCGCCACGGAGGCGCGGATCAGCCCGCGCCGAGGACGGCCGTCGATGTCATGGTCGCCGTCGCGCGGCGGCTTGCCGGTGATCAGCAACAACACCCGCACCCCTTCCGCCAACGCCTGGTCGAGCGCGGCGTCGAGCGTGCGGCGGGCGCTGTCGAGCGTGTGGCCGTGGAGGTCGATCGTCCAGTCGGGTTGGGTGACGCCGCGCCGGAGCCGCCGGTCCCAGCCGCCATCCAGGCTGTCGGCGAGCGGCTTCTGCTGGGCGACCGGCGTTGCCGCGGGCACCCGAGGCGGGGGAACCCGGCCGCGCTTCGCCGCGGGCACTGCCGGCGCTTCGGCGAGCGTCGCGGGGGTGGGCTTTGGCTGCCGCCGCGCGATCGGGCGCACCGTTGCGGTGACGCGCTGCCAGAGCGCGCTTTCCTCAGGATCGAGCCGCCGCCCCGCCATGGCCCTCCGCCAGCCGTGCCGCCGAAATGCGGGGGATCAGCAGCCAGGCCCGGCCTCGGCCGCTCATCCCGCCGGCGATGGTCCGGGCGTCTTCGCCCGCGCCCCAGAAGCTGTCGAAACGGTTGGCGCCCTTGATCGCACCGCCGGTGTCCTGCGCTATCCACAGGCCGTTCGCCTCGGCGCGGTCCAGCTGGAGGACGACCGGCGCACCCAGCGGCACGAACGCCGGATCGGCCGCGACGCTGACCCGGCCGGTGACCGGCACGTTCATCGCGCCGATCGGGCCGGCGCCGGTAAGCTCGCGGAAGAAGACGAAGCTCTTGTTCTCCCGCATGATCGCGTCGCCCTCGGCGGGATTGGCGCGCAGCCAGGCCATCACGCCCTGCATCGAGAGCTGGCCGGGGCCGAGCAGGCCGCGGTCGCGCATCAGCTTGCCGATGCCGACATAGTCGCGCCCATTCTGGCCGTCATAGCCGATCCGCATCACCGAGCCGTCGGGCAGCCGCAGGCGGCCCGAACCCTGGACCTGGAGGAAGAAGAATTCGACCGGATCGGCGGCATAGCCGATCTCGAGCGCCTTGCCCCTGAGCGCGCCGTCCTCGATCTCGCCGCGATCGGGATAGGGGACGAGCTTGCCGCCCTGCACCTTGCCGCGGATTTTCTTGCCCTTCAGCTCGGGAAAGAAATCGCCGAGATCGCCTTCGACCAGATCGGGCGGGCGCCTGTAGACCGGCACCTCATAGCCCGGCGCAGGCGTGCGCGAGCCGGCGATCTCCGGCTCGTAATAGCCGGTGACATAAGCCTGGCCATCGCCGACCTGCACCACCGCCAGCTGGTTCGCGAAGAAGCCGATCGCGTCGCCGTCGGGCCAGCCCGAGGCCTGCGCGCAGACCTGCGACCAGTCCCCCGCCAGGGTGAGGCCGCTGGCGTCGGTGCGGCGCTGCAGGCCAGGACAGGACAGGCGGAAGGCGACGAGCGCGGCCGTGGCCGCATCGGGCGCGATCGCGAAGCTGGTGACGGACGGGCCCTGCTGGACGCCGCTGGCAATGGCAGTCGCCGGTTTCGGAGCCGGGGCTGGCGTCGTCGGTGCCGACGGCGACGACGGGGTCGCTACGCGCGGCGCATGATGCGGCGG
Source organism: Rhizorhabdus sp. P4_G6 (assembly GCF_056401045.1). Lineage (NCBI taxonomy): Bacteria > Pseudomonadati > Pseudomonadota > Alphaproteobacteria > Sphingomonadales > Rhizorhabdaceae > Rhizorhabdus > Rhizorhabdus sp. P4_G6. The sequence continues at coordinate 76,891 of NZ_JBFUKC010000011.1, read as the reverse complement.
CGGCGCGCGATCGGTACCTCCGGGGGTCGGAACGACGGTACAGGCGGAGAGTATCGCGAGGCCGACAAGCCCCGCGCCAACACGACGGATCACGCTGCCTCGTCGGTTTCGACCAATATCCAGTTCGGATCGTCGGCGCGGACGTTCCGGCTGAAGGTCCACACGTCGTGCGTCGGCACCGCGTCGGTCAGCGAACCGGCGATGACATTGCCTTCGGTGTCGCGGGTGACGGCGGCGATGTCTGCTTCGAAACGCACGGTGACGCTCGCGGTCTGGCCGGCCAGCCGCGCCTGCTCGATCACCGCGCTCTCGATCGAGACGAGGCGATTGTCGAGCACCTGCCCGCTCGCCTTGCGTTCGGCGATCGCAGCGGCGAAGGCGTCATAGACGTCATTGTCGGTCAGGCGCCGCAAGGCGTCTTCGTCCCCGCGCCAATAGGCCTCGAGGATCATGCGATAGGCCGACCGCGCACCTTCCAGGAAATGGCCGGCATCGAAGCCGCCGTCGGCGATCGAGATCGCGCGCACCCCGGATTCGGCGCGCGCCTCGACCACGGGCGAACGGGCGGGAAGCGCCGGCGTCGAGTTGTCGGGCAGGGAGCGGCCGGCGCCGATCGGCGCGGGCGCAGCCTCGGCCGGACGCGCGATGGTCTGCTCATGTCCCGTGCGACGGCCCAGCACGCTCCAAAGGCGGAACGCCACGAAAAGAAACACCATCGCAAGAATGACAATCGTGGTCACCGGGCCTCCATGCGCCTGCCTATCCGCCAACATAGGGACAAAGGCTTCAATATTCAAATGCTGCTGGCGCGATTAGAGCACGGGTTGCTCCGATAAGCCGGCTGAAACGCTCCACCCTTGCCGGCCACCAACCCGCCATTGCTCCGTCCCGCCCCGCCTGCTAGGCGCGTGGCGCATCGCCCGGCGCGAGCGGATCGCTCGATTGCCCGGCCCCACGAGATGATGGAAAGAGTGCAATGAGCGAAGAGACGGGCGCCGCCGAGACGATTGCCAACGGCGAGGACACCATGCCGCAGGTCGCCATGATCGCCCAATATGTGAAGGACCTCTCGTTCGAGAATCCGAACGCGCCCGGCATCTATCAGGCGCCCGAGCAGCCCCGCATCGACGTCCAGTTCAACATCGGCTCGCAGCCGGTCGGCGAGGACGTGTACGAGGTTTCGCTCAAGATCGACGTGAAGGCCGAGATGGGCGAGCTCACCGCCTATGCGGTCGAGCTGGTCTATGCCGGCGTGTTCGGCATCCGCAACGTGCCCGAAGAGCATATCCCGCCCTTCCTGTTCGCCGAAGCGCCCCGCCTGCTCTTCCCCTTCGCGCGCCGCGTGGTCGCCGACGCGATCCGTGACGGCAACTTCCCGTCGCTGGTGCTCGAGCCGATCGACTTCGGCGCGCTCTACATGCAGCAGGCCGAGCAGCAGGCGCAGCTCGCCGAGGCACAGCCGGCAGGCGAAGCCTGAACGTCTACACGGTCCGTCATCCCGGCGGAGGCCGGGATCTAGTTCGTCGGGGACGGAGTTGATGTCGCGAACCTCTATTGAGATCCCGGCCTCCGCCGGGATGACGGCATAGGGCATCATATGAGCCTGCTGCGCGCCAGCGCCACGATCGGCGGGCTCACGCTGGTCAGCCGCGTGCTCGGCTTCCTGCGCGACATGCTGATGGCGCGGTTCGTCGGGGCGGGGTTCGCGTCGGACGCCTTCCTGATCGCGTGGCGGCTGCCCAACCTGTTCCGCGCGCTGTTTGCCGAGGGCGCCTTTTCGGCCGCCTTCGTGCCGATGTTCAACCGCACCGTCGCCCAGGGCGAGGCCGAACGGCCGGGCGAGGGGCTGGCGATCGCGCTGCGCTTCGCCGAGGACGTGCTGTCGGTGCTGCTGCCGGTGCTGATCCTGTTCACCGTCGTGATGATGCTGGCGGCGGGGCCGATCGTCTGGGCGATGACCGGCGGCTTTCCCGATGGCGGCCCGGAGAAGTTCGCGCTCGCCACCCAATATACGCGGATCACCTTCCCCTATCTGATGCTGATCTCGCTGGTGTCGCTGCTCGGCGGCATCCTCAATTCGCTCAACCGCTTCTGGGTCAACGCCGCGGCGCCGATCCTGCTCAACATCTGCCTGATCGTCGGCCTGCTGTTCTTCCGGGGCCATAGCGATGTCGAGACCGCGCGGACCCAGGCGATCGCGGTGACGCTGTCGGGCGCGATGCAGCTCGGCTGGCTGGTGCTCGCCTGCTGGCAGGCCGGGGTGCGGCTGCGCATCCGCCTGCCGCGGCTGAGCCCCGAGGTGAAGAGGCTGCTCGCGCTGATCGGGCCGGCCGCGCTGGGCGCCGGCGCGGTGCAGTTCAACCTGCTGATCTCGACCACGCTGGCGGCCCGCTTCCTGCCCGAGGGGTCGGTCTCCTATCTCTATTATGCCGACCGGCTGAACCAGCTGCCGCTGGGGCTGATCGGCATCGGCGTCGGCACCGCGATGCTGCCGAGCCTGTCGCGCCAGCTGGGCGGCGGCGATGCCCGCGCGGCGATGGACACGCAGAACCGCGCGATCGAGCTGGTGCTGCTGCTCACCCTGCCCGCCACCGCCGCGCTGATGGTGTCGGCGACGCCGCTGATCCGCGCGCTGCTGCAGCATGGCGCGTTCGACGCGAAGGACACGATCGCCAGCGCGCGGGCGCTCGCGGCCTTTTCGCTCGGCCTGCCCGCCTATGTGCTGATCAAGGTGCTGACGCCCGGCTTCTACGCGCGCGCCGACACCAGGACGCCGGTGCGGATCGCGCTGGTGGCGATGCTGGTGAACCTCGTCCTCAACCTGATCCTGATCTGGCCGATGGCGCATGTCGGCCTGGCGCTGTCGACGGCGATCTCGGCCTGGGTCAACGCGATCCTGCTCTACTGGACGCTGCACCGCCGCGAGCATTTCGCGATCGACGACCGGCTGCGCCGCACCGGCATCCGGCTGATCGCGGCGACCCTGGCGATGGCGGCGCTGCTGTTCGCGCTCAACCCGTGGATCGATCCCTGGACCGGACGCAGCCTGATCGAGCGGATCGCCGCGCTGTCGACGATGATCGGGGTGGCGGTGCTGGTCTATTTCGGGCTGGTGTTCGGGCTGGGCGCCTATTCGCTGGCGACGCTGAAGGGACAGATGCGGCGGCGGCGGTGAACCGCGCGGCTCCTGTCCGTCATCCTGAACTTGTTTCAGGATCCACGCATCCCCTCGGGCCTCGCTCCCGTGACGGGGTGGATGCTGAAACAAGTTCAGCATGACGGCCTGTGGGGCGTGTGGGACGTGCGAGCCTTGACCTCTCCGCTCCCGGGCCGCAAAAGCCCGCGCATCATGACCCACAAGCGCACAGTCTCGGGCATCCAGCCTACCGGCAACCTGCACCTCGGCAATTATCTCGGCGCGATCCGGCGCTGGGTGCAGATGCAGGACGAGGGCGAGTGCCTGTTCTTCCTGGCCGATCTCCACGCGATCACGGTCCACAACGATCCGAAGACGCTGTCCGCCAACATCCGCGAGATGGCGGCGGCGCTGGTCGCCTGCGGGATCGATCCCGACAAGGCGATCCTGTTCCGCCAGCGCGACGTGCCCGCCCATGCCGAGCTGTGCTGGCTGCTCAACGGCACCGCGCGGATCGGCTGGCTCAACCGGATGACCCAGTTCAAGGAGAAATCGGGCAAGAACCGCGAGGGCGCCTCGATCGGCCTCTATGGCTATCCGGTGCTCCAGGCCGCCGACGTGCTGCTCTACCAGACCACCCATGTGCCCGTCGGCGAGGACCAGAAGCAGCATCTCGAGCTGGCGCGGGACATCGCCACCAAGTTCAATACCGACTTCGGCGTCGAGCTGTTCACCCTGCCCGAGCCGGTGATCAGCAAGGCCAGCGGCGCGCGGATCATGTCGCTGCGCGACGGATCGGCGAAGATGTCGAAGTCCGATCCGTCGGACATGAGCCGCATCAACCTGACCGACGACGCCGAGACGATCATGTCGAAGGTCCGCAAGGCCAAGACCGATCCCGAGCCGCTGCCCGACACGGTCGAGGGGCTGGAGGGGCGGCCCGAGGCACGCAACCTGGTCGGCATCTACGCGGCGATGACCGATACAACCCCGGCCGACGTGCTGGCCAGGTTCGGCGGACAGGGCTTCGGCGCGTTCAAGCCGGCGCTGGGCGAGCTGCTGGCCGGGAAGCTGGGGCCGATCGCCGAACGCCTGAAGGCGCTCAACGCCGACCCGGCCGAGCTCGACGCGATCCTGGCGCGGGGGGCGGAAAAGGCGCGCGCGCTGGCGGCCCCGACCCTCGCCGCGGCGTACAAGGCGATGGGGCTGTAGCGGGACGGACTCTCCCCTCCTCGATGTCATCCCGGACCTGATCCGGGATCCCGCTGCCTTTCGCCGAGCGCGCAGGCAGGGCACGCAAACAGAAGAAGCGGGATCCCGGATCARGTCCGGGATGACGGGACATGGTTGGGATTCCGCTGCCGGCGGCGCGGCGGCGGCGGGGCCCGATTGCGCCCGAATTTCCGGGTGCATGGGGTTGTCTATGCGTTTTTTATATTTTCCGAAGGCGAGGCCGGCCTCCGCCAGCCTGCGCGCGGTCGCGGCGCGGCTCGTCGCGCGGACATAGCGGGCGATCTCCCGGAACCGCGCGGAGTAGACGCCATGCTTCCACGCATTGCGATTGCCGCGCGGCGCGCCGCTGCCCTTGCCGCCATGCATCCGACACCGCGCGCTGCCGCGCACCGCGGGGGATAGGCACGGCGTGCCGGCGCGGGTGCGCGCTCCGCAGCGGGGGGCGCTCGCCAATATTTCGGGCTGGCGTGATTGTGCGGCGGGGTCGGCCGTTCCGCCGACTGGATCCGTAATGTTGCCGCTTGTCTTGTTCATTGAGGCCCCCGCCGATGGCATGACCAATCTGGCGCAAAACCGCTGAAATGGCAAGAACAAACGAGGAACATATACCAATGTGACCTGACCCCTTTTTTTAGTGTCTCACCCATGGGGTGCACTTCAGGAACCCGGCATCCCCGGAATTGTGGCCGGTTGTGACGAAGACGTCGGCGCTCGACATAGAAGGCGATTTCCTTCACCCCCCTTTGGCAGGAGGGGCGCATGGTAGCGATCGATATTGAGTATCTGGGCGACTTGCACTGTCGAGCGCGACACGGTCCGTCCGGCGTGGAAATCACAACGGATGCCCCGACCGACAACATGGGCAAAGGCGATGGCTTTTCGCCAACCGATCTCGTCGCAACTGCCCTCGGGACCTGCATTCTCACTGTGATGGGCACCAAAGCGCAGGCGATGGATATAGACATCACCGGCTCGACGGTGACTGTCGACAAGGAAATGGCAAGTGGACCACGTCGGATCGGCCGCCTGACCACCCGCGTTCAAATCCCCCATCGCATAGCTGATCGCGACAGGAAGGTGTTGGAAGCCGCGGCGTTCACTTGCCCGGTTCACAAGAGCATGTCGTCGGATGTCGATATGCCTATCAGCTTTCATTGGGGAAGGTAGACCGTCAGCAATTCACCCCTGCCGAACAGTCTAAACCGTTTCGGATAGAACGGAACAAGGGGACACGATATGTAACTGTGTCACGCGACATTGCGCCTTGGTGTAGGGCGAGCCTTGCACCGATGGGGCAAAGCCGGAGCGAGAGATAGGTATTGTGTCTCTGTTATTCCCGGGTGTGAAGCTCATATGCCCTTGCGAGACCGTAACCTTCGCGCGAGATAGCCAAGGGCTGCCAACGCGCCAATTCCGAGTCCGGCAACGGGCGCGGGAGTGCCTTTGGGGTCGCCGCTACCCCCACCGTTCGAGCCGACATCGACAGTGCTATAACCTGGAGCCGGTCCGACGCTGGCGGTAGGCGTGCCGCCCTTTTCAGCCAGGGCAGGGTGTGCGGTAGCTAGGGAGACCAGTGCCGCCATCACAGTCGCTCCGCGGATGACCATCGACATCACCGTTCCTCCAAAAAATGGTTCTCTTGCATGAATACGCGCGAAGTGCCTTCGGAGGGTGAAACCCTTCATGTGTAACTCGAAAGCCTTAGTCGGTCTGGCGATGAAAGAGGTGATCGAGCAGCTCGCCTAGCTTGCTGGAGAGTGGGACCTGCAGGCGCCCGGCCTCTACAAACATGCCTGAAGCCGGCGCTGTTGTGTTGGCAACCGGGTCCGTATCAGCGGCAAGCCTTTGCCAGCAGAGTCACGAACTCTCGGTAGGCATAAGGGCTTCTCGACGACGGCATATGCTCCGTATGCGGCCGGGATTTCCGGGGACACTATACTAATTGATTCCCGCGATCTAGGCTGCGCTTTGCGGACGTTTTTTGATGGTGGCCCATTCGCGGTACCTTGATCAGCGTTGCTTCCTGGCGATGGTCGCAGTGAAATCGGGATCCTTCTTAGCCACCCAGTCGACGAACTTGCGCACATTGGGATTGGCCAGCAGGCCCTCCACATCCATTCCATGGCGCTGCAGTTCGGAATTGGTGAAACTGGCGATCAGCGTCTGCTGACAGATGGAGTGCATGGGCACGACATCGCGCCCGCCCCGGCTCTTCGGCACGGGATGGTGCCAGACGATGACCTTGCCGGTCGGGCGGCCACAGAGCCAGCAGGGCACCGGCTCCGCTGGAGGCTGTTCCTCGCGATGCGCGTCGCCATAGGGATCACGTCTCGAATCTCTGCGGCCCATGGGTCTGCCTGATTGCCTGATTTTGCGCTGCCCCCCTATCGCGATGCGGCGGGCATTACCACAGCGGCGGCCGCCGATGTGCCCGACCGGAGGAATGGCGGCGCGGGCGACGCCGTCCGGTGTCCTCATCCGCCGATCTTCGGCGGCAGCTGGAACAGGGTCGCGAAGCGTTCGAAGAGCGCGCGGTCGCCGCGGATCGTGAGGCCCTGTGCTTCCCAGCGCTCGATCGGCTCATGGCCATAGATCACGCAGAGGATCGGCCAGGCGGTGTCCGCCTCGATCGACACGTCGGCATCATCGGCTTCGCCGCGCCGCACCTGGAACCGTCCGTCCGCCAGCGTCCCGACGAAGCGATCGGGCCCCAGCCGCACGGCGACCCGTCCCTGCATCCCGGCGGCGCGATCGGCGACGAACAATGTCCGCATCGACATCATCAGCGAGGCGCCGCTCATGAACAGGCTCGGATCGTGCAGGGGAGAACTCGCCGCCCAGCGGCCAAGCGCCATGATGGCGGGCTCGCTCTCATAGCCCCAGGGGGTCAGCTCATAGACCTGAACCGAGGCGGGCGCGGGCAGCATGCGGCGGCCGAGGATGCCGGCCGCTTCCAATGTGCCCAGCCGCAGCGTCAGCGTGTTGGCGCTGATCCCCGGCAGGCCGCTCCGCAATTCGGAAAAGCGCCGTGGACCGTACATCAATTCGCGCACGATCAGCAGCGACCAGCGCTCCCCGATGAGCTGCATCGCCAGCGCGGTGCCGCAGGCGTCGTCATACCATCGTACCGGATTGGTTATCTTTTCTAACTCCATGGTTGTTTTTTCTAACTCACAACAGCATGATCCGCAAATAGTGATTCGAGAGAGGAGTCCGAGCGATGGCCAAGATGATCTTCGTGAACCTGCCGGTGGCGGACGTGGCGGCCTCGACCGCCTTCTATGAAGCGATCGGCTTCGTGAAGGACGAGACGATCTGCAAGGGGCCGGAAGCGGCGATGCTGCGCTGGTCGGACGAGATCAACTTCATGCTGCTCGACCATGCGCGTTTCGCGGACTTCGCCCCCAAGCCGATCGCCGACAGCCGGAGCACCAGCGCGGTGCTGTTCGCGCTGTCGTGCGACAGCCGCGAGGCGGTGGACGCGATCACGGCGAAGGCGGTGGCGGCGGGCGGTTGCGAAGGGCATGCGGCCGAGGATCTGGGCTTCATGTACTCGCGCGCCTTCGAGGATCTTGACGGCCACGGCATCGGGCCGATGTGGATGGACGTCGAGGCGGCGGTCGCCGCGATGAGCGCGCCCGAAGCCGCCGTCGCCTGAGCTGGAGGCCATCATGACCCCCGTCATCACCGCCTTTTCCTGGGTGCCGCCCTTCGCCCGCGGCTTCGTGCGCGATATCCGCGCGCGCTGGGCGTTCGAGGAGGCCGGCCAGGCCTATGCCGTCGAGCTGGTCGACTTCGCTTATGTGAAAAGCCAGGCGCACCGCCATTTCCAGCCGTTCGGCCAGATCCCGACCTATCGCGACGCGACGACCGAGATCTTCGAATCCGGCGCCATCGTGCTGCACATCTGCGAGACGACGGGCGCGCTGGTGCCGTCCGATCCGGCGGCGCGCATCCGGGCGACGCAGTGGCTGATCGCGGCGCTCAATTCGGTCGAGCCCTGGGTGATGCAGCTGGCCGTGGTCGACATATTCGAGGCGGATCGCGACTGGTCCACGGCGCGCCGCCCCAAGGTGGTCGACGATCTCCACGCGCGGCTCAAGGATCTCGCCGACGCGCTCGGCGACAAGGAGGTGCTCGATGGCGGCGATTTCACCTATGGCGACCTGATGATGGTCTCGGTGCTCGGTGGCCTGCGCGGGACCGGCGTGCTCGACGATCACCCCAAACTCGCCGCCTATGTCGCGCGCGGCGAGGCGCGGCCGGCCCATGCGAAGGCGATGGCCGATCATCTCGCCAGCTTCGAGGATGCCGCGCAGGAGGTCCGCGGACACTAGGCTCCGACCTTCCCGGGGCTCACGGACGACAGGAGGTGTTCGCCGGCTGGCGCCGTGCCGTCACCTTCCAGCGGTACGGGAGACGCGGGAGACGCCGATACCCGGCGCCTCCCGACGTTTACGAGCTCAGCGGAGGCCAGCGTTGGCGTTGGCTTTCAGCTTGGCGCTTGCATCTGCCTCATAGCTGTGGCGCTTCGAACGGGCCGCCGTCCGCGTTGTTTCCCTGGCGGGCTTGGCCGTCGTCGTCGCCAGGCCCGAATGGGCATTGGCATGCGATCGCGCCGTAGCGTTGGCGTAGGCCTTACGGTTCAGGCGTGCGGTTGCGCGGGATTCGTCCAGCGCCTGGCTTTCGGTCGCGTTGGCCAGGCCGGCATTGGCATTGGCTTGCGCCTTGGCCTTGTCGCTCGCCTCATAGGCATGACGCTTCGAGCGGGCGCTATCGCGGTGATCGCTGTCATGACGATCCCTGTCGGTGCTGGCCGAAAAGCCCGCATTTTCGTCGGCGTGGCTGCGACCCGTCAACGACGCGCGGTCGTCGGACATCCGATCGGAGCGGGCGATGTCGCGGCGATCGAAGCCGCTGCCCAGCGAATGTTCGGCGCCGGCCGCGCCCCGGCCGTCGCTGCCGAAGCCGCCTCCCATGCCGGCGCCGAGGCCGCCGCCCATGCCGCCTACGCCCGCGCCGAGACCACCCCCATGGCCGCCACCGCGACCCTGCGCCGTGGCTGGCGCCGACATCGCCGCGATTGCGGCGACTGCGCACAAGATGATCTTCTTCATATCCATTCTCCTACAGAGTTTTGCCCTGTGGACCGACAAGTCTCCAGACGCCTGTAGGTTCCGGTAGCGGCACGAATGCCGCTGTCCGACGCCGGGGTTTTAGACTTTTGTCTAAATGATTCGCCGTGGTGGCGGCGCGGTATCCGTTCCGCATGACCCGCCGCAGCCTGGGGCGATGCCAAGCCAATGAGTACCGGGCCCGTGGCCATTCCGCGGGAAGCTGGCCAGCGAGGATGGCAGCGGCGATCGAATGGCGGACTAATCTTTTGTCGCTGCAGCTTTTTTCGGCGCCGGTTTCTTGGCCGGTGCCTTCTTCGCAGCGGTCTTCCTGGCGGCGGGGGTCTTCGCCGCGGCGGCCTTGCGCGCGGGCTTCTTGCCCTTGGCCGGCCCCTTCGCCGCCCGCGCCTCGAGCAGCTCGAGCGCGCCTTCGGGCGTCAGCGTGTCGGGATCGGCGGTCTTGGGCAGGGTCGCATTGGTGACGCCGTCGGTGACATAGGGGCCGAAGCGTCCGGCCATCAGCCTGACCTCCTTGCCGGTCACCGGGCTCTCGCCGAAGGTCTTGAGCGGCTCGGTGCCGCCGCGGCGCTGGCCGGCGCCGGCAGCCGCCTCGGCCAGCTTGACCACCGCGGCGTTCATGCCGGTCTCGAACACCTCGGCGGTCGAGCCCAGCCGGGCATATTTGCCGTCATGCGCCAGATAGGGGCCATAGCGGCCGATCGAGGCGGTGATCGGCTGGCCGCTTTCGGGGTGGGCACCGATGGTGCGCGGCAGCGACACCAGCCTGAGCGCCATGGCGAGGTCGAGATCGTCGCCCGGCACGTCCTTGGGGATCGAGCCGCGCTTGGCGTCCTTGCCCTCGCCAAGCTGGACATAGGCGCCGAAGCGGCCCGAGCGCTTCGAGACTTCGAGCCCGGTGTCCGGATCGGTGCCGAGCACCACCGGCCCCGCGTCCGCGCCTTCGTTGCCGCCGCCGGCCTGGGCGAAGCGGCGGGTATATTTGCATTCGGGATAGTTGGAGCAGGCGATGAACGCGCCGAACTTGCCGCCGCGCAGCGACAGGCTACCCTCGGCGCAGACCGGGCATAGCCGCGGATCGGTGCCGTCGCCCTTGTCGGGGAACAGATAGGGCGCGAGGAACTCGTCGAGCGCCTTGGTGACCTCCGACGGCTTCTGCTCCATCACCTCGGCGGTCTTGGGCTTGAAGTCCTTCCAGAAGGCTTCGAGCACCGCCTGCCAGCCGGCCCGCCCGCCCGACACGTCATCGAGGCTCTCCTCGAGCCCGGCGGTATAGTCATAGCTGACATAGCGTTCGAAGAAGCGTTCGAGGAAGCTCGTCACCAGCCGGCCGCTTTCGGCGGGGATGAAGCGGTTCTTCTCGACCGTGACATAGTCGCGGTCCTTGAGCGTCTGCAGGACCGAGGCATAGGTCGACGGGCGGCCGATTCCCAGCTCCTCCATCTTCTTGACGAGGCTCGCCTCCGAATAGCGCGGCGGCGGCTGGGTGAAATGCTGCTCGGCGGTGACCGCCTTCCTGGCCGGCGCATCGCCCTCGCGCATGCGCGGCAGGCGGCGGGACTCTTCGTCCCCCTCGTCGTCGCGGCCTTCCTCGTAGAGCGCGAGATAGCCGGGGAAGAGCACCACCTGGCCGGTCGCGCGCAGGCCGTGCTGGCCGGTGCCGTCGAGCAGATCGACGGTGGTGCGCTCCAGCCGCGCCGACGCCATCTGGCTGGCGAGCGCGCGCTTGAAGATCAGGTCGTAGAGCCGGGCGTGATCGCCGCCGCCGGCGCGATCCCTGGAGAAATCGGTCGGCCGGATCGCCTCATGCGCTTCCTGGGCGTTCTTGGCCTTGGCGACATATTGACGCGGCTTGTCCGGGACGTAGGACGCGTCGTAGCGCTTGGCGATGGCACCGCGCGCCTCGTTGATCGCGCCGCCGTCCATCTGGACGCCGTCGGTCCGCATATAGGTGATCGCGCCGTCCTCGTAGAGCGCCTGGGCGATCCGCATGGTGTGGCTGGCGGAAAAGCCGAGCTTGCGGGCGGCCTCCTGTTGCAGGGTCGAGGTGGTGAAGGGCGCCGGCGGATTGCGGGTGAGCGGCTTGGTCTCGACGCTGGCGACCGAGAAGCGGCCCGCCTCGACATCAGCCTTGGCGGCCTGGCCATCCGTGCCGTTGCCGATCGTCAGCCGCTCGATCTTCTGCCCCTTCCAGCGCACCAGCCGGGCGACGAAGGGGATACCGTCATGCTCCATGTCGGCGGCGACCGACCAATATTCCTGGGGCTTGAAGAGCTCGATCTCGCGCTCGCGGTCGACCACGAGGCGCAGCGCCACCGACTGGACGCGGCCGGCCGACTTGGCGCCGGGCAGCTTGCGCCATAGCACGGGCGACAGGGTGAAGCCGACCAGATAGTCGAGCGCGCGGCGGGCGCGATAGGCGTCGATCAGGTCCTCGTCGAGCGCGCGCGGATTGGCCATCGCCTCGAGCACCGCAGGCTTGGTGATCGCGTTGAAGGTGACGCGCTGGACATCCTTGGGCAGCGCCTTGCGCTTCCTGAGCACCTCCTGGACATGCCAGCTGATCGCCTCGCCCTCGCGATCCGGATCGGTCGCGAGGATCAGCGCGTCGGCGCTCTTGGCCTCGTCGGCGATCGCCTTGAGCTGCTTGGTCTTGTCGGCATAGGCTTCCCATTCCATCGCGAAGCCGTTGTCGGGATCGACCGAACCGTCCTTGGCCGGCAGATCGCGGACATGGCCATAGGAGGCGAGGACGCGGTGCCCCGGCCCCAGATATTTTTCGATGGTCTTCGCCTTGGCGGGGGATTCGACGACAACGAGCTTCATAGGCTTTCCGACAATCCTCTTACGCGCATGTACACGTACGAGGGTGAAGAGGGGTTGCGACCATCGTCAAGGGGCTGTTTCGCGCCGCCTGCTATCGAAGCAGGCTGACCCGCCCGCCGGCATGGCGCTCGATGCGGCCGGCGAGTTCGAGTTCGAGCAGCACCGTCTGGATCGTGCCGGCCGGGATGGCGGCCTGCCGGATGAGTTCGTCGACCGGCAGCGGCACCGGCCCGAGCAGATCGACGATCGCGCTGCGCGCATGATCGTCGGCATCGCCCGCCGCGGCCGTCGACGCCGGTTCGAAGCCAGCGGGGCTGCGCGCGAAAACTCCGCCGATCGGCGCCAGCGCCTCGGCGATGTCGGCGGCGGACTGGATCAGCGTCGCGCCCTCGCGGATCAGCAGGTTGCAGCCCTGGGCGCGCGGATCGAGCGGCGAGCCCGGCACCGCCATGACCTCGCGGCCGAATTCGGTGGCTAGCCGGGCGGTAATCAGCGACCCCGATTTGGGCGCGGCCTCGACCACCACCGTGCCCGCCGCCAGCCCGGCGATGATCCGGTTGCGATAGGGAAAATGCCGCGCCCTCGGCTCGACGCCCGGCGGCTGTTCGGCGATCAGCAGCCCCCGCTCGGCGATGTCGCGCTGGAGCGCATCATTCTCGGGTGGATAGACCACGTCGATGCCGCCCGCGATCACCGCCGCCGTCCCCGTCGCGATCGAACCGACATGCGCGGCGGTGTCGATGCCGCGCGCAAGTCCCGACACGACCAGCCAGCCCTGCTCGCCGAGATCATGCGCCAGCATCCGGGCGAAACGGACGGCGGCGCCACTGGCATTGCGGGCGCCGACGATGGCCACCGCGCGGCGCGCGAGCAGGGCGGGATCGCCCTTGACGATCAGCATCGGCGGCGCGGCCTCGATCTGGTCGAGCAGCACCGGATAGGCCGCGCTGCCGCGAAACAGGCTGCGCGCGCCAAGCCGATCGATCCGGTGCAGCTCGGCCTCGGCGGCCTGCATCGGCGGCACGGCCGGTACATGCCCACCACCCCGCCGGGCGAGATCGGGCAGCGCCGCCAGCGCCGCCTCGCCGCTGCCGAACCGGCGGAGCAGGTGGAGATAGGCGACGGGGCCGATGCGGGGCGTGCGGATCAGCCGCAGCCGGGCAAGGCGCTCCGCCGCGGTCAGGTCGGCTGCGGTCAGCTCGATCGCGTCCAGCTCAGCTCTCGCCGACCCTGGGTTCGGTTCCGGCCATCAGCCGCGCGATGTTGTCACGGTGCTTCCAGACGACGAGCAGCGCCATCGCGAGCATCACCAGCACCACGGCCGATCGGCCATCCACCGCGGCGGCGATCGGCGCGGCCGTGGCGCCGGCAATCCCGCCGACCGAGGAACGGCGGCTGATCGCCAGCATCGCGATCCACACCAGCGCGAAGGCGACACCGGCCGGCCACCACGCCGCGAGCGACACCCCGAGCATGGTCGCCACACCCTTGCCGCCTCGAAAATTGAGCCACAGCGGGAAAAGATGGCCGACGAACGCCGCCACGCCCGCCAGCAACGCAAGCTCCGGCTGCAGCTGGGCCGCGATCAGCACCGCAGCCGCGCCCTTGCCGCCATCGAGCAGCAGCGTCGCCGCCGCAAGCCCCTTGCGCCCCGTCCTGAGCACATTGGTCGCACCGATATTGCCGGAGCCGATCTGGCGCAGGTCGCCTGCACCGCCGAACCGCGTGAGCACGATCCCAAAGGGGATCGAGCCGAGCAGATAAGCGCCAAAAAGCACGAGGATTCCCGTGAGCGAAACCATGGATGAATGTTGCTCCCCTTAGCGCTGCCACAGCATAATCGATGCAATGTGCATGGCAACACACACAAGTGCACAGAAGGTTACGGGCACGACATGATAAAGGTTAAACCCCTGCACGCTTCGCCGCACCGGGAGAAGCGCATGGCGCTTCCACGACGCACGATCCGGCTCTATGGGGGGCGCGATGGCAGACGAACGCCCGATCCTGATGTTCGATTCCGGGGTGGGCGGCCTGTCCGTGCTGGCGCCGACGCGTGCGCTGCTGCCGCAATCCTCCTATGTCTACGTCGCCGACAATGGCGGCTTTCCCTATGGCATCCGCAGCGAGGCCGAGATCGCGGCCCGCGTGCCGGCGCTGCTCGGCCGGCTGGTCGAACGGCACCGGCCCCGCCTGGTCGTGATCGCCTGCAACACCGCCTCGACGATCGCGCTGGCCGCCGTGCGCGCCGCGCTGGACCTCCCGGTGGTCGGCACCGTGCCGGCGATCAAGCCGGCGGCGGAACGCTCGGCACGACGAGCGATCGGGGTGCTCGGTACCGATGCGACGGTTCGCCAGCCCTATGTCGATGATCTCTCCGCCCGCTTCGCGTCCGACTGCATCGTGCTGCGCCACGGCTCGGCGCGACTCGTCGAGCTGGCGGAGGCGAAGCTGCGCGGCGAGGCGACCGATCCGGCCGACTATGCCGCCGTGCTTCGCGGGCTGCTCGATCAGCCTGGCGGCGATCGGATCGACATGGTGGTGCTGGCCTGCACCCACTTCCCGCTGGTCGCCGAGGAGCTCGCGGCCGCGGCCCCGCGCCCCCTCGCTTTCATCGACGGCGGACCCGGAATCGCCCGGCGCGTGGCATTTCTGACAGACGGACAGCAATGGCCGGCCGCGGCACGGGGCGAGGCGGTGTTCACCGCGCCGCTGCACATAGGCGACACGCTGCGGGCCGGGCTGGCGGCGCGCGGCCTCGCTGACATATCGATTTTATAGCATATCTAGCATATAAGGTTGCGAGAGGTTCGCTCTGGCATTTGCGCGAACGACATCTTAAAAGGCGGGCGATTCAGCCCCTTGGTAGAGCGGGCGGCGGGGAGCAGGGCTCTTGGACTATAATCGCGTTTTTACCCAGGCCATCGACCGTCTCCATGCGGAAGGCCGATACCGGGTTTTCATCGATATCCTGCGCAACAAGGGGATGTTCCCCAATGCGCGCTGCTTCGCCGGCCATAACGGCCCGAAGCCGGTTACCGTCTGGTGCTCGAACGACTATCTCGCCATGGGCCAGCACCCCAAGGTGATCGAGGCGATGGAGGAAGCGCTCCACGACGTCGGCGCCGGCTCCGGTGGTACCCGCAACATCGGCGGCAACACCCATTATCATGTCGACCTCGAATATGAGCTTGCCGACCTGCACAGCAAGGAAGGCGCGCTGCTGTTCACCTCGGGCTATGTCTCGAACGAGGCGACGCTGTCGACGCTGACCAAGGTGCTGCCCGGCTGCATCATCTTCTCGGACGAACTGAACCACGCCTCGATGATCGCGGGCATCCGCAATTCGGGCTGCGAGAAGCGGGTGTTCCGCCACAATGATCTCGAGCATCTCGAAGAGCTGCTGGCTGCCGAAGACTCCGAAGTCCCCAAGCTCATCGCCTTCGAGAGCGTCTATTCGATGGACGGGGACGTCGCCCCCATCCACGCGATCTGCGACCTTGCCGACAAGTATAACGCGCTCACCTATCTCGACGAAGTCCATGCCGTCGGCATGTACGGCGCGCGCGGCGGCGGAATCTCGGATCGCGACGACGCCGCCAAGCGGCTGACCGTGATCGAGGGCACGCTGGGCAAGGCGTTCGGGGTGATGGGCGGCTATATCGCGGCCGACCGGATGATCATCGACGTGATCCGCTCCTATGCGCCCGGCTTCATCTTCACGACGTCGCTGGCGCCGGTGCTGGTCGCAGGGGCGCTCGCCAGCGTGCGCCACCTCAAACAGTCCTCGGCGGAACGCGATGGCCAGCAGGCTGCCGCCGCGACGCTCAAGAAGATGTTCGCCGACGCCGGCCTGCCGGTGATGGACACCGCCACCCATATCGTGCCGCTCATGGTCGGCGATCCGATCAAGGCCAAGAAGGTGTCGGACATCCTGCTCGCCGAATATGGCGTCTATGTGCAGCCGATCAATTACCCGACCGTGCCGCGCGGCACCGAACGCCTGCGCTTCACGCCCGGCCCGGCGCACAGCGAGGCGATGATGCGCGAACTGACCCAGGCGCTGGTCGAGATCTGGGATCGCATGGAGATGCGCTTAGCCGCCTGAGGGCGGCTGCGCTTTTTTTGTTTGGCCCTCAAACGCCGGGCGCGAGGCATCCGCCTCGCTTGGCTTCCTCGCAATAAGCTCGGGCGGCCTTTGGCCTTGCGGGACACTGACATGTCCCGACGCAGATCTCATCGTCGAACTCGAGAGGTTCGAAGAGGCAAGCGCGTGCAACGCGTCCGAGCGCTAGCGAGGAAGCCAAGCAGCACGGATGTGCTGCGCCCGGCGCCTGAGGGCCTAAGACAAACTACCCTCTCTTCAGCTGCTGCACGAAGGTTCGCGTCGCTGCCTCCAGGCCCAGGGCATGGGCAACGAGGTCGCCCGCCGCGCCGCGCACCTGACTCGATAGCCGACCGGCTTCGTTGGCGACCGCTGCGACGGCACCGATACGTTCAGCCATCTCGTCGGCGCCCTGTGCCGTATGCTTCGCATTATCCTCGAGCAGCTGCGTCGTTCGCCGCTGTTCGGCAAGCATCTTTCTAATTCCCGTGGCGGCATCGGCAAGCTGGTCGACGACCGACGAAACATCATTGAGCGATCCCTCGGCCACGCGGGCGCCGGCATGGACGCCATCGATCAGCACGGTGATCTCGGCGGTCGCGCGTGCCGTCTGCGATGCAAGGCTCTTCACCTCGGCGGCGACAACCGCAAAGCCCTGGCCGGCGGTGCCGGCCCGCGCGGCCTCGATCGTAGCGTTGAGCGCAAGGAGGTTGGTGTGCGAAGCGATCGACTTGATCCGACCGGCGAACTCGCCGATGTCGGTCGCGCGGTCCGCCAATGTGCGGACCGCCTCGTCCCCGGTAGCCGAATTATTTCGTGCGCGGGCACTCAGCTCGGCCTGCTCGTCGATGGTCGCCGCGATTCCTGTGATCGACTGCGACAGCTCGGCCACGCTGCTGGCCACCGCACGAGCCGCCTTGCTGGCACCATCGGCGCGCCTGGCGACCTCCGCGCTCTGGCGGCCGCTGTCACTGGCGAGGTCGTTCAAGGCGGTAGACGTCGATTCGAGCTGGGTCGCTGCGGCCCCCACCGAGGTGACGACGCGACGGACCGAGCTTTCGAACTGTCCGGCGAGATTGAGCATATCGGCGGATCGCGCCGCAGCCGCGGCACGCTCGCCTTCTTCACGACGGCTGCGTTCCGCTGCGGCCCGCCGATCCGCATCGGCGGCCATTGCCAGCGCGCGCTCGGCATCCGCCTGCGCCGTGCGAGCCTCGACCATGGCGGCCTCGGCTTCGGCCGCCAGCCGTTCGCTGTTCGCCCGTGCGATAGCCTGTGCGCCGAGCAATGCCTGGAGCCGCAGAGTCATCAAGGTCAGGACCTGAAATTCACCGACCAGTGCGAGCGCGTGGACCAGCACCCGGGCAGGGGTGGCGGTTCCTGCGAAGACCCATTGGGGCGCCAGATAATCGAGCAGAAGATGATGCAGCGCCACGAGGACCGTCGTCAGCAGCATCGGCCGCCAGTCGCACAGCAGCATCAGCGCAGCGAGCGAGACCAGGAAGAACAGATGCATGTCCATCTGCCAGACATGCCCCTTGAACGAATAGGTCAACATCGCCGGAAGCGCCGCGGCAAGCACGCCCATCATGAGCCGGGCCTGCAGATCGTGGCGGCGCGCCAGCGCCATCCTGACGGGTAGAATATTCAAGAGCGCGGCCAGGACGACGAGCGGCCAGCCTCCGTTCATTACGCCAAAGGCGACCCCGGCCGCCAGCGACACGCCAAACAGGCAGCCGGCGCAGGCCATCATCCTTATGCTGCGCATCCGGACCTGATCGAGTTCGGCCATCCTCATGCTGGCTGCCCTTCGCCTGCCAGGACACCGCAGGATATTTCCGGCGCCGCGATCGGCAGGATCCCCCGGCGCAGCAGCGCACCCCCCAGAAGATTTCGATCTCCCCGCACGATGAGCGATCCTTCGAATCGCCCGCGGCCGATCAACAGCGCGCCGCGCTCCACGGCCAAAGCCGCAACATGCGCCCGCGCATCGCGACTGAGCGGCACAAGCAGGATGGCCCCATGCGCCGGCGGCGCGAGGAGGACGAACGTGAAGCCGATCAGCAACAGGGCCAGCTGGACTATCAGCGGCATGCCGGCTTGCATGATGTAAGACAATCTGCGGATCATGCCCTGGCTGTGCCGTCAACATGGTTAGGATATCGCTAAGGCCCACGCCCCGAGCACCACGGCCGGGAAAAAAACGGACCAATGTCTAAACATGTCCGATGCGCGGATCGCATATTGCCCCCCGGCGCAGCTTCGCCTATAGCGCGGACAATTCTCGACATTGGAAACTTTGCCGGGCTCGGGGGCGGAAGCCTCCGAGGCAACAACTTCTGTGTATCGTACGGGAGCGTGAATGGCGGACATCGCCGCCCTGACCAGGTTGATCGAGCCCGAGTGCCAGGCACTCGGGCTGGCGCTCGTGCGCGTCGCGTTCTTCGGCGGGAAGAGCGATCCGACCTTGCAGGTGATGGCTGAGCGCCCCGACACGAGACAGCTCGACATCACCGACTGCGAGGCGCTGTCGCGCCGGATTTCGGATAAATTCGACGAGTTCGATCCGATCGAGGAAGCCTATCGGCTCGAAGTCAGCTCGCCGGGCATCGACCGGCCGCTGACCCGGGTCAGCGACTGGACCGACTGGGCGGGTTTCGACGTGCGCGTGAAGCTTGCGGAAGCGCTCGCCCCCGGATCGGGGTCCGGGGCAGGCGGTCGCAAGCAGTTCGACGGGCGCATCATCGCCAGCGATGGCGACTCGGTGACGCTCGGTGTAAATAAACTCGGTGAGGTAGCGGTCCCGCTGGCACAGATCGCCAGTGCGAAGCTGATCCTGACCGATGCTCTCATCAAGGCCACCGCGCCACTCTCGATCGAGGGTGTCGACACGGTGATCGAAGATGCGCCGCCCAGCGGCGCCCGCAAGACTCAAGTGGAAGGATAAGTCCGTCATGGCCACCGCCATCACTGCCAATCGCGCCGAACTGCTCGCCATCGCCGATGCCGTCGCCCGCGAAAAGCTGATCGATCGCGAGATCGTCATCGAGGCGATGGAGGATGCTATCCAGCGCGCCGCCCGCGCCCGCTATGGCGCCGAGAACGACATCCGCGCGAAGATCGACGGCAAGACCGGCGACATGCGGCTGTGGCGCGTCGTCGAGGTGGTCGAGGAGGTCGACGACTATTTCAAGCAGGTTTCGGTCGCCGAGGCGCAGAAGCTGCAGAAGGGCTCCGTGGTCGGAGACTATATCGTCGATCCGCTGCCTCCGATCGAGTTCGGCCGCATCGCCGCCCAGGCCGCCAAGCAGGTGATCTTCCAGAAGGTCCGCGACGCCGAACGCGAGCGCCAATATGACGAGTTCAAGGACCGCGCTGGTGAGATCATCACCGGCGTCGTCAAGCGCGTCGAGTTCGGCCATGTCGTCGTCGACCTGGGCCGCGCCGAGGGTGTCATCCGCCGCGACCAGCAGATTCCGCGCGAAGTCGTCCGCGTCGGTGATCGCGTCCGCAGCCTGATTCTCAACGTGCGCCGCGAGAATCGCGGGCCGCAGATCTTCCTGAGCCGCGCGCATCCAGACTTCATGAAGAAGCTGTTCGCGCAGGAAGTGCCGGAAATCTACGACGGCATCATCGAGATCAAGGCCGCCGCGCGCGATCCCGGCAGCCGCGCCAAGATCGGCGTGATCAGCCATGACAGCTCGATCGATCCGGTCGGCGCCTGCGTCGGCATGAAGGGCAGCCGCGTCCAGGCGGTTGTCCAGGAGATGCAGGGCGAGAAGATCGACATCATCCCCTGGTCGCCCGACACCGCGACCTTCGTCGTCAACGCGCTGCAGCCGGCCCAGGTCGCCCGCGTCGTCATCGACGAGGAAGAGGAGCGCATCGAAGTTGTGGTCCCCGACGACCAGCTCAGCCTCGCGATCGGCCGCCGCGGCCAGAATGTCCGCCTCGCCAGCCAGCTGACCGGCAAGGCCATCGACATCCTGACCGAAGCCGATGCCAGCGAGAAGCGCCAGAAGGAGTTCCTCCAGAACAGCGAGATGTTCCAGAACGAGCTCGACGTCGACGAGACGCTCGCGCAGCTGCTGGTGGCCGAGGGCTTCGGCGCGCTCGAAGAGGTCGCCTATGTCGATCTCGACGAGCTCGCTTCGATCGAAGGCTTCGACGACGAGCTCGGCGCCGAGCTGCAGAACCGCGCGCAGGAAGCGCTGGAGCGCCGCGAAAGCGCCGCCCGCGAGGAGCGCCGCGCGCTCGGCGTCGAGGACGCGCTGGCCGAACTGCCCTATCTGACCGAGGCGATGCTGGTCACGCTGGGCAAGGCCGGCATCAAGACGCTCGACGATCTCGCCGATCTCGCCACCGACGAGCTGATCCAGAAGAAGCGGGCCGAACAGCGCCGCCGGCCGAGCAGCGACAAGCCCGATCGCCCCGAGCGTGCGGAGCGCGAGGAGAACAAGGCGGGCGTGCTCGGCGAATATGGCCTGAGCGAGGATCAGGGCAACGAGATCATCATGGCCGCCCGCGCCCACTGGTTCGCCGACGAGGCCTGACACCCATGCCGTTCGTCGACATCCGGATCGCGGGCTCCGCCACGCGCGAACAGAAGGCCGCCATCGTCGCTGACGTGACGCGGTCGCTGGGCGCGCATCTCGGCAAGCCCGCGAGCGCGGTGCAGGTGAACATCACCGAGATTTCGACGGAGAATTATGGCTCGGGCGGGCTGCTGATCGCCGACCGTCCCGCCACCGCCACGCAGGAGGTCGCTCCCGCGAATGGCACACGATGACCATCAGGACGTTCCGCTAGCACCGGATCAGGACTCGGAGGATCGGCCTCCGCGGCCGGAAAAGCATGTTCCCGAACGCAAGTGCATCCTGACCGGGGAGCATGACGCGCGCGGCAAGCTGATCCGGCTGGCGATCGGGCCCGACGGCACCGTCATGCCCGATCTTCGCGCCAGAGCCGGCGGGCGCGGCGCATGGATCGGCGTCGACCGCGCAACGCTCGAGACCGCCATCGCCAAGGGCAAGCTCAAGGGCGCGCTCGCCCGCGCCTTCAAGGACGGCTCTTTCACCATTCCCGCCGACCTTCCCGAGCGGATCGAGGACGGCCTGCGCCGGGCTGCGCTCGACCGGCTCGGCCTGGAAGCGCGGGCGGGAGCACTGCTCACCGGGTCCGACCGGATCGGCGATGCCGCCCGGCGCGGCCAGCTGCATCTCCTGCTGCACGCCGCCGATGCCTCGGAGGACGGCAACCGCAAGCTGGACCAGGCGCTGCGGATGGGCCGGGACGCCGAAGGATCGGACCTTCGCGGGGTAGTAATCCCGGCCGAACGCACCATATTGTCGATGGCGTTAGGCCGGGACAATGTGGTACATATCGGGCTGACCGTGCCGGCATCTGCCGTGCGCGTGGCTGACGCTTTGAGCCGCTGGTGCGGCTTCATAGGACGTTCTGAGAGCGCTTCAGCCTTGCGGAGTCGATCCGCAGGGTCCATCGGCGCTACAAATTCGTGAAGTGAAGGGTTCGGTTACCAGATGAGTGATAACGACAAGCCGAAGCTGGGAATGCGCGCGCCACTGGGCCTCAAGCGCACGGTCGAGACGGGCCAGGTGAAGCAGAGCTTCAGCCACGGCCGTTCGAACACCGTGGTCGTCGAGGTCAAGCGCCGCCGCGTGCTCGGCGGACGCCCGGGCGAGGCCGAGCCCCAGGTGATCGATGAACCGACGCCTGCACCCGCCCCCGTCGCACAGGCCGCGCCTGCCCAGCCCGCGCCCGCGGCAGCAGCACCACGCCCTGCCCCCCAGCCCACGCAGATGCGCCCGATGACGCCGCTCGAGCGCCGTGAGCAGCAGGAGCGCCTGCTGCGCGAGGCCGACGAAGCACGCATGGCCGCGCTCGAGGAAGCGCGCCGTCGCGATGAGCGGCTGAAGATGGAAGCGAGCGAGGAAGAGAAGCGCCGCGCCGACGAAAAGCGCCGCGCCGAAGAGGAGGCCGAACGCGCTCCTGCCCAGCCGGCGGCGCCGCCCGCCGCCGCTCCCGAGCCCGAGGCGACTGCCGTCGCCGAGGCACCCGCGGTCGCCGAAGCCGCCGCCGCGCCGGAAGCGGAGAAGCGCAGCGACGGCGTACCGCCGCCGCGCCGGTTCACCCCCGTTGTCAGCCCGAAGCGTCCCGAGCCCAGCCGTCCGCTGCAGCGCGACCGCAAGGGCGACGATCGCCGCCAGTCGGGCAAGCTGACCGTCACCAAGGCGCTCGATGACGATAGCGGCGCCCGCGCCCGTTCGCTCGCGGCGCTCAAGCGCGCTCGTGAAAAGGATCGCCGCGCCCATCAGTCGGGCTCCGTGCAGCAGAAGCAGGTCCGCGACGTCGCAGTGCCGGAGACGATCACCGTCGGCGAGCTTGCCAACCGCATGGCCGAGCGCGGTGCCGACCTGGTCAAGTCGCTGTTCAA
Organism: Rhizorhabdus sp. P4_G6; assembly: GCF_056401045.1. Lineage (NCBI taxonomy): Bacteria > Pseudomonadati > Pseudomonadota > Alphaproteobacteria > Sphingomonadales > Rhizorhabdaceae > Rhizorhabdus > Rhizorhabdus sp. P4_G6. Next base: position 54,005 of record NZ_JBFUKC010000011.1, on the reverse strand, counting down.
GATGGGCATGCCCGTCACCGTGAACCAGGCGATCGACCAGGACACCGCCGAGCTGCTGGTCACCGAGTTCGGCCACAACATCAAGCGCGTGTCCGACAGCGATGTCGATCTGGTCGCCTCCGACGATGTCGATCTGGACGAGACGCTGGTAACGCGTCCGCCGGTCGTGACGATCATGGGCCATGTCGACCATGGCAAGACCAGCCTGCTCGACGCGCTGCGCGGCACCGATGTCGCCAGCGGCGAAGCCGGCGGCATCACCCAGCATATCGGCGCCTATCAGGTGCAGGTGAAGAGCGGCGCCAAGATCACCTTCCTCGACACGCCGGGCCATGAAGCGTTCAGCGACATGCGCGCGCGCGGCGCCAACATTACCGACATCGTCGTGATCGTGGTCGCCGGCGACGACGGGCTGCGTCCGCAGACGATCGAGGCGATCAGCCACACGCGCGCGGCGGGCGTGCCGATGATCATCGCGATCAACAAGATGGATAAGCCGGGCTCGAACCCGCAGAAGGTGCGCGAGGCGCTGCTCCAGCACGACGTGCAGGTCGAGAGCATGGGCGGCGACGTCCAGGAGGTCGAGGTTTCGGCGCTCAAGAAAACCGGCCTCGACGAACTGATCGAGAAGATCGAGCTTCAGGCCGAACTGCTCGAGCTCAAGGCCAATCCCGATCGCGCCGCCGAAGGCAGCGTGGTCGAGGCGACGCTCGACAAGGGCCGTGGCGCGGTCGCCACCGTGCTCGTCAGCCGCGGCACGCTCAAGGTCGGCGACATCTTCGTCGTCGGCGCCCAGAGCGGCAAGGTTCGCGCGCTGATCGACGACAAGGGCCGCAACATCAAGGTGGCGGGTCCGTCGCTTCCGGTCGAGATCCTCGGCCTGACCGGCGTTCCCTCGGCCGGCGACCAGCTTTCGGTGGTCGAGAACGAAGCGCGTGCCCGCGAAGTCGCGGCCTACCGTGCCAGCGTGATCCAGCAGAAGCGGACCACCTCGGCCCCGGCCAGCCTCGAATCGATGTTCTCGGCGCTGCGCGAGCAGCAGGCGCAGCAATATCCGGTGGTGGTCAAGGCCGATGCCCAGGGCTCGGTCGAGGCGATCGTTGGCTCGCTCAACAAGATCTCGACCGATCTCATCCAGGTTCGCATCCTGCATTCGGGCGTCGGCGGCATCACCGAGAGCGACGTCAGCCTGGCCGCGGCCTCGAAGGCGCCGATCATCGGCTTCAACGTCCGCGCCAACGCCAAGGCGCGCGAGATCGCTACGCGGGACGGGGTCGCGCTCAAATATTATGACGTGATCTACGACCTGCTCGATGAGATCCGCGCCGCGATGGCGGGCCAGCTTGGTCCCGAATATCTCGAGCATGTCGTCGGCCGCGCCGAGATCCGCGAAGTGTTCTCGGCGGGCAAGCACGGCAAGGCCGCCGGCCTGCTCGTGGTCGATGGCTATATCCGCCAGAAGCTGCGTGCTCGCGTCCTGCGCGACGACGTCATCATCTACAACGGCCAGATCGCATCGCTGCGCCGGTTCAAGGACGACGTTCCCGAAGTTCGCGCCGGGCTCGAATGCGGTATCACGCTGGAATCGACGACCGACATCAAACCCGGCGACATCGTCGAGACGTTCGAAGTCGAGGAGCGCGAGCGCACGCTGTAACGCTTTCCCTCTCCCAGTTGGGGAGAGGGATACGAGACTTGGCGCGGGACGCGCCTAGTCGCAGTTGGGTGAGGGCACGACATTGCCGCAAGGCGTGCCCTCACCCCCTCCCATTGCTTCGCAATGGGCCCCTCCCTCTCCCCTAAGGGAGAAGGTCTTGGAGGCAGAATGCGCCGTAACGAAACCGCCGAAGGGAAGTCCGTCCGCCTGCTCCGCGTAGGCGAGCAGGTTCGCCATGCCCTTTCGGACGTCCTGATGCGCGGCGACGTGCATGACGAGACATTGGCGAGCCACATGGTCTCGGTGACCGAGGTGCGCATGTCGCCCGACCTCAAGCACGCCACGGCGTTCGTGAAGCCGCTCCTCGGCGCGGACGAGGAAGCCGTGATCAAGGCCCTCCGCACCAACACCGCCTATCTGCAGAGCGAGGTCGCCCGGCGGGTGAACACGAAATATGCCGCCAAGCTCAAATTCCTCGTCGATGAGAGCTTCGACGAGGGCAGTCACATCGACACGCTGCTGCGCAATCCCGCCATCGCGCGGGATCTGGGCAAGGACGACGGCGAAGAAAGCTAGCGCCCCCGGGCGCGCCGGGCGATTGCGTTATGCTCGGCGGCGCGGAGAAGTTCCTCGAGATCCTCCATCGCCACATCGAGGATGTCGGGATAGTCGGCGACCGCCTTGGCCAGATCCTCGCGCGAAAAATCCGCCGCGGCTGGCTCCGTAATCGGCTTGGCGATGTGCGGATAGCTATGGCCCGAGAAGCGATGAAAGCCCCACGCCATCGCCAGCAGCAGCACGGTATCGACGGCGACGGGCGCTATGACGAAGTCATAGCCGCTGGCCTGGATGGCGGGGCCGCCGAGCACGGCGGTAAGCGCGACCGCGCCGCCGGGCGGATGGAGGCAGCGCAGCAACGCCATCGCCACGATCGCGCAGCCCACGGCGAGGCCCGCCGCAACCATCGGGCCGGCGCCGATCCGGGCCACGCTGACGCCGACGATGGCGGAAACGACATTGCCCGCGATGACGGGCCAGGGTTGCGCCATCGGGCTGGCCGGCACAGCGAACAACAGCACCGCCGCAGCGCCGATCGGCGCGATCAGCAGCGGCATATGGGCGCCGACGCCGGTGAGGCTGCCGACCAGCAGGCCGGTGGCGATGATGCCGACCAGCGCGCCGATGCCGGAGATGATCCGATCGCGCATCGCCTTGTCCGCCGGCACCGCGATCGTCATTGCGTGGTAGCGCGACCAGCGGAAGCGGACGCGCGGCGCGTTTTCGGGAGGCATCTTCATCGCCGCCGCTATCGGGGAAGATAGCCGCCGCCGCCAGAAAGATGTGGTTGTCGCGCGGCAATATTGTAGCGTCGGACTCGGCGGATGTCGGGGGAACAGGCCAGCGATGGCGAAGCTCTATTTCTATTATGCGGCGATGAACGCGGGCAAGTCGACGACGCTGCTCCAGGCCGATTTCAACTATCGCGAGCGCGGCATGCGGACGCTGCTGTTCACCGCGGCGTTCGACGACCGATTCGAGCCCGGCAAGATCACCTCGCGCATCGGGCTGGCGTCGCATGCCACGGCGATCGACTCCGACACCGACCTGTTCGAGGAAGTCGCGATCGAACTGGCCGAGACGGCGGTGCATTGCGTGCTGGTCGACGAGGCACAGTGGCTGACCCGCGCGCAGGTGTTCCAGCTCGCGGCGGTGTGCGACGAACTCGATATTCCCGTGCTGGCTTATGGCCTGCGCACGGACTTCCAGGCCCAGCTGTTCCCGGGCAGCGCGGCATTGCTGGCGATTGCCGACAATCTGATCGAGTTGAAGGCGATCTGCGCCTGCGGCCGCAAGGCGACGATGAACCTGCGCGTCGACGATGAAGGCTTCGCGGTCAAGGAGGGCGCTCAGATCGAAGTCGGCGGCAACGAGCGCTATGTCGCGCTGTGCCGGCGCCACTACACCGAACAGATGGGATGGCGGCGCGGGGCGCATATCTGAAGCCGCCTGCTTGCGCGGCGGGTCGCCCGAGAACAGCGTCTGCCAGGCTCGCGCGTCAGGGGATGCGCAGCACCGCGGTGGTGCCAGCACCGCCGGCCAGTCGGAAAGTACCGCCCAGCTGGCGGGCCAGCATCTGCGCGAGCTTCAGGCCGAGGCTGTCCGACGTCGCCAGATCGAAATCCGCCGGCAAGCCGGCGCCGTCATCGCTCACGCTGATCTCGACCATAGCGTCCACCCGTCGCACGGCGATCAGGATATGGCCGCCCTCTCCCTTCGCAAATCCATGCTCGATCGCGTTGGTGATGGCTTCAGCGATGATCAGCGCCATCGGCACCGCCGCATCCGCCGCCAGGTCGACGTCCTCCATCGCCTCCACGCGATAGTCGATGCCAGGCCGGCCGCTGGCATCGATCAGGTCGATGATCAACTGCTCGAGAAAGGCCGCAAGGCGGAGTTGCTCCCCATGCGGGCTATGGAGTTGGCGATGGATACGGCCGATCAGCGCGAGCCGCCGCGCCGCCTCGTCGAGCGCCAGCCGCGCCGCCGCATCGGACACGCCGCGCATCTGCAGGGACAATAATCCGCTGATGACCTGCAGGTTGTTCGATACCCGGTGCTGGAGCTCGCGAAACAGCAATTCGCTGCGCTCGGCGAGCCGGCGGCTGCGCTCGCGCTCTTCGGCTAGCCTTTCATTGATGCGCTGCAACCAATGAATCAGCCCGATGTTGATCGCTGCCACGCCCGTGTAGAAGGCCAGCGCGAATGCCGCCGCGCCCGACCATTTCACCGAAAAGGAGGGTGGGATGAAACAATACCAGGCGGCGATGCCGCTCACCACGCCCGCCACGATCCCGGCACGGATACCGAACAGGAAGGTCGACAGGATGACCGCCGGGAAGAAGCTGACAAAGGGATAGCCGCTGGGCATGAACGGCGTTGCCAGCCATCTCACCAGGAAGGACAGCAGGCAGATCGCAAGCGTGCATGCATATACCGGCAAAACCCGGTCGCGACCGAGCGGAAGACGTTCCAACATCTTTACGCCTGAACTCGCCAACCTGTTCCCCCGAATGGCCCGGCCAGATTTTCGCTGCTCTGCACAACGTCACATACCCATAAGCGAAGCATCATGGCCATGGGTTAACGGGGTCGTAACAATCCCCGCGCGCGCAAATATAGTTCGACGCGGTAGGCGCTGAGCACGCCGGCGGCGAAGGCGATGGTGATGCTGCTCACCAGCATGGCGCCGAGATGCCAGTGCGCGTCGCTGGCCTCCACCACCGACCGCAGGCCCCAGCGCAGCAGCATCAGCAGGCCGAGAAACACCAGCGCGCCGCGCGAGCTGCGCTGGTTGAGCAGGCCCGTCCCGGGATCGACGGCGATCTCCACCAGCCGCCCGCGCTGCCAGCCGATCGCGCTCCCCAGGATGAGCGCGGTGCCTATCCACAGCCAGCCCCAGCCCGAAGGCGGGAACTGCACGATCACCGCGCCGGCGAACAGGAGGAAGATGGTGGGGATGATCCACAGCGTCGACAGCCGCAGGCGCTGCGACCTGCCCATGCGCCGGAAGCGGATGAACAGCGCCGCCGCAACGATCGGCGCGGCGATGGCATAGGCGGCGAGCTCGGAGGACTGCACGGCGGCACTGTAGCTGATGCAAGCGGCCGGCCCACAACGAAAAAAGGGGGAGCCGCGCGGGCTCCCCCTCTCTCCTGTTCGGATCCTCCCGCGCCGGGCGTGGGAGGATCGAGCGGTATCAGTCGTCGTCGCGGGTCAGGAACGCCGGCGCGAAATCGGGCGCGGGGCCGTCATCATTGCCGCCTTCGCTGCGCTCGCGACGCGGGCCACGATCGCCACGGCCTTCGCCGCGGGGACCACGATCGCCGCCTTCGCGACGGGGACCACGGTCGCCATCGCGGCGCGGACCACGGTCGCCGCCGTCGCGGCGCGGGCCGCGATCACCACGGTCGCCACGCGGACGCTCCTCACGGGGCGGACGCGTGTCGGGCAGTTCCTCGCCGGTTTCCTGATCGACGACGCGCATCGACAGGCGAACCTTGCCGCGCTGGTCGATCTCAAGCACCTTGACCTTGACTTCCTGGCCTTCGGTCAGCGCGTCGGCAACCTTCTCGACCCGCTCGTTCTTGATCTCCGAGACGTGGACGAGACCGTCCTTGCCGCCCATGAAGTTCACGAACGCTCCGAAATCGACGAGATTGACGACCTTGCCGACATAGACCTTGCCCACTTCCGGCTCGGCGACGATGCCGATGATCCAGTTGCGCGCGGCTTCGATCTGCGCGGGATCGGACGACGAGATCTTGACGGTGCCGTCATCGTCGATGTCGACCTTCGCGCCGGTGGTGGCGACGATCTCGCGGATGATCTTGCCGCCGGTGCCGATGATGTCGCGGATCTTGTCCTTGGGCACCGACATCGATTCGATCCGCGGCGCGTGCGCCGACAGTTCGGTCCGGGTCGAGTCGAGCGCCTTGGCCATCTCGCCCAGGATATGAGCGCGGCCTTCGCTGGCCTGAGCCAGCGCGACCTTCATGATCTCCTCGGTGATACCGGCAATCTTGATGTCCATCTGAAGGCTGGTGATGCCCTCCGACGTACCCGCAACCTTGAAGTCCATGTCGCCGAGGTGATCCTCGTCACCGAGGATGTCGCTGATCACCGCGAAGTTCTTGCCTTCGAGGATCAGGCCCATCGCGATGCCCGACACCGGACGCTTGATCGGCACGCCGGCATCCATCAGCGCGAGCGAACCGCCGCACACCGTGGCCATCGACGAGGAGCCGTTCGACTCGGTGATGTCCGAGGTCAGGCGGATCGTGTAGGGAAACTCCTCCTTGGTCGGCAGCACCGCGTGCAGCGCACGCCATGCCAGCTTACCATGACCGACTTCACGGCGGCCCGGCGCGCCGAAGCGGCCGACTTCACCGACCGAATAGGGCGGGAAGTTATAGTGCAGCATGAAATGCTCGTAGCGCAGGCCGGTCAGGCCATCGATCATCTGCTCCGATTCCTTGGTGCCCAAGGTGCAGGTGGAGATGCTCTGCGTCTCGCCGCGGGTGAACAGCGCCGAACCATGCGCGCGGGGCAGGAAATGCGCCTCGGCGAGGATCGGGCGGACCGTCTTGGTGTCGCGGCCGTCGATGCGGCGGCCATCCTTGAGGATGGCGGTGCGGACGATTTCGGCCTCGAGCTTCTTGACGAGCTTGCTGGCGGCCATCTGGTCCTGCGGCGTGGCATCGGCGAAAGCCGCCTTCGCCTTGGCGCGCGCCTCGTTCAGCGCGGCCGAACGCGCGGACTTGTTGGTCAGCTTGTAGGCGGCTTCGATATCCTTGCCGACCAGCTTCTTGAGCTTGGTCTTGGCGGCGGACAGATCGGCCTGCGGGGCCATTTCCCACGGATCCTTGGCGGCCTTCTCGGCGAGCTTGATGATCGCGCCGATCACGTCCTGGCAGGCGCGATGCGCGAACATCACGGCGCCGAGCATGACCTCTTCCGAAAGCTCCTTGGCTTCGGATTCGACCATCATCACAGCGTCCTGGGTGCCGGCCACGACGAGCTCGAGCTCGCCCGCCGCAACCTGCTCGTCGGTCGGGTTGAGGATATATTCGCCGTCCTGATAGCCGACGCGCGCGCCGCCGATCGGCCCCATGAAGGGCACGCCCGAGATCGTCAGAGCGGCCGATGCGGCGATCATCGCCAGGATATCGGGCTCGTTCTGGCCGTCATAGCTCAGCACCTGGGCGATGACGTTGATCTCGTTGTAGAAGCCCTCGGGGAAGAGCGGGCGGATCGGGCGGTCGATCAGGCGGGAGACCAGCGTCTCCTTTTCGGTCGCGCCGCGCTCGCGCTTGAAGAAGCCGCCGGGGATGCGACCCGACGAGAAATACTTCTCCTGATAATGGACGGTCAGCGGGAAGAAGTCCTGCCCTTCCTTGACGCTGCGCGCCGCCGTGACGGCGCAGAGGACGACGGTCTCGCCGAGGGTCGCGAGCACCGCGCCGTCAGCCTGGCGGGCAACGCGGCCCGTTTCCAGCGTGAGCGTCTGACCGCCCCACTGGATTTCAACTTTCTTGGTATCGAACATCTGATTTCCTTGTCTCCGGACGCCCTATGCGGCCGGGGCCTATGCGGATGGCTGGGCATCGTCGCCGTTTGCCATCGCGTGGTGCAGGCCGTCCTTCGGCCTGCCGTGGCGGGAGCTTGTGCCCGCCCTCCTGCCCGGTACCGAATTGCACCAGGCCGGAAATGACGAACGGCCCCGCGATGCGGGGCCGTCCTGAAACTCTTACTTGCGCAGGCCGAGCTTTGCGATCAGCGCGGCGTAGCGGCTTGCGTCTTCCTTCTTGAGATAATCGAGAAGGCTGCGACGCTTGTTGACCAGCATCAGCAGACCGCGGCGCGAATGGTTGTCCTTCGCGTGGATCTTGAAATGCTCGGTCAGGTTGGTGATGCGCTCGGTCAGGATCGCGATCTGGACTTCGGGGCTGCCGGTGTCGCCATCGGAACGGGCGTTGTCGGCAATGATCGCGGTCTTGCGCTCGGCGGTAACAGTCATGCATCTTCCTTCGACATCAGGTTGAAACCGCGCACCACCCGGATCTCCTGATCCTCTGCTTCGACCAATGCGACAGGCACATCGCCTTCGAGCGCAAGGTTGAGGCCGGTGGGTGCGGCGATCCCGATCAACCGGCGCCCCTCGCGGAGTGCCCTTGCCTGATCGGGGGTGACGGAGAGAGCCGGGATGTCGTCCAGCCCTGCCGTCATCGGCAAAAGTGCCTTTTCAAGCCGGTGCGCCTTAGCGAATTCGTCCAGCTTGTCCAGTGAAATCGCGGCATCCAGCGTGAACGGCCCGGCCTTGGTGCGGCGAAGCATGGTGACATGGCCGACGGTGCCGAGCGCCTGGGCGATGTCGCGGGCGAGGCTGCGAATGTAAGTGCCCTTCGAGACACGGGCGGAGAGGGTGACCTCGTCGAGGCGGCCGCCGCTCGAACTTTCTTCCACGTCGGTCCCCATCGTCATCCCAGCGGAGGCTGGGATCTCGGCAGAGGTTCGCGACTCCGGATCCGTCCCAGCCGCATGAGATCCCAGCCTTCGCTGGGATGACGGTGGCTCGATGGCGAGCGCATGGACCGTCACCGCCCGGCGCTTGATCTCGAAGCTCTCCCCCGCCCGCGCCCGGTCATAGGCGCGCTCGCCGTCGATCTTGAGCGCGGAATAAGCGGGCGGCACCTGCTCGATCGCGCCGGTGAAGCGCATCAGCACCGCCTCGACCTGCGCCAGCGTCGGGCGCACGTCGGACGTAGCGACCGCCTTCCCCTCCGCATCGAGCGTGTCGGTCTCCGTCCCGAAGCCGATGGTGAAGTCATAGGCCTTGTCGGCATCGAGCATCCGGCCCGACAGCTTGGTCGCCTCGCCGATCGCCACCGGCAACACCCCCGAAGCGAGCGGATCGAGCGTCCCGCCATGGCCGACCTTATATTTGCCATAGCCGCCCGTCCGGAGCGCCCGCTTGACCGCCGACACCATCTGGGTGGAGCCGGGGCCGAGCGGTTTGTCGATGATGATCCAGCCATGCATGGCGCGCGCCTCTACTCTCCCCGCGCCATGGCTGTCGAGCGCGGGCATGGCGGGCTTACGCTCGGGGCGGCGGGAGGACGGCCGGCCTGACATTGCGATACGCCCCTGCGTCGGCGCGACGACAGGCCCGGATTCCGGACCATGGCTGCTCGCGTCACGAGCGCCACGGAGTCTCTTATATGTGACAAAATCCCGGGTGCACGGGGTTGATCGTGCGTTTTTTTGTTTTTCGATTCCGCGGGGGGCTTCGGAGATAGGCCGCATGCCCTGAATTCGGGCAGTCGCCCCGCCCACATCACTTGTCGCGTGCGCTTCGCAGATCAGCGTTGATCAGCGCCGAAAGGTCGGTGACCGGAATGCCCTGGCGATCGTTGAACGTGCCCGCCTTGGGCCAGGATACACCGCGACCGATCGCGAAGGCGGCGCGATACTTGCGCATCATGTTCTTCGGATCGTTCGCCAGCTCGTCCATCAGGAAGGGCACGCTCCAGACCGACCGCTTGAACGGACGCCCCAACGCTGCCTCCAGCTTATCCGCAACCCCATCGTAGGTGACGGTGTCACCGGCCAGGAACACGATCTCGTTGCGGATCGTGGGCTCGAAGAACAGGATTTCGGCGGTCAGCACGCCGATGTCGTCCGGCGTCGTCAGCGTCACCGCGGTGTCGAGGCTGCCGAGCGCGTGGACCTCGCTGTTTTCTAGATCGACGACGCCGAAGTCCGGCTCGAACAGGTAGCTCATGAACATGCCGGTGGAGATGATGACCCACTCGGTCTTGTCTTGCGAGCGCAGCAGCTCGCGCACGTCGAGTTGGGCATCGAAGATGTCCTGCGGACCGCCGCGGCCGATCGCCTCGAAATCGACGCCGAACTGCCATGGGAAGTAGCGCGGAATGCCGGATTGCAGAGCCGCCTTGGCGAGCTTCATCGGCGTGTTGATGCCGGCCGCATAGCCCGCGCAGCCGATCACTGTATCATAACGCGTGAAGAGCGCCGCCAGCTCATCGATTGTGTCACTCACCAGATCGCCGAGGACGATCTCAATACCCGCCTCCCGGATTTCCGCGATGTCACGCTGCTTGGATGGATCGCCGGACTCGACAGCGCTCTCGCGGAGCAGGACGCTGATCCTGGCACCGTCAACAGCTGTCGCGCGACGCGCAAGATTGCGGAGAACCGGCATGCCGAGTTCGCCGGCGCCCAGCACCAGGATATTCCGGGACTTCACAGTGGAAACAGCATCATTCATCGTTCTAACTCGTTTAACCTTGGTGCCGGTGATCTGGCAACTCAGGGGAAAGTGCGAAAGATGGGTACATGCGTGATACTGCAGTCAGGTCGTTAAGCCGGGAGGACGTCCTCCAATATTCCCAGACCGTCTGCGATGGTCTCCGGGACGATGACGACGGGGTCCGCCGTGAGGTGCTGGCCCATGCCGGCAACCGCTGGTCGCTCGGGGTCATTCACACGCTCGGTGTATATGGCCAACTCCGCCATGCGGAGATCGGCCGGCGCATGCACGGGATCACGCAGCGGATGCTGACTCGTACCCTTCGCCATCTGGAGCGCGACGGGCTGGTCGTTCGTCACGATTTCGACGAGGTTGTACCTCATGTCGAATATGCCCTCTCGGAAACCGGCCTGGAGTTGCTGGTGCGGATGGTTCCCCTATGGACGTGGATCGTCGAAAACGTCGACAGCTTCAGGACCGCGCGCGAGACGTTCGACCAGCACCATATTGGCGGAGAGCCCTGACCGAAGCATTGAACCGCCGCCGGAGCTGTCCTCGAACACCATCGTTCCCGGCATCGTCGTGAGAGCCAGCCAGCTCCGGTTTCTCGGGGCTAGGTTCTCCACGGGAGCGCCCGCAGTCATTGCCTTCTGCACCAGCCTGACAAACAAGCAGAATATCAGCCGCATTGGTCCCCTTCACGTCAAACGGAGACAATGGCGATTGTCCTGACAGCATTACCCGCGCTAGCGCCTCGGATGACCTTTCAAGGAGAAGATAATGTCCGCCCCGAAGCTCAGGATTGAATCTGCCGGAATCAATGGCCTGTGGCCGATGTTACCCACGCCGGCGAAGGAAGGCGCTTCGGACTGGCGTAGCCGCGATACTGTCGACCTCGACGAAACAGCGCGAATGGTTGAGGCGTTGATCGAGGCGGGAGTCGATGGGCTTATGAGCCTGGGCACCTATGGTGAGTGCCATAGCCTGACCTGGGATGAGAAGCTGGCCTTCGTCGGCTGCGTCCTGGAGACCATTCGCGGACGCATCCCGTTTTTCGCTGGTACGACAGCACTCAATACCCGCGAGGTAATTGCCCAGACCCGGGCGATGCACGAGCTTGGCGTTTCTGGCACGATGCTGGGCGTGCCGATGTGGTGCAAGAACGATGTCGCGACAGCTGTTCAATTCTATAATGATGTTAGCGAAGCCTGCCATGACACGGCGATTATGATCTATGCCAACAGTGAGGCATTCAAGTTCGAATTCCCCCGTCCGTTCTGGGCGCAGGTCGGCAAGCTGCCGCAGGTCGTTGCTAGCAAGTACCTCGGAATCGGTTTGCTGGCAGCCGACCTCAACCTTGCTCCCGATATCCGCTTCCTGACGCACGAGGCGGACTATTACGCCGCCTCGCGTATTGCTCCGGACAGGATGACTGCGTTCTGGTCAAGCAGCGCGCTGTGCGGGCCACGCCCGGCGCTGGCGCTGCGCGACGCGGTGGCCAAGGCCAAAGTCAGCGGCGACTGGAGCAATGCCAAGGCGATCGCCGACCGTTTCCAGCAATGCGAACAGGGCTTGTTCCCGCGTGGTGAATTCACGGAATTTTCAAAGTTCGCCGTGGGGCTCGAAAGGGGGCGGATGAACGCTGCCGGTTGGGTGCGGGTTGGCGACCCTCGTCCGCCATATCATGTTGTCCCCGCGGAATATCTGGAAGGCGCCAGTCGCTCGGGACGAGCCTATGCAGCATATCATGCAGAACTCCAGCGATCAGGCCTCTAATGTCGAGCGGGGCACAGTCAATCCTCCAACTCGAATGGCCCCAATCGGCCTTCAGCGTGATGCTCTCGGCGAGCGGGTACATCGTGTCGCAGATCACCAGATCGGCCTTGCCGCAGAAGCTGTCGAAGGCCGTCTTGTCCTCGACATCCTCCATAGCGCATAGTCGCATTGAAAGGCCTTTCCGTAGACCGAAAGGATCGAGGCCGATTTCCAACCGACCAACATATTCGGAGAGATGCCTTGACCTTTTCCCTCTACGCCGCAGTCATACCGCCCTACCAGCGGACGCTCGGCAATCTCGCCGCGCTGCTCGACAAGGCGGAGGGCTGGGCGGCTGATCAGGGTATCGCTGAACAGGATATATTGGGCGCGCGGCTGGCGCCCGACATGTTCGACTTCGCCTATCAGGTGAAATCGGCGTCGGTCCACTCGATCGGCGCGATCGAAGCCGTCAAGCGGGGCAGCTTCTCACCCGACAGGACGCCGCCCGGCGAGAGCTTCGCGGCGCTGCGCGAACAGCTCCGGTCGACCCGCGCGGCGATCGACGCGATCAGCCCGGCCGAGATCGACAAGTTGGTCGGCCGCGACATGCGTTTCGTGATCGGTGAATATCATGTTGATTATTCGGCCGAGAGCTTCCTGCTCTCCTTCTCGCTGCCGAATTTCTATTTTCATGTGACGATCGCCTATGCGCTGCTGCGCGCGCGGGGCATGCCGATCGGCAAGCTCGACTATCTCGGCCAGCTGAACCTGGTGAAGGCCGGATAAGCGGGCGGCTTTTAATCTGGCGCACCCGACTCCGCTCATCCTGGAGGGACTGAGCCTGGCGAAGGCCTGTCTCGAAAGATCCTTCGAGACGCCATTTCGACTTCGCTCAATGGCACCTCTGGATGAGCGGTATTTGGATTCAACCTGGGCCCGTCATTCCAGCCCTTCGACTGCCCGCAAGGCAGGCGCTCAGGATAAACTTCAGCCAATGGCTGAAAGCTGGAATCTCTCTGTGCTCCCTTGTTGCGAAAAGGGCCAAGGGAGATCCCAGCTTGCGCTGGGATGACGGGCGGGAGGGACGTGGGTGAAGGCGGCCGCCTGAATCTCTCCGCCGTCACCCTGAACTTGTTTCAGGGTCCACCAGGAGCCTCGGCGTGCGGTTTGTGGCTGGGTGGATGCTGAAACAAGTTCAGCATGACCGAGGTGAAAGCGAGTGCGAACCGAGGCATGCGAAGGCGGGTTCGCGGCTGGGCCCAACAAGGGGCCCCTGTTGGGGACCTCCTTCGATACGCCATTTCGACAAGCTCAATGGCACCTCAGGATGACGGCATCTTGTCCAGCTTGAACAAACAGACGCCAGGCGTCGTCAGACCTCCAGCTCCAGGCTGTCATAGGAGCAGACGATCTCGAGCGGCCTATCGCCACGGCGGCTGAGCGCCTCGTAGCGGATCGTCTCGTCGTAGAGGCGGTCGATGTCGGCGTCGGTGCTGGTCGGCTCGTGGTGGAACAGCACCAGCTTTCCGGCGCCGGCGCCATGGCACAGGTTGACCGCCATGACATTGCTCGAATGGCCCCAATCGGCCTTGAGAGTGATGCTCTCGGCGAGCGAGTACATGGTGTCGCAGATCACCAGATCGGCCTTGTCGAAGAAGGTCTCGAACGCCTTCTTGTCCTCGACATCCTCCATGCGATGCTCGGCATCGGTGGAGAAGACCATCGTCCTGCCGTCGCGGCGGAAGCGCCAGGCGTAGGAGACATGGCTGTGGTCCTGCGGCATCAGATCCACGTCGATGCCGTCGACATGATAGGTCTGGCCGGGGGTCAGCACCTTGAACTCGATCTTGGCGCGCAGCCAGTCGAAGGCGACGGGGAAGCTGATCTCCTCCTGCTGGCGGCGCAGCGCCTCCTCCGCGTCGGCATGGCCCGAATGGATCACGATCGTAGCGCCGGGATCGAAGGCCGGGCCGAAGAAGGGGAAGCCCATGATATGGTCCCAGTGGAGGTGGGACAGGAAGAAATTATAGGTGCGCGAGCGGCCGGCGGCGACGCGGCGGAAGGCGTCGTTGCCCAGCTCGCGCAGGCCCGAGCCCATATCGAGGATGAAGAAGCTGTCGTCGGCGCCCTCGATCTCCAGGCAGGTGGTGGCGCCGCCATAGGTGTGCGCTTCGGCGAAGCTCAGCTCGTCATTGACGAAGGCGCGCGCGGCCGCCTCGTCCGCGAAGGAGCGGCCCGAGGCGCGCAGCAGGGCACCGACGACCTTGTCCTCGATCGCGCGGGCGCGGGGGGCGACCGGCAAGGAACCCCGCGTTCCCCAGAAGCGCACGAGCATCGAGCCGTCCCCCTCAGCCGTCGTTGGGATCGAGATGATCGACGATGTCGAAGATCAGCTGATAGCGACTGATTTCAAGCACCTCGCGGATGGCGGGGCTGGGGCGGGCGAGGATGATCTTCACATTGCTGGTGATCGCCTCCTTGCGGGCAATCGTCAACGCCATCAGCGCGCCTGCCGAAATATGATCCACGCCGGCAAGATCCAGGACGAACTCGCCCCCATCGCCGGCAGCGCTCGCGACGCCGTCGCGCAGACGATCGAGGAAGGCTTCGCGCGCATCATCGCCGATTTCGCCCGCCGGTTGCCCTATCGGTCCCCGCGCAGAAGAGGACGCCGACCATATCATCGAAGCCCTCCCCCGATCTGTTTCGGAGGCGAGCTTAGGGCCTGATCGGATCGGCTGCAACGGCTCTGATTACCGCTGTGTCAGCAGGGGCTTAACCCGCGGCAATATGCCCCTGACGATCACGGAAACCCCGGCCCTGTTGGGATGGATGGCGTCGCCGATATGCAGCGAACGGTCGCCGATGATGCCCTGCAGGAAAAAGGGATAGAGCGGGACACGATATTTTTTCGCGAGACGCGGATAGATCATGTCGAAGCGGCGGGCATAATCGGGGCCGAGATTGGGCGCAGCCATCATCCCGGCGAGCAGGACCGGAATGCGGCGCCCGGTCAGTTCCGCGAGGACCGCGTCGAGATTCGCCTCGGCGTTGCCGGGATCGAGGCCGCGCAGCATGTCGTTGGCGCCGAGTTCGACGATCACGAGATCCGGCTTGGCCTTCAGCGCCGCGAGCACCCAGTCGAGCCGCGCCCGCCCCTGCGCCGTCGTATCGCCGGACACCGCGGCATTATGTACCCGTGCCGCGACTCCCTGCCGCCGCAACGTGGCTTCGAGCTGCGGCACGAATCCCTGGCCCGGCGGCAGCTGGTACCCCGCCATCAGGCTGTCGCCGAACGCGACCACCAGCTTGTCGGCCGCCTGGGCGGGTGCAGAGATGAGGGCGAGGGCGAGGAGGGCGAGGAGCCGGCGGATCAGCGTCATGCGCGGGATATTGGCACGACATGGCCGAATGTCACCCCTTACGCCTGAGTGCTGCTGCCTGCCCCCAACGCCGTCATTCCAGCGAAAGCTGGAATCTCTCTGCCTTGAAGGGCTGAGAAAAAGGCGAAGGGAGATCCCAGCTTTCGCTGGGATGACGGACAAAGGCAAAAGAAGCCCTCCGCCGTCAGCGCGACGGCGTGGGTTTGCGCCCCACCAACAGCGGATAGGGGTTGATCGCTTTGCCCTGATACCAGGCCTCTCCGGGGGCCATCGCGTTGATCGCATAATGGAGGTGCGGTGCCTCCACACTTGCATCGCCGGTCGAACCGACCGTGCCGATCGGCTGGCCGGGCTTCACCTTCTGTCCCTCGGCCAGGCCGGACGCATAGCCGTCGAGATGGGCGTAATAATCGATCCACTGCCCACCCGGCCGCCGCACATAGATGGTGAGGCCACCGCGCTCGCTGTCGAAGATCTTCTCGACCGTGCCCGCCGCGGCGGCGAGCACGGGCGTCCCGCGCGGTGCCATGATGTCGATCGCATCATGGAGGCGGCCCTCGCTGCGGGCATCGTCGAACGTATCGGAGAGCTGATCCGCCCGCACGCCCGCGACGGGGATCACGAGACCGCCGCGGCCGGCCTCGGCGACCGGCACCRCCTCGCGCTGCGGCTCCGTCCTGGATGCGACGGAACCGTCCTTCCCGTCCGACAGGTTGAGGATGATGACCCAGGCGACATAGCCGGTCGCCACCAGCAGCAACATCAACGCGATCCTGCGAATCATTCCGCTCGCCTCGATCAGTCCTGGAAGACAGCGGGGGTGCCCGGCTTCACCATCATCGCCAGCCGCGCCGCATCCCAATTGGTCAGGCGGATGCAGCCATGGCTCTCGGTCTTGCCGATATTGTCCGGATTGGGCGTGCCGTGGATGCCATAATGCTGCTTGTCGAGATCGATCCACACCACCCCGACCGGCCCGTTCGGCCCCGCCGGCAGCACCGCCTTCTGGTCCTTGCTGTCGGCATCCCAGAACAGCTTGGGGTTGAAATGGAAGACAGGGTTGTAGGAGCGGCCCTGGATCTTCCACGTGCCGATCGGCAGGGGATCATGGCTGCTGCCCATCGTCGCCGGAAACTGCGCGACGAGCTTGCCCGCGCTGTCGAGCGCGCGCAGTACGCCATCCGACCTGTCGACCACCACCTTCGCCACGTCCGGCTGCTGCGAACCGACATTCAGCGTCCACAGCGTCTTGCGCCAGTCCGGCTTGAGATCGGCGGCATAATCCTGCGCCGGTGGAATGATGTTGGGAACCTTGATCGTCACGCCGGGCACCAGCTGGGTCTGCGGCGAGTTGAGCGCAATCAGCGTCGCCTTGCTGGTGTGATAGCGCTCGGCCAGCTTCTCCATCGCGTCGGAATAGCCGAGCGTCCGCATCCTGGCCTGCTGCGTCTCGCTGGCGGGGATCGGCCCGACAAAGGGCCCTTCGAGGATCTGGGGGCTGAGCTTCACGTCGATGACGGTGGGCATCGCCCGATAGGCATCGAAGCTGCTGACCGTTGCATCGTCGAGCTGCCCGGAGACGGTTAGGCCGTTGGCCTCCTGATAGCCTTTCAGCGCCTTGGAAAAGTTCAGCCCCCTGACGCCGTCGATCACGCCGGGGCCGAAGCCCAGCCGGTCGAGCAGCACCTGGGCCCCGAGCACGGCCGGATCGGGAGCCACCGCGTTCGCCATGGCAGGCAACAGGGCGGCGGCGATGATGATCGATTTTACGCTGCGCACAAAAACTCCTCTCGGTCGTAACGAGGGGAGAACGTGTGTCTCGCTATTTCTATCCGCTGAGGCTTACCGTCGAGGTTACCGCCGATCGCGGGTCGCGGAGAAGCGCAGGGCGGGGAAGCGCCCCTGGATATAGTTCAGTTCCCACTGATCCTTGGCCATGAATACCGGCGCGCCGTCGCGATCCTCGGCCATCGCGGCGCGGTGAAGCCCCTTGAACTCCTCGAGCGCCTTGTCGTCATCGGCGGCGATCCAGCGCGCAGTGTCCCAGGGCGAAGGCTCGAAGCCGGCCGCGACCTTATACTCGGCCTGGAGGCGCGAGATCATCACCTCCAACTGGAGCTGGCCGACCACGCCGACGATCCACTGCGACCCGATCGAGGGATGGAAGACCTGCATGATCCCCTCCTCCGCCATGTCGTTCAGCGCGTTGCGCAGCTGCTTGGTCTTGGTCGGATCGGCGAGCTTCACCCGCCGCAGGATTTCCGGCGCGAAATTGGGGATGCCGGTGAAGCGGATCATCTCGCCCTCGGTCAGGGTATCGCCGACCCGCAAGGTGCCATGATTGGGGATGCCTATGATGTCGCCTGGAAAGGCTTCTTCGGCGAGCTCGCGATTCTGGGCGAAGAACAGGATCGGGCTGTGGACCGCGATGGTCTTGCCGGTGCCGACCTGGTTCAGCTTCATGCCGCGCCGGAATTTGCCCGAGCAGAGCCGCATGAACGCGACCCGGTCGCGATGCTGCGGGTTCATATTGGCCTGCACCTTGAACACGAAGCCGGCGACATTGGGCTCGCCCGGATCGACGTCGCGCGGCTCGCCCGGCTGCGGCCGCGGCGACGGCGCGAAATCGGCGAGCGCGTCGATCAGCTGCTCGACCCCGAAATCCTTCAGCGCCGATCCGAAATAGACCGGCGTCAGATCGCCGTTGAGATAGGCGGTCTCGTCGAACGGCGCATAGCCGACCCCGGCCAGCTCGACCTCTTCGCGCAGCTGGGCGAGGCACTGCTCGGACAGCAGATCCTCCAGCTGGGAATCGTTGATGCCGGCGACCGAGACCGCGTCACCTTCATAGGCACCGGTCGCGTCCGACGCAGGGCGATAGAGCCGGTCGCGGGCGAGATCGTAGATCCCCTCGAAAGTGCCGCCCATGCCGGCCGGCCAGCTCATCGGCGATACGTCGAGCGCCAGCGCGTCGGCGATCTCGTCGAGAAGCTCGAAGGTCGGCCGGCCTTCGCGATCGACCTTGTTGACGAAGGTGATGATCGGCACCGAGCGGAGCCGGCACACCTCGAACAGCTTGCGGGTCTGCGGCTCGATGCCCTTGGCGGCATCGATCACCATCACCGCCGAGTCGACCGCCGTCAGCGTGCGATAGGTATCCTCGGAGAAATCCTCATGGCCCGGCGTGTCGAGCAGGTTGAAGGTGATGCCGTCGCGCTCGAAGGTCATCACCGACGAGGTGACGGAGATTCCGCGCTGCTGCTCGATCTTCATCCAGTCGGAGCGCGCCCGGCGGGTCTGGCCGCGCGCCTTGACTTCGCCGGCAAGATGAATCGCACCGCCGAAGTAGAGCAGCTTCTCGGTCAGGGTGGTCTTGCCGGCATCCGGATGCGAGATGATCGCGAAGGTGCGGCGGTCGGGGCGGTTCTGCTTGCTCATGATCGCGGCGGCCGATAGCAGCCTTCCAGCAAAAGCCCAACGCCGTTCGTGTCGAGCCCTTCGACTGCCTTGCAGGCGCTCAGGACAGGCTTCGGCCGGACGGCCGAAGTCGAGACACGGTTCCCCGCGCCAACGTCCCTCGACTGCGCTCGGGACGAACGGAGATCCACCATTCCCACCCCCTACGACGTCATCATCCTTGGAGCCGGCGCCGCGGGCTTGATGTGTGCGCTGACCGCAGGACAGCGCGGCAGGCGCGTGCTGCTGCTCGACCATCTCGACCGGGTCGGCGCCAAGATCCTGATCTCGGGCGGCGGGCGGTGCAATTTCACCAATCTCGACGGGGGGCTGGCCGACCGTTACCTGTCCGCCAACCCGCATTTCGCCAAGTCAGCGCTGGGGCGCTACACGCCCGCCGACTTCATCGCGATGGTCGACGCGCACGGTATCGCCTGGCACGAGAAGACGCTGGGCCAGCTGTTCTGCGACGGATCGGCGAAGCAGATCATCGCAATGCTGGAAGACGAGTGCTCCCGGGGCGGCGTCGAGACACGGCTGCTGACCCGCGTGACCAGCGTCTCGCACGCCGATGGCCTGTTCCGCGTCGAGACGCCGCATGGCACCGAGCAGTCCCAGGCGCTGGTGATCGCCACCGGCGGCCCGTCGATCCCGAAGATGGGCGCCACCGGCTTCGCCTATGATGTCGCCCGACAGTTCGGCCTGAAGGTGGTCGAGCCACGGCCCGCGCTGGTGCCGCTGACGCTGGGCGCGGAGGATCGGCTGTTCGAGAGCCTGTCGGGCGTGTCGCTCGATGTGGTCGCGAGCCTTGGCAAGGCGCGCTTCCGCGAGGCGGCGCTGTTCACCCATCGCGGCCTGTCCGGCCCCGCGATCCTCCAGATCAGCAGCTATTGGCGGCACGGCGACAGCCTGTCGGTCGATCTGCTCCCCGGCGACGACGCCCGCATGCTGCTGACCGATGCCAAACGCGCGCGGCCCAACGCCGAACCGCGCACGATATTGCGCGAACGCTTCCCCGATCGGCTGGCGGACGTCCTCGCCGATCGGCTCGGCCTGTCCGGTCCGCTCGTCACCCACAAGGATGCGGCGCTGGCCACGGCCGGCGCGCGTCTGAATAGCTGGACCTTCACGCCGAATGGCTCCGAGGGCTTCGCCAAGGCCGAGGTGACCATCGGCGGCGTTTCGACCGATGGCCTCGACCAGCGTAGCCTGGTGGCGAAGCGCGTGCCGGGCCTGCATTTCATCGGCGAGGCTGTCGATGTGACCGGCTGGCTCGGCGGCTATAATTTCCAATGGGCATGGGCCAGCGGGCGCGCGGCGGGCGAAGCGATTTGATCGGACCGACCGCCACTGGTGTTTTGCGGCGTCTTTGCCTATAGGGGCCTTCAACATGGCCGCGCGCGCGAGGCGCCGGTACCTTTTGCAATCGGATATCAGATGCCCTTTTCTACCCTGCCCCGGCCGGTCGCCGAGGCAATCACCGAGCGTGGCTACACCGAGCCGACGCCAGTACAGGCCCAGGTGATCACGGCGGACGCGAGCGGCCGTGACCTGCTCGTTTCCGCGCAGACCGGTTCGGGCAAGACCGTCGCCTATGGCCTCGCCATCGCCGAAACCCTGTTGCAGGGCGCCGAGACGCTGCCCAGGCCCGGCGAGCCGCTTGCGCTGATCATCGCCCCGACCCGCGAGCTTGCGCTCCAGGTGCAGCGCGAACTGCAGTGGCTCTATGCCAAGCTCGGCGCGCGCGTCGCCAGCTGCGTCGGCGGCATGAACGTCCGCGTCGAACAGCGCGCCCTGTCCTATGGGTGCCATATCGTCGTCGGCACGCCCGGTCGTCTCAAGGATCATCTCGAGCGCGGCACCCTGCAACCCGGCTCGCTGCGCGCGGTGATCCTCGACGAGGCCGACGAAATGCTCGACCTCGGCTTCCGCGAGGACCTCGAGGAAATCCTCGACCTCACCCCGCCCGAGCGCCGCACCCTGCTTTTCTCGGCGACGATGCCGAAGCCGATCGCCCTGCTCGCCAAGCGCTACCAGCGCGATGCGCTGCGCATCGAGACGGCCAGTGCGCGCGAGAGCCATGCCGACATCGACTATCGCGCTATGGCCGTGGCCCCCGCCGACATCCAGCATGCCGTCGTCAACGTGCTGCGCTTTCACGAGGCGAAGGGCGCGCTGGTATTCTGCGCGACCCGCGAGAATGTCCGCCGGCTGTCGGCGACGCTCACCGAACGCGGCTTCTCGGCGGTGACGCTTTCGGGCGAGTTGAGCCAGAACGAGCGCAACCACGCGCTGCAGGCGCTGCGCGACCGCCGCGCCCGCATCTGCGTCGCGACCGATGTCGCGGCGCGCGGCATCGATCTTCCCGGCCTCGAACTGGTGATCCATGCCGAGCTGCCGATCGATCCGGAGACGCTGCAGCACCGTTCGGGCCGCACCGGCCGCGCGGGCCGCAAGGGCACCTGCGTCCTCATCACCCCCTATCAGCGCCGCCGCCATGCCGAACGGCTGCTGCGCGCTGCGAACGTAAACGTCAGCTGGGATCCGGTCCCCACGCCCGACGACATCTATGCGCGCGACCAGGAGCGGCTGCTCGAGAGCCTCGCCGTCGGCGAGGTTTCCGAGGAGGATCTGGAGGTCGCCCGCAAGCTGCTCGAGACGCGCAGCGCCGAGGAGATCGCCGCCGCCTTCGTCCGCACCCAGCGGCAGAGCCTGCCCGCGCCCGAGGACCTGATCGATGCGTCTCCGGCTGCCCGCGGCGACCGCGACCAGGCACAGCGCGAGCAGGGTCCGCGTCCCGGATTCGAGGACACCGTCTGGTTCCGCATGAACGTCGGCCGCGGCGCCAACGCCGATCCGCGCTGGCTGCTGCCGCTGCTGTGCCGCCGCGGCCACATCACCAAGCGCGACATCGGCGCGATCCGCATCTTCCAGACCGAGACCCGCTTCGAGATCCCGCGCGCGATGGCGGGCAAGTTCCTCGACGCGCTGAAGCGCACCGCGGGCGAAGAGGATGGCGTTGTGATCGAGCCGGCCGGGGATGCGCMGACCCCGCCCGTCGCCCAGCTGCGCGACCGCCGCGGCCCGCCGCCGCGTGCCCAGCTGCGCCCGAATGGTCCGCCCCGCGGCGGGCCGCGTGGTCCAGGTGGGCCGGGCGGTCCCAAGCGCTACAGCCCGAAGCCGTTCGGCGGCGGGGGCGGACGCAAGCCGGGCTGAGCCCCTCCGCCGTCATGCTGAACTTGTTTCAGCATCCACTTTTGATCCAGGGCGCTGCCCAAGGGGACGGGTGGATGCTGAAACGAGTTCAGCAATGACGTTCGGGTTTACGCCGCGCCCTCAGAACGCCGCTTCCGGCAGCTCCATCATCGAACCCTTCCCCGCCTTGATCGCGGAGAACAGCCCCGCCGCCTGCGGCAGGATGCGTTCGTAGAAGAAACGCACCGTGACCAGCTTGGCGGCGTAGAAGCCGTCGGGATCCTGCCCCGTCATAGCCTTCATGCCGGCGACCTTGGCCGATCGGGCAAAGAGATAGGCGATCGCCACGAGGCCGAGCAGCCGCAGATAATCCGATGAGGCAGCGCCGGCTTCCTCGGGATCGGCCATGCCCTTCTGCGCGATCGTCGCGGTCGCCAGCTGGAGCGCGCCAAATGCCTTCTCCAGTCCGCCGACCAGCTCGCCCATGCCGGGCACCGCCTTGTGCCGCTCGATGAACTCGGACACGGGGTGGAAGAAGGCGCGCAGATAGCGGCCGCCGTGCGCCGGCAGCTTGCGGCCGACCAGATCGAGCGCCTGCACCCCGTTGGTGCCCTCGTAGATCATCGCGATACGGGCATCGCGGGCATATTGCTCGACACCATGCTCCCGGATGTAGCCATGGCCGCCATAGACCTGGACGCCGAGTTGCGCCGCCTCATGGCCGAAATCGGTGAGCAGCGCCTTGACCACCGGGGTCATCAGCGCGGTGAGGTCCTCGGCGCGCTGGCGCACGTCGGGATCGGGCGAATGACGCTCGGCATCGAGCGCGCGGGCGATCCAGATGCTCAGCGCACGCCCGCCCTCGCTATAGGCGCGCATCGTCATCAGCATGCGGCGGACATCGGGATGGACGATGATCGGATCGGCGGGGAGGTCGGGCCGCTTGGGACCGGAGAGCGCGCGGCCCTGCAGCCGATCCTTGGCATAGGCGACGGCACTCTGATAGGCGGCGGTGCCGATGCCCAATCCCTGTACACCGACCGAAACGCGCTCGGTGTTCATCATCGTGAACATCGCGGCGAGGCCCTGATTGGGTTCACCGACCAGCCAGCCGCTCGCATCGTCGAAGCTGATCTGGCAGGTCGCCGACGCCCTGATCCCCATCTTGTGCTCGATGCCGGTGCACGACACGCCGTTCGACGGCCCGACCGAACCGTCCGGCTTCGGCAGATATTTGGGGACGACGAACAGGCTGATCCCCTTCACGCCCTTCGGCGCATCGGGCAGGCGCGCGAGGACGAGGTGGATGATGTTCTCGGTCAGGTCGTGGTCGCCCGCCGAGATGAAGATCTTGTTGCCCGTGATCCTGTAGCTGCCGTCATCCTGCGGCACCGCCTTGGTGCGCAGCAAGCCCAGGTCGGTGCCGCAATGCGGCTCCGTCAGGCACATCGTGCCCGACCAGACGCCCGACACCATTTTGGGCAGGAAACGCTCCTGCAATTCGGGCGTGGCATGGCTCTTCAGCGCGGTGGCGCCGCCATGGGTCAGGCCCGGATAGAGGCCGAAGGAGACATTCGCCGCGCTGATCATTTCCTCGACCAGCTTGTTCACGGTCTCGGGCAGGCCCTGGCCACTCCATTTCGGATCGCTCGCGAGCGCGCACCAGCCGCCGTCGCGGAACTGGGCATAGGCTTCCTTGAAGCCGGCGGGCGTGCGCACCACGCCATTTTCCCAGGTGCAGCCTTCGAGATCGCCGCTGGCGTTGAGCGGAAGCAGCACGTCCTGCGCAAGCTTGGCCGCCTCGTCGATCACCGCGTCGATCAGATCGGGCGTGAACTCGGCATGGGCCGGAATGCCGCCGAAGCCGTCGGCATCGTCGAACAGCTCGTGGATGACGAAGCGCATGTCGCGCAGCGGGGCCTCATAGACTTGCATCTGTCTTCTCCATCCTAACCCCCCTCCCCTTCAGGGGAGGGGCAGGGGGTGGGGCCTCACCCCAAGCACCAGTCCCGAGGAGGATAGGCCCCACCCCAACCCCTCCCCTGAAGGGGAGGGGTTTTTTGTTGCTCAATTCCGCAGCGGCTTGCCGGTCGCGAGCATCGTCTCCACCCGGGCGATGGTGCGCGGATCGCGAATTCGCTGCATGAAGGCCGCGCGTTCCAGGCCCAGCATCTGCTCCTCGGTCACCACGTCTACCAAGTCGGCATCGCCACCGGTGAGCACGGTCGCCAGGGCGTCCGAGACCACCATGTCATAGTCGGTCGCCACGCCACGCTTGTGGAAGCCCTCTGCCGCCATGCCGAGCGCGACGCGGCCACTTTCGCCCGGCAGGCGGAACTCGGGCGGCTTCGGCGGTTGATAGCCATCGACGAGTGCCAGCGCCTTCGCCTTGGCATCGGCGAGCAGCCGGTCGCGGTTCATCGTGATGCCGTCGGACGGCCGCAGGAACAGAAGCTCCTTCGCTTCGGCGGCCGACTTGGCGACGGTGGCCGTCGAGATGATCTCGAAGGTCCTGGCCACGGCGGGCATCGGGCCCTTCGGCAGCACGCCCGCCTTGACCCAACGGTCGATCATCTCGCCGCAGCCGCCCCAGCCGGGGACGATGCCGACGCCGCATTCAACCAGGCCGACATAGGTTTCGGCGTGCGCCTGGATCGCATCGGAATGGAGCAATATCTCGCAGCCGCCGCCGAGCGCCATGCCGGCCGGTGCCGAAACTACCGGAAAAGGTGAGTATTTCAGCGCCTTATAGGCCTGTTGGCCGCCCGCGACGAGCTTGTCGATCTCGCCCCACGCGGCGATGTTCAGCGCGAACAGCGCCAGGCCGAGATTGGCGCCCGCCGAAAAATTGCTGCCCTCATTGTATACCACCAGCGCCTTCATCGAGCCTGCGACATGCGCGACGGATTGGCCGAGCAGCTTGAGGGTGTCGCCGTCGAGCGCATTCATCTTCGAGCTGAACTCGAAGCAGGCCACCCCGTCGCCGATGTCCCACAATGCCGCGGAGCCGTTCTTCATGATCGGCTTCGACGCACGCTTGACGTCCTCGAGGAGCACCACGCCCTCGGCTCGCACGACATCATGATAGTCGCCATCGAGCCCGAGATATTGGCGCCTGCCGCCCTCGATCCGGTAGAAGCTGCGATCACCGGCCAGCGCCAGGATCGAGGGCACCGGCCTGCCCTCGTCGGCGAGGCGCTTCGCGAAGGCCGCGGCGCCGAGTTGATCGATCAGCTCGAACGGGCCATATTTCCAATTGTAGCCAAGCTTCATCGCCGCATCGATCGCGACGATATCGTCGGCGATCGTGCCGGCGAGGCTCGCGGCATAGGCCAGCACCTGACCCAGTACGGCCCAGGCGAAATCCCCGGTCGGCCCGGGCGTGGCAACGAGTGCGGCGAGGCCGGCGCGCGGCACGCTGGCCTTGATCGCCGGACGGTATTGGCCGGTGGCGAGGTCGATCGCCTCTTTGCGCTTCCCGGCCTCCCGGTTGATCCGGTAGAAGCCGCCCTTGCCCTTGCGGCCGGTATAGCCGTCGGCGATCATCCTTTCGATCAACGGCGTCGGCCGAACGCTGGCATGGAAGGCGTCGCCGGCCGGCAAGGTCGCGCTCATGCTTTTCTGAAGCAGGGGCATCAGGTCGATGCCGACCAGATCGACCAGCCCGAAGATCGCCGTCTTGGGGACGCCCATCGGCTGGCCGCCGATGGCATCGGCCTCCTCGACGGTCAGGCCGAGATCCATCGCCGCGTTGATCGCCACCTGCAGCCAGTAGGTGCCGATCCGGTTGGCGATGAAGCCGGGCGTGTCGTGGGTGCGGACGACGCTCTTGCCCATGGCCCGGTCGACGAAGCCGGCGACCATGGCCGCCGTCTCCGCATCGGTCTTCGGGCCGGTGACCAGTTCGAGCAGCCGCATATAGCGCGGCGGGTTGAAGAAATGGGTGATCATGAAGTCGGCGGCGAACGCCTCCGACCGGCCGTCGATCAGCTGTGCGAGCGGGATGGTCGAAGTGTTCGACGAGATCGCCGTGCCGGCTTTTCGAACCTGCTCGAGCTTCGCGTAGAGGCCCTGCTTGATCTCGAGCCGCTCGATCACCGCCTCGACGATCCAGTCGCATTCGGCGACCCTGGCGAGGTCGTCCTCGATATTGCCGGTCTCGACCAGCTTCGCGGCCGCCTTCGACATGAACGGTGCGGGCTCGGCCTTCTGCATCTTCGCGACCGCGCCCTCGGCGATCGCGTTGCGATTTGCCCCATCCTTCGGGACGATGTCGAGCAGCAGCACCGGGACTCCGGCGTTCGCGACCTGCGCGGCGATTCCCGCGCCCATCGTGCCGGCGCCGATGACGCAGACTTTCCGGATCGGCTCCATGATCACACCGCCTCGAGGATGGTGGCGATGCCCTGCCCGCCGCCGATGCACTGGGTCGCCAGCGCATATCGGCCGCCCTCGCGCTTCAACAGCGACGCGGCCTTGCCGACGATGCGCGCTCCGGTGGCGCCGAGCGGATGGCCGATCGCGATCGCGCCGCCGTCGAGGTTGACGGTCGCGGGGTCGAGCCCGAGTTCGTTGCTGCAGGCGAGGGCCTGGCTGGCGAAGGCTTCGTTGAGTTCGACGACGCCGAGATCGCCGACGGCGAGGCCCGCCCGCTCGAGCGCCTTGCGCGATGCCGAGACCGGGCCGATGCCCATGATCTCGGGCTCGCAGCCCGACACCGCGACGCTCCTGATCCGCGCGAGGATGGCAAGGCCGTTGGCCTTCGCATAGTCCTCGCTCGTCACCAGTACCGCCGCCGCGCCGTCGGTCAGCGGCGACGAGGTGCCGGCGGTGACCGTGCCATTCTGGTCGAAGGCAGGCTTCAGGGCGGCAAGCGCCTCGGCCGTGGTACCGGGGCGCAGCACGCCGTCCAGATCGACCAGGCCCTTCTTCGTCCTGATCGGGACGATCTCGTCGGCCAGCCTGCCGCCGTCGCGCGCGGCAGCGGCCTTCTTCTGGCTTTCGAGGGCGAAGGCTTCCTGGGCGGCACGCGGGATCTGGAACTGGGTGGCGACATTCTCGGCGGTGTCGCCCATGCCGATATAGGCTCCCGGCCGCTTCTTCGCGAGTTCGGGGCTGGGCAGCGGGTTATAGCCCATCATCGGCACCCGGCTCATGCTCTCCACGCCCGCGCAGATGAACACCTCGCCCGCGCCGATCGCGATCTGGCCCGCGGCGATATGGATGGCGCTCATCGACGATCCGCAGAAACGGTTCACCGTCATGCCGCCGACCTTGATCGGAAGATCGGCGAGCAATCCGATCAGCCGTGCGACGTTGAGCCCCTGCTCCCCCTCGGGGAAGGCGCAGCCCAGGACGATGTCCTCGATGTCGTCGGGCTTGATGCCGCTTCGCTCGATCAGCCCGCGAATCACCTGCGCGGCGAGATCGTCGGGCCGGACGCGGGCGAGATCGCCCTTGCCGGCAAGATGGAAGGGCGAACGCGCATAGCCTGCGATCACGGCACTTGGCATCGGACTCCGTCTCCTTGGCGCGGCTTTTCTGCAACAGCCGCAGATGAATTGCCTTATGGGTATGAAGATTACCCTATACGTTAATATCTTTTTGTGCAATCCATGTTGCACCACGAAGCACGACCCGATCGCAGCATCGGGCGGCTCGCAGGAGGATGAGCAGGGCAATGACGATCATGCTTATGGCGTTGGCCATGGCGGCGGGTGCGAGCCCGGACGCGGTGGTCGGCCGATGGAAAACCGAGACCCGCAACGGCATCGTGGAGATTGCCCGCTGCGGCACCTCCCTCTGCGGGAAGCTGGTGACGTCGGACGGCATCGCCGCCAATCCCGCGATAAAGGACGTCAACAACAAGGACGAGAAGCTGCGTGGCCGCGCGCTCAAGGGTCTCCAGATCCTGGGCGGCTTCAGCTTCAAGGACGGAGTCTGGAACGACGGCACGATCTACAATGCCGAGGACGGCAAGATCTATGATGCGCGGATCACTCCGGTGGACGCCAACACATTGAAGCTGAGGGGCTGCATATTCGTGCCCTTGTGCAAGAACCAGACCTGGACCCGCGTGCGCTGAGACGCACCGAGACAAGAGAGGAACGACACCCGATGACCATGTTTTCCCTTCGCCGCATCGCCCTGGCCGGTGCCGCATCGACCGTTGCGCTGGCGGGCGCCGGCGCTGCCCATGCGTCGGCCTTCTATCTGCAGGAACAGTCGGTGCGCGCCGCCGGCCGCGCCTTTTCGGGCGAAGCCGCCGACCAGGGCGCCGCTTCGCTGTGGTGGAACCCGGCCGCCGGCGCGGGCAACGCCACCAGCACCGTCTATGCCGGCGTCGCCGCGATCCTGCCCAAGGGCGATGTCCGCAACAACGGAACGCTGATCGTCCGCCCCGGCCAGGCGCCGGCACCGGTCGGCGGCGAACAGGTTTCCGTCAACCCGCTCAAGAAGGGCGTGCTGCCGTCGGGCGCGGCGTCGTGGAAAGTGAACGACCAGTTCGCCGTCGGCCTGGCCATCACCGCACCGTTCAGCTTCATGACCAACTATAATGGCACGAGCTGGGCGCGCTACACAGCCGACAAGACGCGGCTGACGACCTTCGACGTCCAGCCGTCGATCGCCTTTGCGCCGTCGCCCGTCTTCGGGATCGGCATCGCCCTCAATGCCGAGCACAGCAAGGCGTCCTTGTCGAACTCGCTGCCCAACCTGTCGCCGCTGCTTCCGGATGGACACCAGACGCTGCGCGGCAAGGGCTGGGACTTCGGCTATAGCGTGGGCGTGCAGATCCACCCCAGCGAGATGATCGACCTGGGCTTCGCCTATAAATCCTCGATCAAGCATGTCCTGAAGGGCAATGTGACCACGGCTGGCCTGCTGGGCCCGCTTGCCGGATCGAACGGCACGATCAACAACATCAAGGCGAAGTTCCGGACGCCGTGGCAGGCGATCGCCAGCGTGCGCGTCCATGCGACCGAAGCGCTGACCCTGAACGGCCAGGTCGTCCGCGCCGGCTGGAACAAGTTCGATGCGATCCGGCTCGGCGCGCCGCTCAACGCTGCCCTGCCGCAAAATTACAAGAACAGCTGGAGCGTCGCGGGCGGCGTCGACTATGCGGTAACCCCGGCCTGGACGATGCGGACCGGCGTCCAGTGGGACGAGACCCCGACGCGCGACGGCTTCCGTGATGCGCGGGTGCCCGATGCCAGCCGCATCAATTTCGCGCTCGGCACCTCCTATGCGATCACCGAGACGATCACGCTCGACGCCGCGGCAAACTATGTCGATTTCAAGGACGCATCGATCGACCGCATTACGGCCGCTTATGCCGGCACACCCGTACAGACCCCGATCCTGACCAACGGCCAGCTGCACAACGCTCGCGCGATCATCCTCGCGCTGGGCGGGCGCATGAGCTTCTAAGGAGAATCGGACCTTGTCCCCCGGCGGCACCGCGGTTGATCCCCCTCCCCCCGATCGCGGCGCCGCACCCTCGATCGGCGGGGACGTGCCAGCGTCCCCGCCGATCCCCCCGCGCAGGCTGACCGAGCTTATCGAGGCCGCGGTGCGCGATCATAGCGCGCGGACCGCGATCGATTTCCTGGGCCGGCGCTGGAGCTATGGCGAGATCGGCGCGCAGATCGACCAAGTCGCAGCCGGCCTGCAGGCGATGGGCGTCAGCCCGGGCGTGCGGTTCGGCCTATGCCTGCCGAACACGCCTTATTTCGTGGTGCTCTACTTTGCCGCGCTGCGGTGCGGGGCGACGATCGTCAACTTCAACCCGCTCTATGTCGAGCACGAGCTGCGCCACCAGATTCGCGACTCCGGCACGACGATCATGGCGGTGCCGGACGTGACGGCGATACACGCGAAGGTCGCCGCCATCGCTGCCGAGTGCGGCCTGGAGAAGATCATCGTCTGCCCGATGGCGGATGTCATGCCGCCGCTGCTGTCGATCGCCTACCGGCTGGTCAAGCGCCGCGACATTGCGCGCTGGCCCCGTGACGCCCGCCATGTCGCGTTCTCAAGCCTGGCAACCAGCCGCGCCACATTCCGGCCGGTGCCGATTGCCGCCGATGACGTCGCCGTGCTTCAATATACCGGCGGCACCACCGGCGTGCCCAAGGCGGCGATGCTCACCCACGCCAACCTGACCGCGAACAGCCGCCAGATGGTGCTCCATGTCCACGACGACACCGAGCGGCAGGACCGGATCATGGGCGTGCTTCCCATGTTCCATGTCTTCGCGCTGACGACGGTGCTCAACTTCGGCGTCGACACCGCCGCCGAGATGATCCTGCTGCCGCGCTTCGAATTGAAGCAGTTCCTCAAGACGGTGAAACGGACCCGCCCCACCAAGCTGCTGGCCGTGCCGACCATGCTGACCGCGATCAACAAGGCAGCGGCGGAACAGCCCGTCCATTTCGAGGATCTCGATTATTGCGTCTCGGGCGGCGCCCCGCTGCCGTTCGACGTCCGCACGGAGTTCGAGCGGCTGACCGGCGCGCGCGTCGTCGAAGGCTATGGCCTGTCGGAGACCTCGCCGATCCTCACCTGCAATCCCGCCGATGGCGTCGTCAAGGACAACAGCGCCGGCATCCCCTTCCCGGCCACCGTCATCGAGATCCGTAGCCTCGAAGACCCGCACCGGCTGATGCCGACCGGCGAGCGCGGCGAGGTCTGCGCACGCGGGCCGCAGGTGATGAAGGGCTACTGGAACAAACCCGAAGAGACCGCGAAGGTCTTCGTCGACGGTGCGCTGCGCACCGGCGACATCGGCTATCTCGACGCCGACGGCTATCTGTTCCTGGTCGACCGGATCAAGGACGTCATCATCTGCGGCGGCTATAATGTCTATCCGCGGATGATCGAGGAAGCGCTCTACGATCATCCCGCCATACTCGAGGCGGTGGCGATCGGCGTGCCCGACGAATATCGCGGCCAGGCGCCCAAGGCGTTCGTCGTGCTGCGCCCCGGCCGGCAGGAGACGGCCGAGGCCTTGCACGATTTCCTTACGACGCGCCTTTCGAAGATCGAAATGCCGCGCGAGATCGAAATCCGCCAGAGCCTGCCCAAGACGCTGATCGGCAAGCTGTCCAAGAAGGAACTGGTGGCCGAGGAAGCCGCCAGGGCCGCCGGCGCCCGAACGACAGGCTGAGACGATGGCAAAGGGGGAATCGTCCGGCGACGACGACGGCCGGCAGCTTCGCGCCATCCAGGATGTCGCGACCGAGCTCGGCATAACGACCCGGACAATCCGCTTCTACGAAGACAAGGGCCTGCTGGAACCCCAGCGGATCGGTACGATGCGGGTCTATTCGCGGCGCGAGGTGGGGCGGCTCCAGCTGATCCTGCGTGGCAAGCGGCTCGGCTTCAGCCTGCGCCAGATCAAGGAGTTTCTCGACCTGTACGAGGTCGACAGCCGGCATCTTGAGCAGACGCGTCGGCTGCTGGCGCGGGTAAGCGAGCGCATGGAGGCGCTCGAAGCGCAGCGCGAGGCGCTCGACCAGACGCTCGGCGAGCTGCGGGACATTGCCAGCGAATGCCGGGAGCGCATCGCCCAGGCGGATTGAATCCGGTGCTGACCGAACCGGATGGCCGCATCTATCTTGCCGGCGAGGATATGCGCTATATCGCGGCTGGCGGGCGGACGCCTTCGAAAACGCGTGGCAGCAGGTCGAACGGCCCCGCGCAGGGGCGACCAAGGGATGATGATGCCGATGCGTTATGGGATTTGCCTGCCGCTGTTCATGGCCACCATCGCAGCGGCCGCCATCGCCCAGACCAGCCACGAACCGACAGTGGCGGCGCTCCCGGCCGCCGCACTCGATCCGACGCAGAGCTTCAGCGATAATTGCGCCGCATGCCATCAGGAAGACGGCAAGGGCATCGAAGGCGCCTTCCCGGCGCTGGCGGGCGACGCCTTCGTGCTCGGGCCGGCCGCCGCGCCGATCCATGTCATATTGGAGGGGCGGGGCGGCATGCCCTCCTTCAAGGCCGACCTGACCGACGCGCAGATCGCTGCCGTCCTGAGCCATGTCCGCACCAGCTGGGGCAACAAGGCCGCGCCGGTCGCTGCGGCCGAGGTGGCGCAATTGCGCAACCGCGAGGCGCCCAAGGCCGACGACGGCAAAATCATTTCCGCACACTGATCCGATACCAGGGCGATTGCCATGACGACCAGGATGCTCGCCGCCATGTGAGGGCGGCGAAATGGTCGCCATCGATCGCATCATCGGGAGGCGCTGCGGGGCGACGATGGAAAGGACTGGCAGTCAGGCAATCTCGACGGCATCCCCCGGCCCCAGCCGCGCAACCAGCGCCAGCAATTCCGCCTTGTCGATCGCCACGCAGCCTTCGGTCGGCCGCCCCTCCCCGCAATGCAGGAAGATCGCGCTGCCCCGCCCGTCGACCGGCGGGGCGTCGTTATGGCCGAGCACCATGATCACATCGTAGAGCCCATCCTCCCGCACGAGCCGCTCCGCCGAGAAGCTGTGCGGGTGCCGCACCGGCCGGTTATATTGCGGATCCCCGACCCCGTCCGACCAGCCGTCATCCTCACGCACCCAGCGCCACGGCAGCCGCATGCCATCCGGGGGCGTTGCCCGGCCCGGCCCGAACAGCACCGCCCGGATCGGCCATGTCCCGAGCGGCGTCATGCCGTCGCCCTCGCGCTTGTCCGCAGCCGGGCACGCCCCCGAGCGGCCGATCGTGCAGGCGACCGTCATGCCGGCCGGACCGGTGAGAGTCAGCGCGACGCTATCGACGCGGACGACGCTCACAGGACATGGCCGGTTCGATCGCGCTTGGTGGCGAGATAGGCGCTGTTATGGGGGTTTTCCCCCAGCTTGTGCGGTACCCGCTCGACCACCGCCACCCCAGCCGCTTCCAGCCCAGACACCTTGAGCGGGTTGTTCGTCATCAGCCGCACGCTGAGTTGGCCGAGCAGCGCCAGCATCCGTGCCGCCACCCGAAAATCACGCTCGTCGACGCCGAACCCCAGGCGCAGATTGGCATCGACGGTGTCGAAGCCCTGGTCCTGCAGCGCATAGGCCCTGAGCTTGTTGATCAGCCCGATGCCGCGCCCTTCCTGGCGCAGATAGAGCAGGATGCCCCAGTTCGCCTCGGTCATGGCCTGGAGCGCGCCCGCCAGCTGGGGGCCGCAGTCGCATTTGAGCGAGCCGAGCACGTCACCGGTCAGGCATTCGCTGTGCAGCCGCACCAGCGGCGGCGTGCCATCGGGCTTGCCGATGATCAGCGCGACATGCTCGGCCGCATCGGCGACGTGACGGAAGGCGACGATCTCGGCCTTGTCGGCCACCGCCACCGGCAGCCGCGCCTGCGACGCGATGACGAGATGGGCGGGATCTTCGTAATCGTCGAGCGCGCCGGCCTCGACCTCCGCCTCGACCGGCCCGTCGGATCGCACAAACAGGGCGGGCAGCAGCCCGGCCAGCCGTGCGAGCCGAAGCGCGGCGGCAGCGGCCTCCGGCGCAGCCACCGCCTTTGCGCGGAACGGACCTTTCAACGGCGTCGCGAGATCCTGGACCGGATCGGCCAGCGCGGTCGCGGTCGGCAAGTCGAGCCAGGGCACCCGCTCGACCAGCGCCGGGCAGGCCGGGCTTGCCGCCTCGCGCTGATTGGCGAGGTGCAGCGTCGCCGCACGCGCCGCCGACAGCAGCACGTCGGCGGGGCTGTCGGCATCGAATTCGGCAAGGGTCACGTCATTGGCGGTCTCGATCGCGAGCACCACCACCCGGCCGCCGTCCGACCTCACGGCCACGGGCCAGCCCCGCTTGAGCGCGTCGATCGCGCGCGCCGCGGATCGGGCGGCGCTCACACGTCGAGCTCGGTGATGAGCGGGATATGATCGGAGGGCTTGATCCAGGAGCGGCAGGGCTCGCAGATATAATGATCTGTGGCGAGCTTCGCGACCTCCGGGCTCGCCCACATATGATCGAGCCGGCGGCCGCGATCCGATGCCGCCCAATCCTGCGCGCGATAGCTCCACCAGGTGTAGAGCCGCGCCGGCGGCGGCACGAAGCGGCGGCCGAGATCGACCCAGTCGTGGCTGGCCTGAAGGCGGTTGAGCGTCTCGACCTCGATCGGGGTGTGGCTGACCACGTCGAGCAGTTGCTTGTGGCTCCAAACGTCGCATTCGAGCGGCGCGATGTTGAAGTCGCCGACCAGCAGCGTCGGCTCGGCAAGCTCCTCCGACCAGCGGATCATCCGGCCGAGGAAATCGAGCTTCTGCCCGAACTTCGGATTGGCCTCCCGATCGGGAATGTCGCCGCCGGCCGGCACATAGACATTCTCGAGCCGGATGCCGCAATCGAGGCGCACCCCGACATGCCGTGCCTCGCCATTGTCCTGCCAGTCGTGGCGGCCATGATCGCGGAGCGGCAGCTTGGAGATGATCGCGACGCCGTGGTGCATCGGCTGGCCGTTGATCTCGAAATGGGAATAGCCGATGTCGCGGAACATCTGGAACGGGAAGGTATCGTCGCGAACCTTGGTTTCCTGCAGGCACAGGATATCGATCTGCTGCTCGAGCAGGAACTGACGCACGATATCGATCCGCGCGCGAACCGAGTTGATGTTCCAGGAGGCGATCTTGAGCTTTGCCATGGTTCGGCGATGTAGCGGCGTGGTTTGACGAGCGCCAGTGGGCGAAGCTCATAAGCCGCGCCGTTTCGAAGGAGGGTGCCGCCGCTACTGGTGCTTCAGCCGTGCCCATACCGGCAGGTGATCGGACGCCAGCCGCGCCCGCTCGCTGACATGCACTCCGCAGGCGACCAAGTGCAGGTCGCGGGTCAGGATGATCCGGTCGAGGCAACCGACCGGGCGGCGGCTGTGATAGCTGCGTCCGGTCGGCGCGATATGATGGTCCGCGGCGAACTCGCGGATGCAGCCACCCTGGAGCGACCATTCGTTGAGGTCTCCCATCATCACGGTCGGCATCTTGCGCTTGCGGCGGCGGATATGGTCGATGATCGCGCGGACCTGGCGCCGCCGCCACAGCCCCGACAGGTCGAGATGCATGCCGATCACGCGCAGGTCATTGCCGCCGATGTTCAGCTCGGCCATCACGGCGCCGCGCGGCTCCAGCATGGGCAGCTCGATCGGCTGGTAATCGCCGATCTCGACCGCGTTGCGCACCAGGATGGCGTTGCCATGCCAGCCGATCCCGCCGGGGCGGATGTCGAACGGCACGGCCTTATATTCGCCCTGCTTGATCAGTTCGGTCGGCAAGGCGCTCTGCTTCGCCCCGAAGCGGCGATCGGCCTCCTGCAGCGCGACGATGTCGGCATGCACCTCGTGCAGCACGTCGAGGATGCGATCGGGCCTGCGCCTGCGGTCTGTGCCGAGGCCCTTGCGGATATTGTAGCTCGCGACGGTGATCATAGTCCGGTCATTACGCTTTCACACGTGAAACGGCACCGCCGCGGAAAGAGGCATGAACAAAAAAAGGGCCGGAGGGTTGCCCCACCGGCCCCAGTGCGTTCGCAGGAGGAACGCCCGGAGGAGCCGCCCCGGATGGAGCGGCCCCAATTGCATCAGTAGTTGTAGGCCCGCTCGCCATGCTCGGCGATGTCGAGGCCTTCCAGCTCGACTTCGACCGAAGGGCGCAGCCCGATGGTCTTGTCGATGACGAAGAAGAGGACTGCCGACACGCCGCCCGACAGGACGAGAGTGAGGGCCACCGCCTTGAGCTGGGTGATGAACTGACCTGCCATGTCATAGGTGCCGGCAACGGCCGGGAACACGGTGTAGTCGAACCAGCCCTGGCCACCCAGCGCCGGATCGGCGACAATCGCCGTGCCGAGCGCACCGACGATACCGCCGATGCAGTGGACGCCGAACACGTCGAGCGAGTCGTCATAGCCGAGCTTGTTCTTCACCGTGGTGACGAAGAAGAAGCAGACGATCGAGACGACGACACCGAGCAGGATCGACGTGACCGGCGCGGCAAAGCCCGAAGCCGGGGTGATGGCGACGAGGCCGGCAACGGCACCCGAGGCAGCGCCCAGCAGCGAAGGCTTGCCGTGGATGAGCTGCTCGATCACCGCCCAGGCGACGGCCGCGGCAGCGGTTGCAACAAAGGTGTTGATGAAGGCGACCGCGGTGACACCGTTCGATTCCAGGTTGGAACCGGCGTTGAAACCGAACCAGCCTACCCACAGCAGCGAGGCGCCGATCATGGTCATGGTCAGCGAGTGCGGAGGCATCGGCTCCTTCTTGTAGCCGGTGCGCTTGCCGAGAACGAGGGCGCCGGCAAGGCCAGCGATGCCTGCGTTGATATGCACGACGGTGCCGCCGGCAAAGTCCAGACCGCCCCAGCCATAAATCAGGCCAACATCTTGGAAGGTGATGTTACCCGCGCCGTCCTTGACCACCGTATCAGCCAGGAAGTCCGGGCCGGCCCAGTACCAGACCATGTGCGCCATCGGGAAATAGACGATGGTGAGCCACAGGACCATGAACAGCATCAACGGCCAGAACTTCACGCGCTCGGCGAAGGCGCCGACGATCAGCGCCGGCGTGATGCAGGCGAAGGTCATCTGGAACACGACGTACGTATATTCCGGGATGTAGACGTTGTTCGAGAAGGTGGCGGCATAGGTCGACGCGTTCACGCCGGCCAGGAAGGCCTTGGAGAAGCCGCCGAAATAATGGTTTTCGCCGCCCGAGGTGAAGGCCATCGAATAGCCCCAGCCCACCCAGACGAGCGCCGCGATCGATACGATCATCAGCACCTGCATGAGCACCGAGAGCATGTTCTTGGTGCGGACGAGACCGCCGTAGAACAGCGCCAGTGCGGGAACCGACATCATCAGCACGAGCGCCGAGGAGATCAGCATCCAGGTGGTGTCACCCTTGTTGACCATGGTGGCCATCTGTTCGGTGGTCGGAGCCTTGACGAGGTCCGCGAAGGCCGGTGCTGCAGTCAGCGCGGACAGGACAAGGCCGCTTAGGCCCGCCCCGATCTTGGTTGAAAACTTCATGTGTCCCCCTTCTATCAGAGCGCGACGTCGTCGGTTTCGCCGGTGCGGATCCGCACCGCCTGCGCGACCTCGAGGACGAAGATCTTGCCGTCGCCGATGGCGCCGGTGTTAGCGGACTGCTGGATCGCTTCGACGACCCGGCCCGCCAGGTCGTCGGTGGTGGCCACCTCGACCTTGATCTTCGGAACCATATTGGTGCTGTATTCGGCGCCGCGGTAGATTTCCGTCTGGCCCTTCTGCCGCCCGAAGCCCTTGACCTCGGTAACGGTCATGCCCTGCACGCCCAGCGCGGACAGTGCTTCGCGCACCTCGTCCAGCTTGAACGGCTTGATGATGGCAATGACGAGTTTCATTCTGCCTCCCTATTTAGCCCGATTGTGCTTAGCAATAAGCGTGCCAACCACGAGCGCGCCTGGATTCACAGGTCCAATCCTCGCGGGTGCGGCAAAGCCGCGCAAACGACTCGGAGCGCTTTGATTAAAAGTTAAGCCGTGCCCTTTTTTTGGGCAGCGCCTTGCCCGGGCAATGGGTTCGCGCCGGGCCCCGCTCGCTTACCAGCCCCTGCTCAGCGCGATCGCGACATCCTCGCCGGGGCGGTCTGCGCGGCCGAGCGCCGCATTGCGCGCGGGAAAGCGGCCATAGCGCGCGATCATGTCATGGTGCTTGCGTGCGAAATCGAGCGAATTGGCATTCCCGAGCGCGGTGAACAGGATCAGCGACCGCTCCTGATCCGCCATCGACTCGCTGTGCTGGAGCGGCATGTAGAGGAAGCTGAGCTCATCCTCGCTCATCGCCTTGTCGAGGCCGCGATCGAGCGCGCCCCTGGCAATCGCGAGCGCAAGCGGATCGGTCGAGAAGGCATCGGCATGGCCGCGGAACATGTTGCGGGGAAACTGATCGAACAGGATCACGCCGGCGACCGCCTCGCGCGCCGATCCGAGGAAGCTTTCGGGGGCACGGCTGCGCCATTCCTCCCAGAGCGCCGCGAAACGCTCGACGATCGCAGCATCGGTGTCGGCCGAACGCACCCACCAGCGATCGGAACCGATCTCGCCGAACCAGAAATCGTGGACCAGGGCGGTGCCCTCTGCCGTGTCGGTCATCGCGCAGCCCTCATCCCCGAAGCGCGCGCCGCCAGCGCGCGGATGTCCTCGATCTTCTCGATCACCGAACGGCGGCCGATCGCGATAAGTTCATCGGCGCGGGTGAAATCATGGATCTCGACATGGCCGACCGGCAGGGTCAGCCCCAGATCGGGCGGATCGAGCGCCAGCGAATGGCGCGCCAATTCGGCCATCAGCAGCATCGTCGAGGCCCGCACCACCGCCAGCGAAGGATGGCTGCGCTTCGGCTGCGCACGGATTCCCGCGGTGACGCGACGGCCATGATAATCGCCCTGCAGGTTGACCGAAAGCACCGGCAGGTCCGGAGCGATCTGTCGCGCGGCGGCGACCGGCACCGGCATCACCACGCCGCCGTCTACCAGCACATGGCCGTCATATTGCACCGGCCGGAACAGGCCCGGAATGGCGATCGAGGCCATGATCGCCGGGTTGACCGGCCCGCGATCGATGACCAGCGGCTTTCCCGTGACAAGATCCGTCGCGACCGCCGCGGACGGAATCCACAGCTCCTGGAACTGCAGCCGCCCGAGGTGGAGTTCGAGATCGCGCAGGATGCCGCGGCCGCCCAGCATCGCCCCCGGCCGCATGTGGAGATCGAGATAGGACAGGACGCGCAGCCAGTTGGTCGAGCGGGCTATGCTTTCGAGCGCGTCGAGCTTGCCGGCCGCGAAGCAGACCGCCGCGAGCGCGCCGATCGAGGTGCCGGCCGCCGCGCGCACGGCTATGCCCTGGTCCTTCAGCTCGCGCAGGACACCGATATGCGCCCACCCGAGCGCGGCCCCACCTCCCAGCGCGACCGCGATGCCCATGGCTCAGGCCGCCATCGGACTTAAGGACATACCGTCATGCTGAACTTGTTTCAGCATCCACTCTTCCGCTCGGGGACGTCCAAGAGAGTGCGTAAAGCTCGTCGCAAGAGCCTCTGACGTTCCCCCGCCGCCTGGTGGATGCTGAAACGAGTTCAGCATGACGGACGTGAAAGCACGAACAGGCATCTCGACAGCTACGCTGCCGTGCCGCCAACGGTGAGGGCGGAGATCATCACGGT
The DNA here is from genome assembly GCF_056401045.1 of Rhizorhabdus sp. P4_G6. Lineage (NCBI taxonomy): Bacteria > Pseudomonadati > Pseudomonadota > Alphaproteobacteria > Sphingomonadales > Rhizorhabdaceae > Rhizorhabdus > Rhizorhabdus sp. P4_G6. The sequence continues at coordinate 14,543 of NZ_JBFUKC010000011.1, read as the reverse complement.
CGGCTGGCCGACCCCTGCCGGGACGGACTGGCCGCCCTTGCCGCAGATGCCGACGCCTTCGTCGAGCGCCATGTCGTTGCCGATCGCGGTGACCTTGGTCAGCACCGAGGGACCGTCGCCGATCAGCGTCGCGCCCTTGATCGGCACGGTCAGCTTGCCGTTCTCGATCTTGTACGCCTCGGTGCAGGAGAAGACGAACTTGCCGCTGGTGATATCGACCTGGCCCCCCCCGAAGCTCTTGGCATAGATGCCGTTCTTCGCCCGGGCGATGATCTCGCCAGGATCGTCATTGCCGCCATACATGAAAGTATTGGTCATTCGCGGCATCGGCGCATGGGCATAGCTTTCGCGACGGCCGTTGCCCGTCGGCTCGACGCCCATCAGGCGGGCGTTCAGCCGGTCGTGGATATAGCCCTTGAGGATCCCGTCCTCGATCAGGACGTTGCACTGGGTCGGCGTGCCCTCATCGTCGATCGTCAGCGAGCCGCGCCGGTCGGCGATCGAACCGTCGTCGACGACCGTGACGCCCGGCGACGCGACCCGCTCGCCGATCCGTCCGGAAAAAGCCGATGTACCCTTGCGGTTGAAGTCGCCTTCGAGGCCATGGCCGATCGCCTCGTGAAGCAGCACGCCGGGCCAGCCGGGGCCGCAAACCACGGTCATCTCGCCGGCGGGCGCCGCCACCGCATCGAGGTTGACGATCGCCTGGTGCAGTGCCTCGTCGATCGCGCGATTCCAGGTCGCCGGCTCGAACAGCCGGTCATAGAGATAACGGCCGCCAAGGCCGAAGAAGCCGGTTTCGCGCCGGCCATTCTGCTCGACCACGATCGATACGTTGAGGCGGACCAGCGGGCGCACGTCGAAGGCGGTGAAGCCATCGGGACGGACGATCTCGACCACGCTCCACGAACCCGACAGGCCGACCGAGACCTGCTGGACGCGTGGATCGCGGGCGCGGGCGGCGGCGTCGACCTCCTGGCAGAGCGCCACCTTCCGGGCGAACGGGATCAGCCCAAGCGGGTCTTCGCCGGTATAGAGCCGGCTGTTGGTGCGGCGCGGCGGCGCGGCGCGGCTCCCCTTGGCGGGATCGAGCAGCGTCATCGTCTCGCCGGCGCGGATGATCGCAGCCTCGCTCAGCTCATTGGCATGGGCGAAGGCGGTGGTCTCGCCCGAGACCCCGCGCAGGCCGAAGCCCGCCTGGGTGTTGTAGTCGGCGGTCTTGAGCCGGCCATCGTCGAAGCCGAAGCTCTCCGAGGTCATATATTGGAGATAGAGCTCGCCATCATCGCAGCCCTGCAGGGTCTGCGCGGTCAGCCGCAATGCCGCATCGGGGTCGAGCGTATCGCGATAGAGGAAGTGGCGGGGGTCTGCGGGAAGGATCGTCATGCGCCCGATATAAGGACTCGGCGCGGAACCCCAAGAGCGAAATTGCCTTGGCGGCTGCCATCTCGTCTGTCGTCATCCTGAACTTGTTTCAGGATCCACCCGACAGCAGGAGAGCGCTCGCGAACGGAAGAGTGGATGCTGAAACGAGTTCAGCATGACGGCTTTTAGGCTCCCCCTCAGTGGTGCCCGCCGGCTCCGGCGCCATCCTTCAGCACGAAACGACGGTCACAATAGCCACAATCGACATAGCCCTCGTCCGGGTCGATCTCAAGAAACACGCGCGGGTGGCCGAGCGCGCCGCCGCCCGGAATGTCGCTGGCGCCATCACAGACGACGCGGCTGGAATCGACTTGAATGGTTTCGGGGGCGGGCTGCGTGCTCATGCCCGGCGATTAGCAAGCGCGCCGGAGTCGCGCAATCTAGCGCAGCCGCCCGAAGCGGCTATTTTCGACGGCGACCGCCACCGCGCCGCTGTCGCCCAGCGGCGCGACGGCCGATCCGAACACGCCGCGCGCGCCGTTGGTGCCGATCATCATCCCGACTTCGCCATGAACCTGCCGGTCGGGCGCATTGACCGCCGATTCGCCCAGCGAGGTCGACGGCTTCGCCGCTGCATCGTTGAGGATCTTCGCCTTGGCCTCGGGGCTGAGCGCCACCACGGTCTCCGCCGCGCCGGCGACGGAAGCGGCGAGCAGCGCGACGAAGGCGAGGCCATGGCGTATGCGCGGGCGATATGCTGTCATGGCGCGACGATGCTAGCCGACGAGTGAAGCGCAGGTGAACGAAAAGCACGGCCGTGCGGTAAAATTATATTTTGACGGCGGCTGCCGCCCCAATCCCGGGCCGATGGAAAGCGCCGTCGTGCTGCGGGGCCTCGCCGTTATCCGGCGCGACTTGGGCCACGGCGACAATGGGCAGGCCGAATGGCTGGCCTTGCTGCACGCGCTGGAGATCGCCGCCGCCCATGGCCTGCGCGACATCATCCTGGTCGGGGACTCGCTGTCGGTGATCCGGCAGGCGAACGGCGTGCAGCGTGCAGCGTCGACCGAAGCGCGGCGTTGTCTCGAACGCTTTCGATCAGCCGCGCAAAGCTTCGATCGGGTTCGGCTCCGTCATGCCGGCCGGGCGCAGAATCTGGCCGGCATCGCGCTGGAGCGCGCGCGCTGGCGGCCCGGCGATTCGACCCGGCCCGGAACGGACTCGGATGGGCGCAGCGGCTCCTGACACGGCGATGGGGCTCGCGCATGGTCCGTGCGGGAGGATCGGCTGTGCGATCGAACATCGGGCTTTGGACGGCGGCCGGAGCAGCGGCCCTGCTGGCGAGCGGTTGCGGCAGGAAGACCGTCGAGCCGGCACCGTCGCCGAAGCTCCACGCCCCGGCACGACCGGCACCGCCCGCGGGCGCGATCGACAGCCTGAAGCTGCCACCCGCCGACGGCAAGGGCGGCTATCGGACGATCAACTCGGATCTCTCGCCCAGCGAGGTGATGTGGCACCTGCGCGCGGCGCTTAACGTCGCGGCGCTGACCTGCGATCGACCGGGGACGATGAGCATCGCCCGCAACTACAACCGCCTGCTCGGTCGCCAGCGCAAGCTGCTCGCCGCCGCCTATCGCGCCGAAGGCCAGCGCCTCGGCAGTGCCGCCGCGACCGACGCGCACGTCACCCAGGTCTATAATTTCTTCGCGCAGCCACCGGTTCAGGCGCGCTTCTGCGCAGTGGCGGGCGCGGTGGCCGCGGAGGCCGCGGCCCTGCCCGCCGAAGGGCTCGAAGCGTTCGCCCCGGTCGCGCTCGACCGGTTGATGGCGCCGTTCCTCGATTTCTACCGCGCCTATGCGCGCTACCAGACCGAGCTGGCCGCCTGGCAGAGGGGCGGTCCGATCACCCAGCGTGCGGCAGTCGCACTGACCAGCGCAGCCGCGCCGCCCGCGGCGGGCCCGCCCTGGCGCATCCAGCTCGGCGCCTATTCGGGCGACCGCGCCGCGCGCGACGCCTGGGGCCGGATCCGCAGCCGGATGAGGCGAGCCGCCGATTTCGAGCCGGCTTATGAAGAGACGCCCGACGGCCAGCTGGTGCGCGTGCGTATCGGCCCGGTGACCGACCGCTCGACCGCGATCGCGCTCTGCGCGGCGGCGGCGGGCGCGGGGCTCGACTGCCTGCCGGTGCCGCCCAGGGCTTGATCCTTCGGAAAGGAACTAGCCCTTCCCCCTTTGCACCTGCGCGCCGCACCCGCTATGCCGCGCGCCATGAGTGACGCGGCGATCAGCATAAGGGGCCTGTCCAAGGTCTATAAGGGCGGCAAGCAGGCGCTGTTCGATGTCGACCTGGACATTCCGCGCGGGCAAATCTTCGGGTTGCTCGGACCCAATGGCGCCGGCAAGTCGACGACGATCAACATCCTCGCCGGGCTGGTCAACAAGACCGCCGGCCATGTCGACATATGGGGCTTCGACATCGACAGGGACCCGCGCAACGCCAAGGCGTCGATCGGGATCGTGCCGCAGGAGATCGTGTTCGATCCCTTCTTCACCCCGCGCGAGACGCTCGAAAACCAGGCCGGCTTCTATGGCGTGCCCAAGGCCAGGCGGCAGACCGACGCGCTGCTGCGCGCCGTCCATCTCCACGACAAGGCGGATGCCTATGCCCGGTCGCTGTCGGGCGGCATGAAGCGGCGGCTGCTCGTCGCCAAGGCCATGGTCCATTCGCCGCCGGTGCTGATCCTCGACGAGCCGACGGCGGGCGTCGACGTCGAATTGCGCCAGCAGCTGTGGGAATATGTGCGCGCGCTCAATGCCGACGGCGTGACCGTCGTGCTGACCACCCATTATCTCGAGGAAGCCGAGCAGCTGTGCGATCGCATCGCGATCATCAACCATGGCCGCGTCATCGCCAACCAGCCGACCCGCGAACTGGTCGGCATGGCGCAGGAGAAGGCGGTATCGGTGACGGTCGACCGCGATCTCGACAAGGCGCCCGATGCGGTGTGCTTCGACAAGGTCGAGTTGCAGGGCAGCCGAACACTCGTCATAACCTATTCCAAAGACAAGGTGAACGCCGGCGAGGTGCTGGCGGCGGTACAGCGGGAGGGGCTCGGCATCGTCGACGTTTCGACCCAGGAAGCCGATCTGGAGGATGTTTTCCTGAATCTCACGCGCCAGAACAACGCCGCCTCCGTTCAGAATCCTGGCGCGGGCGATGGCCGCCTATAATTTCGACATCGTAGTGATCGGCTCGGGTGCTGCGGGATTGACCGCGGCGCTCAACCTTGCCGATCGCTTCAAGGTCGGGGTGCTTGCGAAGGCGGGCATCTCCGACGGCTCGACCGCATGGGCCCAGGGTGGCATCGCCGCGGTGCTCGAGCCGGGCGATACGTTCGAATCGCACATCGAAGACACGATGATTGCCGGCGCGGGACTCAACAACCGCACCGCCGTCGAATTCGTCGTGGAAAATGCGCCGGTGGCGATCGAGAAGCTGGCAAAGCTGGGCGTGCCTTTCAATCCCGGCGGCGGACGCGACGACCGCTGGCACCTGACCCGCGAGGGCGGGCACAGCCACCGCCGCATCGTCCATGTCGACGACGCCACGGGCCAAGCCGTCCAGCTCGCGCTCGAGAAGGCCGCCGAAGCGCACCCGAACATCACCCTCTTCCCCGATCGGGCGGCGATCGACCTGATCACCAGCCGGCATGGCGAGCGCTATTCCGGGGATGGCCATATCTGGGGCGTCTACGCGGTCGACCGGTCGACCGGCACGATCGAGACCTTCACCGGCCGCGCCACCATCCTTGCCACTGGCGGCGCCAGCCGGGCCTATCTGTTCTCGACATCGCCGCGCGGCGCCACCGGCGACGGCATCGCGATGGCGTGGCGCGCGGGCTGCCGTGTCTCCAACATGGAGTTCATGCAGTTCCACCCGACCTGCCTGTACAATCTCGAGGTCAAGAATTTCCTGATCACCGAGGCGATGCGCGGCGAGGGCGGGCAACTGAAGCTGCCCACCACCGGCCGCCGGTTCATGTCGCGGTTCGACAAGCGCGCAGAACTGGCGCCGCGCGACATCGTCGCCCGGGCGATCGACCATGAGATCAAGCGGCTGGGCCTCGACTATGTCCATCTCGACATCAGCCACAAACCCGCCGACTTCGTCACCGGGCATTTTCCGACGATCCACGCCAAGCTGCTGAAGCTCGGCATCGACATCACCACCCAGCCGATCCCGATCGTGCCGGCCGCCCATTATACCTGCGGCGGCGTCCTCATCGACCTCAAGGGCCGCACCGACCTGCCCGGCCTGTACGCGGCCGGCGAGGTGACCCAGTCCGGCCTTCACGGCGCGAACCGGCTGGCGTCCAATTCACTGCTCGAATGCTTCGTGTTCGGCGACGCCGCCGCCGAGCATATCAAGCGCCATTTCGACGAGATGCCGACACCGCCGCCAATCCGTCCCTGGGACGAGAGCCGCGTCACCGACTCCGACGAGGAAGTCATCGTCCAGCACAACTGGCGCGAGATACGGCGGTTCATGTGGGACTATGTCGGCATCGTCCGCACGACCAAGCGCCTGGAACGGGCGGCGCACAGGGTGGCGCTGCTCCGCCAGGAAGTTGCCGACTATTACGGCAATTTCCGCGTCACGCCGGACCTGATCGAACTTCGCAACCTCGTCGATGTCGCCGACCTGATCGTGCGTTCCGCGCTGCACCGCAAGGAAAGCCGCGGACTGCATTATACGCTGGATTATCCCGAACTGCTCGATGAGGCGAAGGACACGGTGCTGGTGCCCTGAATGGGCCGCGGACGGGCACATCTCCTCGCTTCGACTTTCCGCGTTCGCACGTCTAGCGTGCCGCGATGAAGTCGATGATCCGCCGATTCCTGGGAACCGAGGCCGCCGGCGGGGTCGTCCTGATCTTCGCCGCTGCCGCTGCCATGCTGGTGGCGAACAGCCCGCTCGCCGCCGGATATGTCGACCTGCTCCAGGCGTCCATCGGGCCGCTCAGCCTGCTCCACTGGATCAACGATGCGCTGATGGCGCTATTCTTCCTGCTGGTCGGCCTGGAGATCAAGCGCGAGTTCGTCTGCGGTCATCTGGCGCGCTGGTCGGATCGCACCCTACCCTTCATCGCCGCCGCAGCGGGCATGGCAATGCCGGCGCTGCTCTACACGCTGTGGACCGGCGGGACGGGGGGGCTGTGGCGCGGCTGGGCGATCCCGACCGCGACCGACATCGCCTTCGCCATCGGCGTGCTCGCGCTGCTCGGGTCGCGCGCCCCGACCTCGCTCAAGCTGTTCCTGACCACCGTCGCCATCGTCGACGACATGGGCGCGGTCGCGATCATCGCGCTCGCCTACACCCCGGCGATCAGCGGTCCCGCGCTGCTGGCTGCGGCGCTGCTCCTCGCCGCGATGTTCGCGCTCGGGCGGCTCGGCGTCGCGGTGCTCTGGCCCTATCTGCTGCTCGCGGCTGCGCTCTGGCTGGCCGTGCTGCTGTCGGGGGTGCATGCGACCATCGCCGGCGTGCTGGCCGCGCTGGCGATACCGCTGGGCGAGGATGATCGCTCCCCGCTCGAGCGGCTCGAAGCGGCGCTCCATCCGTGGGTGGCATTCGGGATCGTGCCGCTGTTCGGCTTTGCAAATGCAGGCGTGTCGCTGGGCGGCATCGGCTTGAAAGATCTGCTCGCGCCACTACCGATGGGGATCGCAGTGGGGCTGTTCGTCGGCAAGCAGGTCGGCATCTTCGGCAGCATCCGCCTCGCGGCAGCGCTGGGACTGGCCGCGCCGCCCGAGGGTGCGAGTTGGGTGCAAATTTACGGCGTCGCGCTGCTCTGCGGCATCGGCTTCACGATGAGCCTGTTCATCGGCGGGCTCGCCTTCGACGGTCCAATGCTGGGCGACGAGGTCAGGATCGGCGTGCTGGGTGGTTCGCTGCTGTCCGCAGTCTGCGGCTATGCCGTGCTGTGGTGGGTCGGACGAAGGGCGTAGAGTTGATTTCGATTCGATCGATTCATTCTCCGCTCCTCCTCGTCCACCCGTCGCCGTCATCCTGAACTTGTTTCAGGATCCACTTTCCGGCGCGGGAGCGTTCCCGAGGGGCAGAGTGGATGCTGAAACAAGTTCAGCATGACGGAGGGGCGTAAACCGCCACTCAGTGGCGCGAGGCTGAGTAAAGGCGGAACAAGCCCCAGCTAGCCCAGCTTGTCCTTCAGCGCCTGCAGCGCCGCGAACGGGCCGGCCACCACCTCGTCCTCCGACAGCACCCCCGCTTCCCTGAGCACCGCATCGGCATCGGCCGCGCGGGGGAACGGATCGAGGCTCAGCGCCAGCGTCTCGGCGACCGCCTCGCCCAGGTCGATCGCGCCGCCTTCATAATCGATCGTGTCGACATCCTCCGCATCGAGTTCGATCTCCTCGCCCGCCGCCTGTCCCGCAGGCACGAAGCGCAGGCTGAACGGCTCGTCGATCGCCGCCGGGACCGCCGCGCCGGTGGCGACGCACGCCTGCTCCACCGACGCGCGGATGCGCCCCTCCACGAAGATGCTGTCCGCCTCGCGGCGCAGCGCCGCATCCGCCGACAATGCCTCGAGCGAGATCAGCTCGAAGCGCCGCGCCAGTGCCGCCCGCTCGGCGGGATCCGCTTCCACCGTCAGCGTCCGTCCGCCTTCGCCGAGCGTGTCGATCCGCACCGGCCGTGAGAATTCGGGCGTCATCGGGGCAGGCCATTCGCGAGAAGATCATCCCAGCGCAGCGTCTCCAGCCGCGCGGCGATCGCCTGCATCCGCGCAGCGACCAGCGCCGGCTTCGCGTCCGCGGCGGGCTCGCCGCGCCACAGGTTGCGGACCAGCGCCTCCTCGAGCGCGATCCGGTCGCCGATCGCTGCCCGATAGGCCGAGAGCCGCCCGCCCATCGCCGCCATCATCTTGCCGATATGCTTGCCGACGATCACATCGCCGATGCCAAGTTGGCGCAGCTGTCCGTCCATGTCGTCGATGAACACTTCGGTGAGCCGCGCGCTCGCACCGCGGCCTGCATCGCCCTCGGCCTCGATCCGGACCAGCACCAGCGACAATATCGCCGACACCATGTCGAAGCGGCCGTCCAGCGTGTCGGGCACGCCCATCTCGGCATACCAGGCGGGCTGGCGCGCCTCGGCGACGACCGAGTTGTAGAGCGGGATCAACGCCTCGCGCGGGTCAGGCCCGAACCCGAACAATGTCTTCAGGAAATTCACGTCTTGTTCCTCAGCCCGTTCAGCGGGCATCAAGCCCCGCCCTCTATCTTGCGCGAGCCCATCTTGCCACTGGGTAGCTCCCGCGCATATTGAGGCGGATCGGGCGCGCCGCAAGGGTCGGCGCTGCTACTGCGTGTTTCAAGGAGATGTTGATGCCCCGGACCCTGTCGCGAACGGCCGCTCTGCTCGGCGCGCTCGCCATATTGGGCCTGACCGCAGGGTGCGCCCGCACCCGCGATCATAAGGGCTATGTGGTCGATTCCACGCTGATCGGCACCGTCCAGCCCGGCATCGACAATCGCGAATCGGTTGGCCGCACCCTGGGTCGCCCGACGTTCGCGGGGCAGTTCGACAAGGACAAGACCTGGTATTATGTCGCCCGCGACACCAAGCAGATCGGTTTCCGTACACCCAAGCCAGTCGGCCAGACGGTGCTCGCGATTCATTTCGACGAGCGCGGCAACGTCGCCTCCGTCGAGCGCACCGGTCTCGAAAAGGTGGCCAGCGTCTCGCTCTACGGCGACAAGACCCCGACTCTGGGCAGCAAGCGCGGCTTCTTCCGCGAGCTGTTCGGCAATATCGGCCGGGTCGGGTCGGTCGGCGAGGCAGGCGGCACGGCGGATAATCCTAACTAAGGATTTTTCGATATAGCCCTCAGGCGCCGGGCGGCCGACGTCCGTCGGCCTTGGCTATCCTCGCTATCGCTCGGACGCGCTGCACGCGCTTGTCTCTTCGAACCACGTTGGCGTGGCGCACATTCCGCCTGTACCCCGGGCGGACCTCACCTACTTTCCCTCTTGCTTCAACGGCCGCGCCAGCAGCGCCTTCACGACATCATCAACCTTGGCGCCCCCGGTCAGCAGCGCGCAGACCGCATCGACGATCGGCATGTCGACCCCGGCCGCACGCGCGGCCTCGGCGAGGACCGGCGCGGTCGAGGCGCCTTCCGCCACCGTGCGGCGGTCGCTGAGCAGCTCCGCAGCCGGGATGCCCTGGCCCAGGCCCTTGCCCAGCGAAAAATTGCGCGAGCTGACCGACGAGCAGGTAAGCACGAGGTCGCCCAATCCCGACAGCCCGGCCAGTGTCTCGGCCTTGGCGCCGCGGGCCAGGCCGAAGCGCGCCATCTCGGCAAAGCCGCGACTGATCAGCGCGGCGCGGGCGTTCTGCCCAAGCCCTGCGCCGTCGACCACGCCACAGGCGATCGCGAGCACATTCTTGACCGCACCGCCAATCTCGGCGCCAACCACGTCATCCGACAGATAAGGACGGAATCCGGGCCGCCGCAGCCGTTCCGCAAGCGCCAGCCCCACCGCCTCGTCGGCACAGGCCAGCGTTATCGCGGTCGGATGCCCTGCCGCCACCTCATGCGCGAAGGTCGGCCCCGACAGCACGGCGATCGGCGCGCCGGGCACGACCGCTTCGGCGACCTCGGACATCAGCATCCGCGTGCCTGCCTCGATACCTTTGGCGCACAGCACCAGCGGGCGCGCGCCGGCGGGCAGGGCGGCGAGCAGGTGGCGCACGAACTGCGCCGGGACGACGACGACCAGCGCATCGCAGTGGGCCATAGCCGCGAGATCGTCGGTCGCCTTCACCCGCTTGCTGAGCGGCAGCACCGGCAGGAAGATCGGATTGCAGTGCGTCTCGTTGATCGCGTCGACCACCTCGGGCTCGCGCGCCCATAGCAGCACATCCGACCCGTCGCTCGCGACGACTTGGGCCATTGCGGTGCCCCAGGCGCCGCCGCCGATCACACCCAGCCTCTGCAGCTTCATCGTCTCTCCAGATATCATCAGGCTTTCACTCCGGCGCCGCGCGCCTTCTCGGCTCCGGGATCGAGCGGCCAGCGCGCACGGGCCGGGACCTCCATATCGTCGATCAGTCCGGCCGCGAAGCGTTCCGCCCCGGCCCAGGCGATCATCGCGCCATTGTCTGTGCAAAGCCACAGCGGCGGCGCGGCGAATGCGAGGCCCGATCGCTCGGCGAGCGCCGCGAGCGCACCACGCACCGCCTGATTGGCGGCGACACCGCCAGCCAGCACCAGCGCCATCGCGCCGTCGGCAGCGCCGATCGCGCGCGTGGTGCGATCAATCAGGCAGTCGACCACCGCCTGCTGGAAGGACGCGGCGACATCCTCTGGCCTGTGGATGCCGGCATCGCGTGCCCGCAACACCGCGCTCTTCAGGCCCGCGAAGGAGAAATGGGGTTCGGCGCTGCCGAGCAGCGGGCGCGGCAGCGGCACGGCCTTCGCGTCCCCGAGCCGGGCCGCCGCCTCGACCGCAGGGCCGCCCGGAAAGCCCAGGCCCAGCAGCTTCGCGGTCTTGTCGAAGGCCTCCCCGGCGGCATCGTCGATGGTCGTGGCGAGCCGGCGATAATCGCCGACGCCGTTGACCAGCAACAACTGGCAATGCCCGCCCGAAACCAGCAGCAGCAGATAGGGAAAGGCAAGATCGCGATCGGCGAGGCGCGGCGACAGCGCATGGCCTTCGAGATGGTTGACCGCGATCAGAGGCTTGCCCGCGGCATGGGCGAGCGCCTTGCCGGTCATCAGCCCGACCATGACCCCGCCGATCAGCCCCGGCCCCGCCGTGGCGGCGATCGCATCGACCTGGTCGAGCCTCAGCCCGGCATCGGCCAGCACCGCCTCAACCAGCGGCACCGCCATCTCGACATGCGCGCGCGCCGCCAGTTCGGGCACGACGCCGCCGAACGGCCGGTGTGCCTCTTCCTGTCCGGCGAGGCGATGCGCGAGCACGCGGCCGTCGCTCGTCACCAGCGCGGCAGCGGTCTCGTCGCAGCTCGATTCGATACCCAGGATGATGGCCATCCAGCGCCTGTAGGCGAGCGGGACCGGAATGTTAACTGCCGGCAGGGTTCCCGCGCTGCGCCGGCAAGGCTAAGGAGCGCGGCATGTCCGCAATCGTGACTTCCGAGACGCCCTGGCGTACCGAGGCGCGCGCGCTCCTGTCGCTGAGCGTGCCGCTGATCATCGGCAATCTCGGCTGGTCGGCCATTGCCGCCACCGATCTGCTGCTGCTCGGCCACCTCGGTGCCGACGCGGTGGCGGCCGGCGCGCTCGGCCTCAATCTCTATACGGCCTTCCTCATCTTCGGGATCGGGCTCACCACCGCCGCCTCGCCGCTGATCGCCAGCGAACGCGGGCGGCGGCTCCATTCGGTGCGCGACATCCGCCGCAGCGTGCGCCAGACCATCTGGGCCGGCGCGCTGATCTGCCTGCCGAGCTGGGGGCTGCTCTGGCACAGCGAGGAAATACTCGTCCTGCTCGGCCAGGATCCCGCGCTAGCCGCAGGCGCCGCCCGGCTGATGCTCAGCCTGCAATGGGCGCTGCTGCCCTATCTGCTGTTCCTGGTCCTGCGCAATTATGTCGCGGCGCTCGAGCGACCGATCTGGGGCGTGATCGTCACGCTGGCAACCGTGCCATTCAATGCACTGGCAGGCTGGGTCCTGATCTTCGGCCATTTCGGGCTGCCCGCGATGGGCCTGCGCGGCGCCGGCCTCGCCAGCTTCCTGTCGGCGGTGTTCATGGCGCTGGGCATGATTGCCGTGGTCAGTCTCGATCGCCGTTTCCGCCGCTATCAGCTGTTCGGCCGCTTCTGGGTTCCCGACTGGAACCGGTTCCGCACGGTGTGGCGGGTCGGCCTGCCGATCGCGGTGACACTCGCGCTCGAAGTCACGGTGTTCAACGCCGCGGTGTTCCTGATGGGACTGATCGGCCGGGCGTCGCTTGCCGCACATGCCATCGCGATCCAGATCGCCGCCCTGTGCTTCATGGTGCCGATGGGGATCGGCCAGGCGGCAACGGTGCGCGTCGGCTATGCCCATGGCCGGGGCGACGGCGCGGCGGCGGGCCGCGCCGGCTGGCTGGCACTGATCCTCGGCACGGCCTTCGCCCTGCTCTCGGCGGCGCTGCTGATCGGCGCGCCGCGGCTGTTGATAAGCGGCTTCATCGATGTCCATGCGCCCGCCAATGCCGAGGTCACCCGGCTCGCGGTTTCTTTCCTGGCGGTGGCCGCGCTGTTCCAGCTGGTCGACTGCGCGCAGGCGGTCGGCTCGGGAATCCTGCGCGGGCTGCAGGACACGCGCGTGCCGATGATCTTCGCCGCCGTCGGCTATTGGGTGATCGGCATCGGCGTCGGCACGCTGCTCGCCTTCCCGCTCGGCATGGGCGGCGTGGGGATCTGGCTCGGCCTTGCCTCCGGGCTGGGCGTGGTGGCGGTGCTGCTGGTCTGGCGCTGGATGCGGCGCGAGCGGCTGGGGCTGCTTCGACCCGCTGAAAGCAAATGACAGGGAAGAGCTTTTGCTCGACCGGCCTCTTCTCTAAGGACAGCGAATGACGACCCCTGCCCCTTCCCGCCCCTTGCGCCTCGGCACCCGCGGATCGCCGCTGGCGCTGACCCAGGCCCGCATGGTGATCGCGGCGCTGCGATCGGCGCATGGCTGGGGCGAGGAGGCGATCGAGATCGTCACCATCAAGACCAGCGGCGACCGGATCCAGGACCGGCCGCTGGCCGAGGTCGGCGGCAAGGCCTTGTGGACCAAGGAGTTGGACCGCGCCCTGACCGACGGAGACATCGATTTCGCGGTCCACTCGATGAAGGATGTCGAGACGATCCGGCCGGCCGAGATCGTCATCGCCGCGATGCTGCCCCGCGCCGATGTCCGCGACAGGCTGATCGGTGCGGACTCGCTCGGCGCGCTGCCCGGCGGCGCGCGGGTCGGGACATCGTCGCCGAGGCGCTCGGCGCAGGTACGGCGCGCGCGGCCCGATGCCGAGATCGTGCTGTTCCGCGGCAATGTCGACACGCGGCTGGCCAAGCTGGCGGCCGGCGAGGCCGAAGCGACGCTGCTGGCAGGCGCCGGACTCGACCGGCTGGGGCGCAGCGAGATCGGCCATCCGATCTCGACCGACGAGATGCTCCCGGCGCCCGCCCAGGGCGCGGTCGGAATCGAGACGCTGGCCCGCAGCAGCGAGATCCGGGCGCTGCTCGGCTGTATCGACGACGAGACGACCGACGCCTGCGTCACCGCGGAACGCGCGCTGCTCGCCGCGCTCGGCGCGGACTGCCGCTCCCCGGTTGCCGCGCTCGCGGTTCGTTCGGGCGCGGGCCTGCACTTGCGGGCGGAGATCCTGACCGAGGACGGCAGCGAATGTCGCTCGGGCGAAGCGCTGCTGCTGCGCACCGCCGATGCGGCGACGCTGGCCCACCGCTTGCTCGACGCAGCCTCGCCGCGCCTGCGCGCGCTGTTCACCGGCGCATGAGCCGCCGCCCGCTCCTCGTGCTGCGCCCCGAGCCCGCGGCCAGCCTGACCGCCAAGAGCGCCTTCGACGAAGGCTGGCGGCCGATCATATCGCCGATCTTCCAGATCGAACCGATCGCCTGGGCAACGCCCGGTCCGCAGGACTATGACGCGCTGTTCGTCACCAGCGCCAATGCCGTGCGCCAGGCCGGCAAGGGCCTCAAGCACTTCACCGCGATGCCCGCCTATGCCGTCGGTGCCGCGACCGCGCGCGCTCTGAAGGCGGCGGGCTTCACCGATATCCGCACCGGCCGCGGCGATGCGGCGATGATGCTCGATGCGGCGGCGGAGAATGGCGTTGCGCGCGCATTGCACCTCGCCGGCGAGGATTATCGCGACGTCGGGCATGACGCGATCACGATCGATCGGCGCATCGTCTATCGCAGCGCCGCGATCGGCCGCCTGGGTGAGAAGGCGCTGACCGCGCTTCGGGAAGGCGAGGCGGTGGCGCTGCTCCATTCGGGCCGCGCCGCCGAGCATTTCGCCAAGCTGTGCGACGACGCCAGAATCTCGCGCGGGTCGATCGCCGTTGCGGCGCTGGCCCCCGCCGTGCTGGCCGCGGCCGGCCCCGGCTGGCGCGCAGCGATCGCGGCGGCGAAGCCCGACGA
>NZ_JBFUKC010000010.1:0-148701 GCF_056401045.1 Rhizorhabdus sp. P4_G6 | reverse complement strand
GTCGGCGGCGGCGCGGGCGCCGCGCCGGCCGGTGCCGATCGGCGCGCTTTCGTCGACCCAGGCGCCGCCGGTATCGCCATAGACGCCGCTCGACGACAGATAGCCGATCCACGTCGCGCGGCAGCGTGAGAGCGCCGCCGCATAGCGTGCGAGCACCGGATCGCCGTCGCCATCGGGTGGCACCGAAGACAGGATATGGCTGGCTCGGCCGATCGCCGCGAGCACCCGGTCTCCCCGCTCGATCTCTGCACGGCCAACCGTTTCGACAACGAAACCACGACCTTGCACGGCTGCTGATATGTGCGATGCTGTATAGCCGGGGCCGAAGATCAGAAATGTCGCCATGGCGTCGCTGTAGACAGGTTTGCGGATCGCCGCAGCATTGTTTGTCCAACCGGAGGGGCTTAGACTGTGGCCATGCTCGACATCCAGAACGCAGCCGCCAATCCCCCGGTCATCCGTCGCGCGGATTATCGCAAGCCCGACTGGCTGATGCCGGACGTGTTCCTCGATTTCTCGCTGGACCCGGCCAGGACCCGGGTGACGGGCCGGCTCGAGGTGACCCGCAACGGATCGCACAACCACCCGTTGCGGCTGTACGGCGACGGGCTCACCCCGCTGGTTGTGCTGATCGATGGAGAATCGCAGGCCGATGCCTGGCGGATGGACGGGTCCGACCTCGTGATCGACCTGCCCGGCAATGCCCATAGCATCGAGACGCAGGTCGAGATCAGCCCGGAGTCGAACCTGCAGCTGATGGGGCTCTACGCTTCGGGCGGCAATCTGTGCAGCCAGTGCGAGCCCGAGGGCTTCCGCCGGATGACCTTCTTCCTCGACAGGCCGGATGTGCTGAGCCGCTATCGGGTCCGCATGGACGCCGACAAGGCGCGCTTCCCGGTGCTGCTGTCGAACGGCGACCTGACCGCGAGCGGCGGCATGCCCGGCGGCCGCCACTTCGCCGAGTGGACCGATCCCTTTCCCAAGCCGAGCTATCTGTTCGCGCTGGTCGCGGCCGACCTCGCCGCCAATGTCGACAGCTTCACCACCAAGAGCGGCCGCGAGGTCAAGCTGGCCATCTGGGTGGTCGAGAGCGACCTGCCCAAGACCGGCCATGCGATGGCGGCACTCAAGGCGTCGATGGCGTGGGACGAGAGGGTCTATGGCCTGGAATATGACCTGGGCGAGTACAACATCGTCGCGGTGAGCGATTTCAACTTCGGGGCGATGGAGAACAAGAGCCTCAACATCTTCAATTCGCGCTATATCCTCGCCGATCCGGACACCGCCACCGACATCGATTACGACGGCGTCTCGGGCGTCGTCGCCCATGAATATTTCCACAACTGGTCGGGCAACCGCGTCACCTGCCGCGACTGGTTCCAGCTGTCGCTGAAGGAAGGCTTCACCGTCTTCCGCGACCAGTGCTTCAGCGCCGACCAGGGCTCTGCCGCGGTCAAGCGGATCGAGGATGTCCGGCTGCTGCGCGCCGCGCAATTCCCCGAGGATGCCGGCCCGCTCGCGCATCCGATCCGTCCGGAAAGCTACATGGAGGTTTCGAACTTCTATACCGCGACCGTCTACAACAAGGGCGCCGAGGTGATCCGCATGCTCCACACCTTGCTGGGGCCGCAGAAATTCCGGGCAGGATCAGACCTCTATTTCGCCCGCCATGACGGCACCGCCGCCACCTGCGAGGATTTCGTGCTTGCCATGGAGGAAGCGAGCGGCATCGACCTGGCCCAGTTCCGCCTATGGTATTCGCAGGCCGGCACCCCCCGCGTCCGCGCCACGCTGACCCATGAGCCCGCCGGCGGGCGGGCGCTGCTGACGCTGGAGCAAACCGTGCCGCCGACGCCGGGTCAGCCCGACAAGCAGCCGATGCTGATCCCGCTCAAGATATCGCTGTTCGGCGAACTCAGCGCCAAGCCGTTCGAGGAAGAGCGGCTGGTGCTGCTCGACAGCGACCGCCACGAGATTTTGTTCGAAGGCATCGCCGAGCGACCGGTGCTGTCGATCAACCGCGGTTTTTCGGCGCCGGTGGTGATCGACGCCGACCGCTCCGCCGCCGATCTCGCCTTCCTGTCCGCGCATGACGACGATCCCTTCGGTCGTTACGAGGCGATGCAGCAGCTGATGGTCGACACGATGCTCGCCGCCGTTTCGACCGGCGAGGCCGATCACGGCCCGGTGATCGACGCGGTGCGCAACACGCTGACCGACCCGCGGCTCGACTTCGCCTTCATCGGCGAGACGATGCTGCTGCCGTCCGAATCCTTCATCGGCGACCAGATGCCGATGGTCGATCCGGTCGCGATCCACCGCGCCCGCGAAGCGTTGCGCCGCGATCTGGGCGCCGCGCTGGAGGATGAGTGGCGCCACGCCTATGACCGCACCCAGGCGAACCGCTTCGAGCTGTCGCCGCAGGCCAAGGGCGCGCGCCGGCTGCGGTCGATCGCGCTGGGTTTCATCATGGCGAGCGGGGCGGAGGATGCGCCGGCGCTGGCGCTCAGGCAATTCGACGCAGCCGATAACATGACCGACCGCCAGGGCGCGTTCGGCATTCTGGCCAACAGCATGACCCCGGAGCGGGACATCGCCATCGCCGCCTTCTACGAGCGTTTCCGCGCCAATGGGCTGGTGATGGACAAATGGTTCTCGACCCAGGCCTTCTCGATCCGGCCCGATACGCTCGACCGCGTCGAGGAACTGGTGCGCCATCCCGACTTCACCATTGCCAATCCGAACCGGCTGCGCTCGGTGGTCGGCGCGATGTCCGGCAATCAGCTGATCTTCCACGAGGCGAGTGGCCGCGGCTATCGCTTCCTGGCCGACATGCTGTTGAAGGTCGATGGCCTCAATCCGCAGACCGCGGCCAAGCTCGTCCCCCCGCTCGGCCGCTGGCGCCGCTTCGACGAAGCGCGCGCAAGGCTGATGAAGGCCGAGTTGCAGCGGATGATGAACACGCCGGGCCTGTCGAAGGACGTGTTCGAGCAGGTATCGAAGAGCCTGGCGTAATTCCCGCCGGCTTCAGGCCTGGCGGCGCAATCGCACCAGCGCGGCATCGAGCGCCGACAGGAAACGCGACCGATCGGTCTTGGCGAAGGGCGCGGGGCCGCCGATGCCGTCGCCCACTGCTCCGGCGCGCAGATCGGCCATGATCGCGCGGGTCGCCACCGCCGCGCCGATCGAATTGGCGGTAAACGGCTTGCCGGTCGGCGAGATCACCGTCGCGCCGGCCTTCAGGCAGCGATCGGCGAGCAGGATATCGGCAGTGACCACCACCGAACGGGCATCGCTGGCCTCGGCGATCCAGTCATCGGCGGCATCGAAGCCGCTGCCGACCACCACCTTGTCAATCAACGGATGCGCGGGGATGCGCAGGTGCGAATTGCTGACCAGCGTCACCGGCACCTCGAGACGCCAGGCGACCTTGTAGATTTCATCCTTCACCGGGCAGGCGTCGGCGTCGACCAGGATGCGGAGCGCGCCGTTCATCGCTCGTCGGCGCCTGACCGAACACCAGATTGGATGCGATTGGTAGTTCGCCGGCTTCGCCAAGGTTGATGCGTCGACATGCTTCCGCTTAGTCTCAAGCGGGGAATGAGGGGAAGCAAAATGGCCGGGGACAGCGCCGTGGCGGCCGACGATGTGCCGACTGCCGCCATCGAGGAGCAGGATGATTATGTCGCCGAAGCCTGGCCCTGGGCGCGGTTTTGTGCACGGATATTCGATTATTATCTCCTGTCACTGGTGCTGGGCGGGGCGCTCGGCCTCGTCGCTCCCGCCGTGACGGACCAGCCGATATTTTCCGGCCGGCTCGGCGATTATCTGCTCGGCCTGGTGACCCTGCCCTTTGCCTTGCTGATCGACGCGCTGAATCAAAGCGTGATCGGCACCACGCCGGGCAAGGCGATCGCCGGCATCAGGGTGGAAACGCTCGACCATGGCATGCTTAGCCTGGGGCAGGCGGTCCGCCGGAACCTGCTCGTCTATCTGCGCGGTTTCATGCTGGGTTTGCCGATCCTGGTGCTGGTGGGCTATAGCAACGGCTATCAGCGGGTCAGCAATTTCCAGCCCACCAGTTGGGACGAGGAGCTCGGCACGCGCGTCTACGAGCGCGGCAGCAACATCATCCGAACTTTCATCACCGGCGTACTGGTGGTCGGCATTGTCGTCGGCAGCCTTTTGGCGGGCGAAACGATGAAGGCCAAGGCACCCGACATGCGGGCGGCGGAAATCCAGGCGGCCCTTCCCATGCTCAACAAGGGCCTGCCGACCTTCATCGATGACGTCACCCGGCTCGACCGCGTCACCTATGCGGCGGAACAGGATGAGATGTTGTTCTCCTACACGCTGGTCCATCGCGATGCTTCGCCGGTGAAGGATAGCGAAATCACCGGCCTAGACGCTATCGCGCCCAGGCTGAAGGCGACCTATTGCAGCCCAGGAATGAAGGCTTTTCGCGATACGAACCTGCCCGTCCGGCATCTTTATCAGCGTATCGACGGGCGGGTGGAACAGGATTATCGCGTCGCCCCCGCGGACTGCCCCTGATCCGCGATATTGGCGAACCGGCCGGACTCGTCGCTTATCGGCGCGCATCGCACAAGCGGCCCGACATCTGCCGGGTCACCGCTAATGCCGCCTGTGTATGTGTGATCCAATAAAGAGCTTCAAACGTCCAGATTGGCGACGTTCAGCGCATTTTCCTGGATGAACTCGCGGCGCGGTTCGACCACGTCGCCCATCAGCCGGGTGAAGATCTCGTCGGCGACGTCGGCCTGCTCGACCTCGACCTGCAGCATCGCGCGGTTCGCGGGATCGAGCGTGGTCTGCCAGAGCTGCTCGGCGTTCATCTCGCCAAGACCCTTGTAGCGCGAGACCGACATGCCCTTGCGGCCGGCCGCGAGGATCGCGTCGAGCAGGTCGGACGGCTGGTTGATCGCAGTGCCCTTGGTATCGACGATCGGGGCGTCCTCGTCCTCGTCCGCCGCGGCGGCTGCTGCCGCGCTCTTGATCGCCACCAGCCGGGCGGTCGCGCCATAGGCTTCGGCCTGTTCGGCGGAGAGGGCGTGGAGCTTGCGCGCCTCGGCGGAACGGATGAAGGCGGCGTCGATGATGTGGTGATCGGTCACCCCGCGCCACAGCCGGCGCAGATGATAGCCGCCCTCTTCGGACACGTCGCCGGACCAGGCTGCCTCGGGATCGATCCGGCCCATCCACGCGGCGATCTTGCCGGCGGCGGCGCGGTGCCCGGCTTCGTCGGCGGCCGGGTCCAGCGCGCCCGTCAGCGACAGTGCCTCGATGATCACCGGATCGTAGCGGCGCGGCACGAAGCGCATCAGCGAGCGCATCCGCCGGGCATGTTCGACCAGCTGGCGCAGGTCGTCGCCCGAACGCGCCCCGCCCGCAGTCTCGAGCACCATCAGCCCGAGCCCCGCGGTGACGAGATATTCGTCGAGCGCGGCATCGTCCTTGAGGTAGACTTCGGAGCGGCCCTTGGTTACCTTATAGAGCGGCGGCTGGGCGATATAGAGATGGCCCGCCTCGATGATCGGCTTCATGTGCCGATAGAAGAAGGTGAGCAGCAGCGTGCGGATATGCGCGCCGTCGACGTCTGCGTCGGTCATGATCACGATCTTGTGATAGCGCAGTTTTTCGAGGTTGAAGTCGTCGCGGCCGATGCCTGTGCCCATCGCCTGGATCAGCGTGCCGACCTCCTTGGAGGACAGCATGCGATCGAAGCGGGCGCGCTCGACATTGAGGATCTTGCCCTTGAGCGGCAGGATCGCCTGATAGACACGGTCGCGACCCTGCTTGGCCGAGCCGCCGGCCGAGTCACCCTCGACCAGGAACAGTTCGCATTTGCTGGGATCGCGCTCCTGGCAGTCGGCCAGCTTGCCGGGCAGCGAGGCGATGTCCATCACTCCCTTGCGCCGGGTCAGCTCGCGCGCCTTCTTGGCGGCCTCGCGCGCGGCGGCGGCGTCGATCACCTTCTGGACGATCGAGCGGGCATGATGCGGGTTTTCCTCGAGCCACTCGGCGAGCTTGTCGGCCATCAGGCTTTCGAGCGGCTGGCGGACTTCGGAGGAGACCAGCTTGTCCTTGGTCTGCGACGAGAATTTGGGGTCCGGCAGCTTGACCGAGACGATCGCGGTCAGGCCCTCGCGCATGTCGTCGCCGGTGAGGCTGACCTTCTCCTTCTTCAGCGCGCCCGACTTCTCGGCATAATTGTTGAGCGTGCGGGTCAGCGCCGCGCGGAACGCGGCGAGGTGGGTGCCGCCATCGCGCTGCGGGATGTTGTTGGTGAAGCAGAGGACCTGTTCATAATAGCTGTCGTTCCATTCGAGCGCGACATCGATGCCGACATCGTCGCGCTGGCCGTTGATCGCGACCGGATCGGGCATCAGCGGCACCTTGGTGCGATCGAGATATCTGACGAAGGCGGCGATCCCGCCCTCGTAGAACAGCTCGACCTCCTTGCGCTCGGCATGGCGCTCGTCGACCAGGAACAACCGCACGCCCGAATTGAGGAAGGCGAGCTCGCGATAGCGATGCTCGAGCTTGTCGAAATCGAACTCGGTGATCTTGAAGGTCTCGGCGGAGGGCAGGAAGGTGACCTTGGTGCCCTTCTTGCCGTTGGCGGGGCCGACGACCTTGAGCGGGGCGACCGCGTCGCCGCGCGCGAACTGCATGTAATGTTCGAGATCGTCGCGCCAGATCGTCAGGTCGAGCACGTCGGACAGCGCGTTGACCACCGACACGCCGACACCGTGCAGGCCGCCCGAGACCTTATAGGCGTTGGCGTCGTTGGTGTTGTCGAATTTCCCGCCGGCGTGGAGCTGGGTCATGATCACTTCGGCGGCGGAAACGCCCTCTTCCGAGTGGATGCCGGTCGGAATGCCGCGGCCATTATCCTCGACCGACACCGAGCCGTCGGGGTTCAGCGTGATGATGATCCGGTCGCAATGGCCGGCCAGCGCCTCGTCGATGGCGTTGTCCGAAACCTCGAACACCATGTGGTGGAGACCCGATCCGTCGTCGGTATCGCCGATATACATGCCGGGCCGTTTGCGAACCGCATCGAGGCCCTTGAGGACCTTGATCGAATCGGCGCCATAGCTGTTGGTGTTCGGGGTGTTTTCGTTTTCGCTCGTCATGCCGAGTATATAGCGACGGCCGTCACAAAACCCAACAAAAAGCGGTCTGATGGCGTTCGGCATCGGTTGCGCGGCGGATATGATCGGCTGGGCGTGAGAGTCTGGCCGGCAGCCCGCCAGGGGGTGAAGCTGTGAATTCTGCTGCCAGCGTCATCCTGAACTTGTTTCAGGATCCACCGCGCCACGGGAACGCCCTCCAGGCTGCCGAGTGGATGCTGAAACAAGTTCAGCATGACGATCGGAAACGCATGTGGTTTCAAACGATCTCCACCACGCCCGCGCGCACCGTCAGCCAGGTGGCGTCGCCGATCCCGTCGAACAGCGCGCGCTCGGTGCCGGTCAGCCAGATCTGGCCCCCGCTCGCCGCCAGCCGCTCGAACAACGCGGCGCGGCGCAGCGGATCGAGATGCGCGGCAATCTCGTCCATCAGCAGCACTGGCCGGCTGCCACGCCGCCCGGCGACCAGATCGGCATGGGCGAGGACAATGCCGAGCAGCAGCGCCTTCTGCTCGCCGGTCGAGGCGCGCGCGGCGGGCTGCGCCTTGGCGGCGTGCACGACGGCGAGGTCCTGGCGGTGCGGGCCGGCCAGCGTCCGCCCCGCCGCGGCATCGCGTGCGCGGCCCTGGCGCAATTCGTCGGCAAGCGGCGCGGCGCCGGGCGTCCAGCCCTCGATCGCCAGTGCCGCCCGGGCAAAGGGGGCGTCCGGCTCATGGGCGATGCGCTCTGCCAGCGCGGCGACGGTGCGGGCGCGGGCTTCGGCGATCATTGCGCCATGGTCGGCCATCTGGGCTTCGAGTGCCTCGAGCCAGGCCATGTCGGGACGGCCGTCCTGCCCCAGCAGCTTGTTGCGCGCCCGCATCGCCGCGTCGTAGCGGCTGGCATGATGGGCATGGCCGGGCTCGATCGCGAACACCAGCCGGTCGAGGAAGCGCCGCCGCCCCTCGGCGCCCTCGGTGAACAGCCGGTCCATCGCCGGGGTCAGCCACAGCAGCGACATCCATTCGCCGAGCGAGGCCGCCGATGCGGTCGCGCCGTTGACCCGCACCTGCCGGCGATCGGGCGCGCCGGCGCTGGTGCCGGTGCCGATGCGCACCCCGGCGCCGAGTTCGGCCGCGACCGAGAAGCCGCCGGGGCCGCCCTCGCGCGCCATCTCGCCCAGCGCCGCGCCGCGCAGGCCCCGGCCCGGGCCGAGCATCGATATGGCTTCGAGTATGTTGGTCTTGCCCGCGCCATTCTCGCCGGTCAGCACGACGAACCCCGCGCCCGCCGCGATCGTCGCCGAGGGATAGGAGCGGAAGTCGGTTAGCATCAGGCGGGCAACGGTCATCGCCACCTTGTTGCCCAGCTCGTCATTCCAGCGAAAGCCGGAATCTCCCTTCTCTTCCGTTTCGCTGCCTCTAATGTCGGTGAGGCAGTGAGATCCCGGCCTTCGCCGGGATGACGATGGGGGTGGGTGGATGCGTCGCATCGCAATGTTGGCCGCAGCCACGATAATGGGGATCGCCAACCCCGCCGATGCCGGGTTGCGCGCGGTCTATGTCGACATCGGCAAGGCCAAGCAGCTCCAGATCGATGTGTTCGACAATGGCGATGCGCGGATCGCGGAGGTCGGGAGCGAGGATTATGGGCTGCTGATCGACGGCCAGTTCTACATCGTCGAC
Source organism: Rhizorhabdus sp. P4_G6 (assembly GCF_056401045.1). NCBI lineage: Bacteria > Pseudomonadati > Pseudomonadota > Alphaproteobacteria > Sphingomonadales > Rhizorhabdaceae > Rhizorhabdus > Rhizorhabdus sp. P4_G6. The sequence goes on along the minus strand of NZ_JBFUKC010000010.1, from coordinate 139,880 downwards.
ATCGAGGGCGGAAAGCCGACCGTGGCCCGGTTGGCCGATGTCGCCACCGCCATCGACAAGGTCCTGCCGCCGATCTTCAAGGGGCTGTTCGACCAGCCGGCCGCGGCGATGCCGACGACCCGGCTGGCGATCGAGGCGGGCGAGGCGGGCAGCGCCGGCGGCCGCGACGGGCGCGTCTATCATGTCAAAGGGCTCGACAGCAGCAACCCCGACAAGGCCACCGACTATCTGATCAGCGAGGATCCCGAGCTGAAGCCGGTCGGCGCGGCGCTGGAGCAGTTCATGAACGCGGCGCTGGTTCCGGCCGCGCCGCTGATCGGGGCGATGGCGCCCGAGATGATCGCCGAGACCCGCGCGATCTTCGCGCTGGGCACGCCGATCGACGTCGGCGGCCGTTTCCGGCTCAACCTGGCCGGCAAGGCGGCCTTCCCGGCGGCCTATTTCCGCCTGCCGGCGCAGCCGCAGACGGTGCAGCAGCTGGTCGCGGCGATGAAGCTGTCGATGGAGAAGAAATAGCAGCCCGGCAGCCCCTCTCCGCGCGGAAGAGGGGCGAACGGAATCAGTGCGCGATGCCGGCCGCTGCCAGGATCGCCAGCGTCAGCAGCTCGGCGGCGGTCGAGGACATCGTCGCGATCTGGACCGGTTTTTCCATGCCGACCAGCATCGGCCCGATCATCGAGCCGCGGCCGAGTTCGCGCAGCAGCTTGGCCGAGATGTTGGCCGACTGCAGGCCCGGCATCACCAGCACATTGGCGGGCGCCGACAGGCGGTTGAACGGATAGAGCTTCATGATCGACGGGTTGAGCGCCGCGTCTGGCGCCATTTCGCCCTCATATTCGAAGCTCGCGCCGCGCTCGTCGAGCAGGCTTACCGCGCCGCGCACCGTCTCGAGCCAGTTGCCCGGCGGGTTGCCGAAGGTCGAATAGCTCAGGAAGGCGACGCGCGGCTCATGGCCCATGCGCCGTGCGACCGCGGCGGTCGCCTCGGCGATGTCGGCCAGTTCGACCGCCGACGGGCGTTCGGTGACGGTGGTGTCGGCGATGAAGGTGGTGTGGCTCTGTCCGACGAACAGGTGGATGCCGCACGGCTTCTTGCCCTCGACCGGATCGAGCACGCGGCGGATCTGGCGGAAGGTGCCGCTATAGGTGCGGGTGGTGCCGGTCACCATCGCATCGGCCTCGCCGAGCGCGAGCAGCAGCGAACCGAAGATGTTGCGATCCTGGTTGACCATCGCCTCGACCTCGCGGCGCAGCGTGCCGCGGCGCTTCAGCCGGTCGTAGAGATAGTCCACCATGCGCTCGATCAGCGGCGAGTTGCGGCTGTTGTGCAGCTCGTAGCTCTCGGGATCGTCGACGCCGAGCGCGCGCAGCTTGTCGGGGACGTCGTCGCGCCCGACCAGCACCGGGGTGCCATAGCCGAGATTCTTGAACTGGATCGCGGCGCGCAGCACCACCTCCTCCTCCGCCTCGGCGAAGACGACGCGCTTGGGATGGGCGCGCGCCGTTTCCGATGCGAGCGTCAGCACCGAGGTGGTCGGGTTGAGCCGCGCCTTCAGGCTGTCCTTATAGGCGGCCATGTCGAGGATCGGCTTGCGGGCGACACCGGTGTCCATCGCGGCCTGGGCAACCGCCGCGGGGATGATCTCCATAAGCCGCGGATCGAACGGCGCCGGAATGATATAGTCGCGGCCGAAACGCGGCGCCGCGCCGCCATAGGCCGCGGCGACCTCCTCTGGCACCTGCTCGCGGGCGAGCTCCGCGAGCGCGCGGGCGGCGGCGATCTTCATCTCCTGGTTGATGCCGGTCGCGCGCACGTCGAGCGCGCCGCGGAAGATGAAGGGGAAGCCGAGGACGTTGTTGACCTGATTCGGGAAATCCGATCGGCCGGTCGCGACGATCACGTCGTCGCGCACCGCCTTGGCATCGGGCGGCAGGATCTCGGGATCGGGATTGGCCATCGCGAAGATGATCGGATGCGGCGCCATCGTCCTGACCATCTCGGGCGTCAGCGCGCCCTTGACCGACAGGCCCAGGAACACGTCGGCGCCGTCGACCGCCTCGGCCAGGGTGCGCTTGTCGGTCTTGGTGGCGTGGGCCGATTTCCACTGGTTCATGCCTTCGGTGCGGCCCTGGTAGACGACGCCCTTGGAGTCGCACAGCAGCACCTTGTCGGGCGAGACGCCGACCGCCTTGACCAGCTCGGTGCAGGCGATCGCGGCGGCGCCGGCGCCGTTGACGACGACGTTCATGTCCTTGAGGTCGCGCTTGGTCAGGAAGGCGGCGTTGATGAGACCCGCGGCGGCGATCATCGCCGTGCCGTGCTGGTCGTCATGCATCACCGGGATGTTCATCCGCTCCTTGAGCGCCTGCTCGATGATGAAGCATTCGGGCGCCTTGATGTCTTCCAGGTTGATGCCCCCGAAGCTCGGCTCCATCAGCGCCACCGCGTTGATGAAGGCTTCGGGATCCTCGGTGTTCAGCTCGATGTCGATCGAATCGACGTCGGCGAAGCGCTTGAAGAGGACGGCCTTGCCTTCCATCACCGGCTTCGAGGCGAGCGCGCCGAGATTGCCCAGGCCGAGGATCGCGGTGCCGTTCGAGATGACCGCGACCAGATTGCCCTTGGCGGTATAGTCATAAGCGGTCGCGGGATCGGCGGCGATCGCCTTCACCGGCACCGCGACGCCGGGGGAATAAGCGAGGCTGAGGTCGCGCTGCGTCGCCATCGGCTTGGTGGCGACGATCTCGATCTTGCCGGGCCGGCCGGTCGAGTGGAAGAAGAGCGCCTCGCGGTCCGAAAACTGCACCCTGCTGTCGTTGCTCATCTGATTCTGCCCCCTCGGTGGCTTCTTGTCTGCCCGCGACGCTTGTGGGGCATGGCCGGGGAGTCGACAAGCCGCTATCAGCCGGATCATGGCGCAAAACGCAAAAATCGATACGGCCCCGGCGCATCCGCCGGCGAGCCCGGCGACCACCCCGATGATGGCGCAATATCTCGCGCTCAAGGCCGCGGCCGAGGATTGCCTGCTCTTCTACCGGATGGGCGATTTCTTCGAGCTGTTCTTCGACGATGCCAGGATCGCCTCGGCCAGCCTCGACATCGCGCTCACCGCGCGCGGCGAGCATGACGGCGCGCCGATCCCGATGTGCGGCGTTCCGGTCCATGCCGCCGAGGGCTATCTGGCGCGGCTGATCAAGGCGGGACACCGCGTCGCCATCGCCGAGCAGACGGAGAGTCCCGCCGAGGCCAAGAAGCGCGGCGGTTCCAAGGCGCTGGTCGGACGGGCGATCGTCCGGGTCGTGACCGCCGGCACCCTGACCGAGGAAGCCTTGCTCGATGCCCGCGCTGCCAACTGGCTGGTTGCGGTGGCGAGCGCGGGGCAGGGTGCGGACCGCCGGCTGGGGATCGCCGCGGCGGACATCTCGACCGGCCGCTTCGAGATCGCGGCGCTGCTGCCGTCCGCCCTCGATGCCGAACTGGCGCGGCTCGCCGCCGCCGAGATCGTCGTCCCAGAGGCGTTCGAGGATAGCCCCGCCGGAGCGGTGCCCTGGCCGCGCGAGCATTTCGATTCGGCGCGCGGCGAGGAACGGCTGAAGCGGCTGCTCGGCGTGGCGACGCTCGACGGCTTCGGTGCCTTCGGCCGCGCCGAACTGGCCGCGGCGGGCGCCCTGATCGCCTATCTCGACCGGGCGGGGCAGGGCAGCCTGCCCTTCCTCCAGCCGCCACGCCGCCGCGTCGTGGCCGATCATATGATGATCGACGCCGCGACCCGCGAAAGCCTGGAGATCACCGTCTCGCAAGGCGGCGGGCGCAAGGGCAGCCTGCTCGATGCAGTCGACCGCACCGTGACCGGCGCGGGCGCACGGCTGCTCGGCGCGGACCTGTCGGCGCCCCTCACCGACGTTGCCGCGATCATCCAGCGGCTCGACCTCGTCGCCTTGTTCGAAGGGGACGGCGCGGTGCGCGAGCGGTTGCGCGCGGCGCTGCGCGCCCTGCCCGACATCGGCCGCGCGCTCGGGCGGCTGGTCGCCGGCCGTGGCAGCCCGCGCGATCTCGGCCAGCTGCGCGAAGGGCTAGAACAGGCAATAATGCTGCACGCCATGCTGCAGCAGGCGGAGCCGATGCCGGGCCTGCTGGCGAGCCTGCTCCCCGCACTGGTCGGCCATGATCAACTGGTCGGCCTGCTCCGGCGCGCGCTGGTCGCCACCCCGCCGATCGATGCGGCGCAGGGCGGCTATATCGCCGAAGGCTATGATGCGGCATTGGACGTGCTGCGCGGCCAGGGCGGCGAAGGGCGCAAGGCGATCGCCGCGCTCGAGGCGCGCTACCGCGCCGAAACCGGCGTCGCCTCGCTGCGCATCCGCCACAATGGCGTCCTCGGCTATCATATCGAGGTCCAGGCCAGGCATGCCGATCCGCTGATGGCGGCGGATTCGGGCTTCACCCACCGCCAGACGCTCGCCGGGGTGGTGCGCTTCAACGCGCCCGACCTGCACGAACAGGCGATGCGGGTCGGCCAGTCGGGAGCGCATGCGCTCGCCGCGGAAGCCGCGCATCTGGAGGAGCTTGTCGGTGCAGCATTGGCGCGCACCGCACCCATTGCTGCGACCGCGGACGCGCTCGCGCGGCTCGACGTCGCGGCGGGGCTCGCCGAGCGCGCCGTGGAGGGCGGTTGGACCCGGCCGCATTTCGAATCGCACAGTTGCTTCGACGTCCGCGGCGGGCGGCATCCCGTGGTCGAGGCGGCGGTCGCCGCGCAGGGATCGCGCTTCGTCGCCAATGATTGCTGCTTGTCCGAACAGGAGCGGCTGTGGCTGGTGACGGGCCCGAACATGGGCGGCAAGTCGACCTTCCTGCGCCAGAATGCCGCTATCGCGATCCTCGCCCAGGCCGGCAGTCCGGTGCCCGCGGCGAGCGCGCGGCTCGGCATCGTCGACCGGCTGTTCAGCCGGGTCGGCGCCTCGGACAACCTCGCGCGCGGACGGTCGACCTTCATGGTCGAGATGGTCGAGACCGCAGCAATTCTTGCACAAGCGACCGAGCGCAGCTTCGTCATCCTCGACGAGGTCGGGCGCGGCACATCGACCTATGACGGCCTAGCCATCGCCTGGGCGGTGGTCGAGGCGGTGCACGACATCAACAAATGCCGGTGCCTGTTCGCCACCCATTATCACGAGCTGACCCGCCTCGCCGAGCGGCTCGACGGGCTGTCGCTGCACCATGTCCGCGCGCGCGAATGGAAGGGCGAGCTGGTGCTGCTGCACGAGCTCGCCAAGGGGCCGGCCGATCGCAGCTACGGCATTGCCGTCGCCAAGCTCGCCGGCCTGTCGCCACCGGTGCTGGCGCGCGCGCGCGAGGTGCTCAGGAAACTCGAGGCGGGCAAGGCCGCGACCGGCGGGCTGGCGGCGGGGCTGGACGATCTGCCGCTGTTCGCCGCGGCGGCCCAGGCCGAGGAGCCGGCACCCGATCCGCTGCGGCAGGAGATCGAATCCGTCGACGCCGATGCGCTGTCGCCGCGCGAGGCGCTCGAACTGGTCTATCGCCTGAAGGCGATCGCGCGCGAGGCCGGGACATGACCGTGCCGCCGCCCGTTGGTCCAACCCGCTCGTAGGTTCATCGAAACCGCGTTGCCGCTCCGGCCTGCGCCGCCGATCCTGCCGCCGACCCGCAGATCGGAGGATCGATATGAGCACGCCCCTGCCCGCAGCACGCCGCCTGGCGACAGGCGCTGCGCTAGCCGCACTCGCGATCGGCGGTGCCGCCGTCGCCCTCTCCGCCGCGGCGCCGACCGCGCCTTATGCCGCACCGGTGCCGCGGGCTCCCGCGACACCCCCGGTCCCGCCCGCACCCGTGATTGCCTTGACACCACCCGCTCCCCCGTCGCCGCCGACCCGGCCCGCACCGCCCGCCGCCCCTGACGCGGTTCGCCATGGCGGGCTCAGCGCCGCCGATCGCGCCGAGATCGAGGAGGCGGTCGCCGAGGCGCGCGCCGAGGCCCGCGAGGCCGCCCGCGAAGCCGTTGAGGAACGGCGTGAGGCGCTGCTCGAGGCTGCCGAAGCGCGCCGCGAAGCATTGGCCGGGATGTCGCATGAGATGCGCGCCGTACCATCCTATGTCCGCATGGCGCTGATCGATGTCCGCGCCACCATCGCCGCGGCACGCGGGCTGACCGATGCAGAGCGCGACCGGGCGCTCAGTGGAATCGACCGCGCGCTGTCGCGTCTCGACCGGCCGCGCGAGCCGGTCATGCAGTGACGGCAGCTCTACCCCACGGCGGCGCGTAGCCGTTCGAACGCGCGACCGAGGCGCAGGTGATCGAGCGCGCCGCCGATCGAGATGCGGACCGCCGGCCCGGCCGCGGCCGGGTCCACCGCGAAGGCGGAACCCGGGACGATCGACAGGCCCTCGGAGCGGATTCGCGCGGCGAGGCCGGCGGGGTCGATCCCGGCCGGCAGCCGCAGCCAGATATGATAGCCCTCGGGATGGGCGGCATAGTCGAGGCCGGAGAGCCACGGCGCTGCGATACGCTGTCGCGCGACGCCCTCGTCGCGCACCTTGCCGATCAGTTCGGCGAACAGGCCGTCGCGCAGCCATAACGTGATCAGCGCCGCATTGAGCGGGGGCGGCATGATCGCCGTCTCATGGATGTCGGCGATCAAGCGCCGCGCAGCCTCGACCGAGGGCGCGCGGACATGCGCGACCCGCAGCACCGGCGATATGATTTTCGATACGCTGGCGATATGCCAGCTCAGCTCGGGCGCGAGGCTGGCCAGCGGTGGCAGCGGCGCGGCCGGCAACAATCCATAGGCATCGTCCTCGATCAGCAGCAGCCCGTGGCGGCGCGCCGCCGCGGCGATCGCGCCGCGCCGCTCCAGGCCGAGCGTGGCCGTGGTGGGATTGTCATTGGTCGGAACGACGTACAGCGCCCTGGCGCCCTGCCGCGCGGCCTGCTCGACCGCGTCGGGATCGACGCCTTCCGCGTCGCCGCCCAGCGCCTGCACGGCCAGCCCGAACCGCCGGGCCAGCGCGAGCATGCCGGGATAGGTCGCCTGGCCGGCGCAGACGATATCGCCGGGCGCCAGCACCGTGCCGAGGATCGCATGGAGCGCATTCTGCCCGCCGGCGGTGACGATCGCCATATCCTCCGTCGTTGCCATGCCGCGCCCGGTCAACGCGCGCGCCGCCTCCTGCCGGTCGCGGATCGCGCCGCCGCTTGGCTGATATTGCAGCAGCGGCGATTGGCCGCCGGCGCGCAACAGCTTGACCAGCCCGTCGCGCATCGCCGTCGGCAGCAGCGCCGATCCCGGCTGCGGCGGCATGATCATGCCGTTGTCGCCGGTCAGGTCGGCGAGCGGCAGGGCGGTGCTGTTGCGGACATAGCTGCCCAGCCGGCCGGCCCCTTCGATCAGCCCGGCATCGCGGGCGATTCCATAGGCGCGGGTGATGGTGGTGAGGTCGACCCCGAGCGACCCGGCCAATGCGCGCTGCGGCGGCAGGCGCTCGCCGGGCCGCAGGCCGCCGCTCCGTATCGCCTGCTCGATGGCATCGGCGATGGCGAGATATTTGGGGCCGCCGGTCTCGGGCAGCCGTTCGAGCCAGCTTTGCATGGAGGGCACCGCCGTTATGTATGGTTGTGTTGCCCATACAATGTCCTAGCTGAAGGGCCAAGGCCGATAGGAGTCGCGTCATGCCCCAACTGATCGAAAAGCAATGGCCAAGGCTGGAGCCGATTCGCACCGGCCTGCGCGGCCGCTGCCCACGCTGCGGCCAGGGACGCCTGTTCGAGGGGTTCCTCGCCCTGGCCAAGGGCTGCGACGCGTGCGGGCTGAGCTACGACTTCGCCGATCCCGCCGATGGCCCGGCCTTCTTCGTGATCTGCTTCGGCTGCATCCCGGCGGTGGTGTTCGCGCTGATGCTGGAGATCTGGGCGAGCCCGCCGCTGTGGGTCCAGCTCGCTACATCGGTGCCGCTGCTGCTCGTCACCTGCATAGCGCCGCTGCGGCCGCTCAAGGGCTGGCTGGTCTGCAGCCAATATTTCTTCAAGGCCGGGGAGGGGCAGATCAGCCGGCCCTGGTATCCCTATGGCGCCGACGGCCCCACGGTGATGCCGAGGCGCCGGCCGTGAATACGGCGGGGCGCCGTCGCTGACCTGCGCACCGCCGCCCGGCGCTCGCACGCCGCCTGGCCGGCGAGGAATGCTGAGCGCGCAGGTGATCCTGCTGCTGCGGGACAAGCGGTGCGGCGCGGCGTTGGCCGTGGGATCCGGGGAAATCCCTCCACATCGGTCACGATGTTCGGTTGAGTATAACCGGCCGTCTGCGTAGGCTCGATCGGCATCGGGGGATCCATTTCAATGAAGGCTCAGCTCTTTAATGGCCTGTTGGCCAGCATGTTTCTCGCAAGTTCGTCAGTGGCGGCCCAAGCGCCGCAACTGCCCGATCCTGCGACACCGGCGCCAGTGGCGAACGGCAAGGAGCCTTCGCTCTATGTTCGCTGCGACGGTAATCCGAACAATATGAGTCAGGGTGAAACGGCGTTGCGCGTCATTTCGCTGATTGCGGTGGTGGGGCTGTTAGCGCCACCGCCCGAAACTGCTGATGCCAGCAAACGGTTGACCGGCAAGGCTGGCATCGATGCGTGCACACAACTGATCGATCAGCCCCCCACCGCTGAGGGCAATGTCGAACGCAGAATCGAGCTGATCTTCGCGCGGGCAATCCACCGGATAGAAATAGGCGATTACGGCGGGGCAATCGCCGATACGCGGCTGCCCGCGACTTATGCGCCGACGCTGGTGGCAACCCGGACCTATAAGATCGGGCTGGGCCTCTCCGCTCTTGATATCGAGGCATTAGCGCTGGTGGGGAAAGGCGATCCCGAGGCGGCCGCTGACTGTGCGCTAACTATGGTTGAAGCGGCGCCCTATGACATCGTCAATCTTGTCCGTGCGACTCCGCTGCTCGCCCTGACTGACCGATATGGTCCGCGAGAGCAGGCGGCGTGGCAAGCGATCGTGCACGCCCGACCGGAGGCGCTGATCATGCGGTCCGAGAGCCGTCGCCGCGCGGGCGACTTTGCGGGCGCCGCTAGCGATGTCGAGACCATCCACGCTCTGATGCTGACGATGACGAAGGATTCCTACCCGGCTCTGGCGGCAGCGGCGGCGCTTGACCATGCCTTTGCCGGTGATGCCGCGGCGGGTGCCGAAAGCCGCATGGTTGAAGCGCGTAGGCAAGCTGCGGCGCTAGCGGCCAAGGGTGACGGCAAGGGGGCCGGCGCTATCGCTGAATATGAGGACTTTTACGGCATTTGGAAACTTGTCCAGGACGGCGACCTTAGGCAGGCTCGCCTGCTGTTCGCCGGTCGTGGCCGGTGGACGGTAATCTCGCCCATCATGGTGGGTAGGCTCGCATCGGCGCTGCGTGCCGGGCTTGGCGGTGACGAAATGGTCGGATCGCTGGCCAAGGATCCTGCCAGCTATCGCAAAGAGCAGCGCGACACGCTGGTTGCCGCGTTACAGAACGCGGATGACGGAAAGAGCCGCTACTTTGCGATCCGCCCGGCGATCCATGAGAGCGACTTCACCCCCTTCGCCTCGAATGTTTGGCGCGCTAAGGAGTCCAAATATCTGACTGCCAAACCCAATGCCGAGTGGAAAGCTCAGATGGTCTCGAGCATCCGTAACGGCGGAGGCCCGGCGAGCGGCTATGCCCTGTTGTTGGACAATGCGCGCACCGCGCAGAAGCTCGGGAAGGCCGGCTTCGTCTCAATGCCCTTCCGCAAATATCTATATGGCCATTTCTTTCGTTTTGGAGATGCGGCGGCGCCGGAACTGCCGGCTGCGCTGCTTTATGACGCGAACAAGGTGATCGCCGACCTCCAGTCCTATTTCCCTCGTCCGGTAAAGCAGTAGTGCACCGTCGCCGACCTAGCTCTTTACCCGAATCATCCTTATGTCCGCAGCATGGTCACCAAGTTCGAACTGCTGCCAAACCGCCGCGCGATCATAGATCGACGGGCGATCGGCGATGCGCTGGCGGCGTTGCTGCCCGGCAGCAACGATAGCGCCGCCTTGCGGGGCGATGGCACGGCGATTCTCAAGGCGGCGCTCGATGAGGGCCGCGCGGAGATTGCCCGGCGGCTGGAGGCCGCACCGACGCGCGGCTCCGAAACCGCAGCAGCCTATGCCTTCCTGACCGACCAGATCCTGCGGCTGATCTACGACTTCACCGTCGAGCGGCTATATCCGATCAACAATCCGTCGGCCGCCGAACGGCTGAGCCTGATGGCGGTCGGTGGCTATGGTCGCGGCGAGATGGCGCTCCATTCGGATGTCGACCTCGCCTTCCTCACCCCGTGGAAGCAGACCAGCTGGTCCGAGCAGGTCATCGAATCGATGCTCTATTCGATGTGGGATCTCGGCCTGAAGGTCGGCCACTCCAGCCGCTCGCTCGACGAAATGCTGCGCATGGCGAAGAGCGACCTGACTATTCGCACCGCCTTGCTGGAAGGACGGTTCGTGTGGGGCGACGAGGCGCTGTACGACGAGGCGGCGGGCCTGTTCGCGCGCGAGATCGTCAACGGCACGGCGAAGGGCTTCGTCACCGACAAGCTTGCCGAGCGCAACGAGCGCCATCGCCGGATGGGTGACAGCCGCTATGTCGTCGAGCCCAATCTGAAGGAAGGCAAGGGCGGGCTGCGCGATCTTCATACGCTGTTCTGGATCGGCAAATATGTCTATCAGGTGCGCTCGGTGCCGGAGCTGGTCGACAAGGGCCTGCTGACCCGCGCCGAGCTCCGCCAGTTCCAGAAGGCCGAGAATTTCCTGTGGGCGGTGCGTTGCCACCTCCACATCGTCGCCGGGCGTCCCGAAGAGCGGCTGACCTTCGACGTCCAGCCCGAGATCGCCCGCCGGATGCGCTATGCCGAGCGGCCGGGCAAATCCGCGGTCGAGCGCTTCATGCAGCATTATTTCCTGACCGCGAAGCGGGTCGGCGACCTGACCGCGATCTTCCTTGCCCATATCGACGACAGCTTTGCGAGCCGGGGACGCCGTTTCGGCCTGCCGTCGCTGCGCCGCAAGCCGACCAAGCTCGACGGCTTCTCGCTCGATCGCGGGCGGCTGGCCATCCCGAGCGACGACTTTTTCGCGCAGGATCCGGTGCGGCTGCTGCAGATGTTCGTCATCGCCGATCGCCACGGCCTCGACATCCATCCGCTGGCGATGCGCGCGGCGGGGCGCGATGCCCGGCTGATCGACAATGCCGTCCGCCGCGATCCTCGCGCCAACGCCTATTTCATGGACGTGCTGACCTCGCACCATAGCCCCGAAAAGGTGCTGCGCTGGATGAACGAGGCCGGCGTGTTCGGCCGCTTCGTGCCTGATTTCGGCCGTGTCGTCGCGCAGATGCAGTTCGACATGTACCATCATTATACGGTCGACGAGCATTCGATCCGGGCGATCGGCCTGCTCTCGCAGATCGAGAAGGGCGAGCTCAAGGAAGACCACCCGCTGGCATCGGGGATCATCCCCAACATCGTCTCGCGCCGCGTGCTTTATGCGGCGGTGCTGCTCCATGACATCGCCAAGGGGCGCGGCGGCGATCACAGCGTGCTGGGGGCGGACGTCGCCGAGAAGCTGTGCCCCCGCTTCGGGCTGAGCGCGGCGGAGACCGAAACCGTGGCCTGGCTGGTGCGCCATCATCTCGTCATGTCGGACACGGCGTTCAAGCGCGACCTCAGCGACTTCAAGACGACCCTCGATTTCGCCGAGACGGTGCAGAGTCCGGAACGGCTGCGCCTGTTGTTCTGCCTGACGATCGTCGATATCCGCGCGGTCGGCCCGGCGGTGTGGAACAGCTGGAAGCGCCAGCTGCTCGGCGACCTCTATGGCGCGGCCGAGGAAGTGCTGCGGCTCGGCCACAAGCAGACCGGCCGGCGCGAGCGGATCTCGGCCAAGCACGCCCAGCTGCGCGACCGGCTCGGCTGGAGCGACGAGCGCTTCGCCGCCTATGTCACCCGCTTCCCCGAGGCCTATTGGGTGGCTGAGAGCGTCGACATCCTCGAGGGCAACGCCCGGCTGATCGAGGCCGCCGACGGCGCCGCCAAGCCCCTGTCGATCGTCGCCGCGCCCGATCCGGACCGCGGCGCGACCTTGGTCAGCATCTATGCGGGCGATCATCCCGGCCTGTTCTACCGGATCGCCGGCGCGATCCATCTCGCCGGCGCCAATGTGATCGATGCGCGCATCCACACCACCCGCGACGGCATGGCGATCGACAATCTGCTCGTCCAGGATCCGTTCGGACAGCCGTTCGACGAGCAGGACCGGATGAAGCGGCTCGGCATCGCCATCGAGGATGCGCTCCACAACCGCAATCGCATGGCCGACCGGCTGCTCGCCAAGCCGCATGCCCGGCCGCGCGCCGACGCCTTCACGATCGAGCCCGCGGCACTGATCGATAACCGCGCGTCGAACCGCTACACCGTGATCGAGGTCAACGCCCGCGACCGGCCGGCGCTGCTCTATGCGCTGGCCCATGCGCTGTTCCAGGCAAAGGTGATGATCCATTCCGCCCATATCGCCACCTATGGCGAGCGCGCGGTCGATGTGTTCTACGTGGCCGACCTGACAGGCGACAAGATCACCAGCACCGCGCGGCTTAAGACGCTGGAGCGGCTGGTGGTCGACGCGGCGGCCGGGACGCCGGTGCGGAAGGCGGCTTAGCCGATATAGATGCGAGGCGTGTGCCTTGCCGGAAAAGGGAGGGCGAGATGGGCGTGCTCGGCATCGGCGGCATCTTCTTCCGCGCGCGGGATCCCGACGCGCTGAACGCCTGGTATCGCGATCATCTCGGCGTCGGCGCCGGCTGCAACGCGACCGGCGAAGGCGAGTCGTCCGAATGGTACTGGCAGGTCCAGGGCGGTCCGGTGGTGTTCGCGCCGTTCAAGGAGACCACCGACTATTTCGCCGCCGACAAGCAGTTCATGATCAACCTGAGGGTTTCCGGGATCGCAGAGCTGATCGGGTCGCTGAGCGCTGCGGGCATCGCCGTCGAGACCCGCGCCGAATGGGATGCGCCCGAGACCGGCCGCTTCGCGCGGATCCACGATCCCGAAGGCAATGCCATCGAATTGTGGGAACCGCCGGCGTCGCCATGACCGCCAGCCGTGCCGCGCATCTCGGCGTCGCCCTGTCGGCGATGGCCGGGCTCGCCTGCCACTATGCGATCGTGCTGGGCCATCCGGGCGAGATCGCCCTGCGGTCGTTGCGCTTCCTCAGCTTCTTCACGATCCTGACCAACGCGCTGGTCGCGGTCGCGGCGATCGGTTTCGCGCTGCCGGGCGGGCGGCTGCAGCGCTGGGCGATCCGTCCGGAGACCCGTGCCGCGGTGACGCTCCACATCCTCGTGGTCGCGCTGATCTTCCACGTCCTGCTGCGGCACATGGTGCTGCCGGGCGCGCTCGGCTGGTGGGGCAACCTGCTGGTCCACCAGATCGTCCCGGCCGGCTGGGCAATGTGCTGGCTGGCGTTCGGCAAGCATGGCCGGATCGACGCGATGGCGCCGCTGCGCTGGCTGCTCTTCCCGCTAGGCTTTGCCGGATGGACGCTGGTCCATGGCGCGGCGACGGGCTGGTATCCCTATCCGTTCATGAACGTCGCGCGCTTCGGCTATCCGGCGGTGCTCGCCAACATGGCGATGATCGCGCTGGTGTTCCTGGCGCTGGGATATGCGTTGCGGTGGATGGATTACCAGCTCGGATGCCGCATCCGATTTCTGCGTTAGGCAAGGCAAGGAGATCCCGGCTTTCGCTGGACGACGCTGATGGGCGCTGAGGCACCCTCTCCACGTCATTCAAGCGGAAGCTGGAATCTCTCTTGTCCGTTCGATCGCGCTTGCCTTCAGATCAGGACGGTCTCGACGGCGATATTGCCGTGCACGGCCTTCGAATAGGGGCAGATCTCATGCGCGAGCCGGATCAGCGCCTCGGCGACGTCGCGCTCGATCTGAGGGATGCTGACGCTGAGCCGTGCGGCGAGGAAATAGCCACTCTGGCCGAGGTTGAGGTCGATCTCGGTTTCGACCGACGGATGGACCGGGAGCTTCACCTTCTTCTGCGCGGCGGCGACCTCGATCGCCCCGAGATAGCAGGCCGACCAGGCGGCACCGAACAGGTTCTCGGCGGCGGGATGCGGTTGCGGAAGCTTGAGATCGAACAGGCCGTCGCTGCTGCGCGCTGCGCCATCGGGGCCGCTGCTGTTGTAGGTCTTGCCGGTGAAAAGAGTCTTGGCTGTCATGATCGGGGTTCCTTCTATTTAGAGCGTATCCGCTTAGATCGGATGCGATGTAAATAGAGGCGAATCGGCGCGAGAGTCAACCCCTTCCGATTTAATCGTACACGATCTATATAGGGCCTACCAAGCGACGGAGATCGACAATGCCCGCACCCACCCCGCCCGACGGCGAACGCCGGAAGCTATCCGACTTCATCTGCTTCGCGGTCTATTCCGCCAACCTGGCCTTCGGCCGTGCCTATAAGCCGATTCTCGACGAGCTTGGGCTCACCTACACCCAATATATCGCGCTGGTCGCGCTTGCCGAGGGCGACGAGCAGACGGTGAGCGCGCTCGGCGAGAAACTGTTCCTCGAGTCGAACACGCTGACTCCGATCCTCAAGAAGCTCGAGTCGCTGGGTTATGTGGTCCGCCGCCGCGACGCGGCGGACGAGCGTCAGGTGCGGCTGAGCCTGACCGGCGCGGGAAGGGCGCTGGTCGATCGCGATCCGGGGGCTGCGCTGTTCGACGCCACCGGGCTCGGCGACGATTTCGCGACCATGCAGAAGGCGGTCGTGACGCTGCGCGACAATCTGCTGCGCGCAGGCAAGGCCAGGCCGGCCGCCTGATCAGGCAGATCGCCGCAAAAAGACCGCAGGAAAAGACCGCAGGAAAAGACCGGGCACGTCAAAACGCGCCGGCCGAATCCCAAGTCTGCTTATTTCGGCGCAAGCACCATCAGCATCTGGCGGCCTTCCATGCGCGGGAACTGCTCGACCTTGGCGGTCTCGATCATGTCCGCCTGGACGCGCTGGAGCACCTGCATGCCGAGCTGGCCGTGCGCGAGTTCGCGACCGCGGAAGCGCAGGGTGACCTTCACCTTGTCGCCCTCGTCGATGAACTCGTGGATCTTCTTCATCTTCGTGTCATAGTCATGGTCGTCGATGTTCGGACGCATCTTGATCTCCTTGATCTCCTGCGTCTTCTGCGACTTCCGGGCGAGATTGGCCTTTTTCTGGGCCTCGTATTTGAACTTGCCGACATCGAGGAACTTCGCCACCGGCGGATCGGCGTTGGGGGAAACCTCGACCAGATCGAGCCCGACCTCCTGGGCCTGCTCCATCGCCTCTCGCGTGTACATCACGCCCAGATTCTCGCCAGCCTCATCGATCACCCGGACCTTGGGCGACTGGATGAACTCATTGTAGCGCGGGCCGTTAAGCGGCATCGGCTGCTGCCCCAAGGGGCGGCGCATCATCGGCGGACGTATAGCGAAATCTCCTGTCGTGGACTCAGGGGCGCGATATAGGCATTCGCGCTGGGTTTTGGAAGATGGCTAGCAGCCTTTTACGCGCGGCTTCGTCGCAGGGCGCTAGCTATCCCTACCCCGTTCGCATCGAGCGGAGTCGAGATGCTCTTCCAAGCGTAAGCGAGGAGCACATTTCCATTCAAATTGATCCCGCTCATCCGGGTATGGGCTGAGCTTGGCGAAGTCTGTCCTGAGCGCCTGCCTTGGCAGGCAGTCGAAGGGCCCCGTATCGAAGGACGATCCTTCGATACGCCATTTCGACTTCGCTTAATGGCTACTCAGGATGAGCGGTAGTCTTGTTCAGCTCTAACGACAGATTCCAGACCGAACGGAAAGAAAAAGTACCCGCCTCAGCCCCGCAAATCCGGCGGGGTCGCCTCCGCCCTCAGCGCGGCGATCGCCTCGTCGAGCGGCAGCACGGTCTGCGCCTGGTCGCCCAGCCGCCGGATCGCGACCGTGCCCTCCTCGGCCTCGCGCTTGCCGACCACCAGCAGCGCCGGGACCTTGGCGACCGAATGCTCGCGCACCTTGTAGTTGATCTTCTCGTTGCGCAGGTCGCTCTCGGCGCGCAGCCCCGCCGCCGTCAGCTTGGCCTCGACCGCGCGGGCATAGTCGTCGGCGTCCGACACGATCGTCGCGACCACCGCCTGCACCGGCGCCAGCCACAGCGGGAAGCGCCCGGCATGATGCTCGATCAATATGCCGATGAACCGCTCGAACGTGCCCAGGATCGCGCGATGGAGCATCACCGGCCGATGACGCTCGCCATCCTCGCCGATATAGGAGGCGTCGAGCCGGTCGGGCAGCACCGTATCGGCCTGGATCGTGCCGACCTGCCAGGTGCGGCCGATCGCGTCGGTCAGGTGGAATTCGAGCTTCGGCGCATAGAAGGCGCCCTCGCCGGGCAGCTCCTCCCAGCCGAACGCCTCGGTTGCGCGGCCCGCGGCGGCGACCGCGTCGCGCAGCGTCTGCTCGGCCTTGTCCCACATCGCGTCCGACCCGAAGCGCGCCTCCGGGCGCAGCGCCAGCTTGATCGCATAGCTTTCGAAGCCGAGATCGCGATAGACCGCGTCGAGCAGGTCGCAGAAATCCTTGATCTCGGGGATCAGCTGGTCGTCGCGGACGAAGATGTGCGCGTCGTCCTGGGTGAACTGGCGCACCCGCATGATGCCGTGCAGCGCGCCGTGCGGCTCGTTGCGATGGCAGCAGCCGAACTCGGCCATGCGGATCGGCAGGTCGCGATAGCTCTTGATCCCCTGCTTGAAGATCAGGATGTGCGCGGGGCAGTTCATCGGCTTGAGCGCCATCAGGTCGCCCTCGCCCGACAGCACCGGGCCCTCCTCTTCCGCATTGGGGATCTCGTCGGGGACGACGAACATATTCTCGCGATATTTGCCCCAATGGCCGGACTGCTCCCACTGGCGCGCGTCCATCAGCTGCGGCGTCTTCACCTCTTCATAGCCGGCCGCGTCGAGCCGCCGGCGCATATAGGCCTCCAGCTCGCGCCACAGGCGGAAGCCCTTGGGATGCCAGAACACCGATCCCTGCGCCTCCGACTGGAGATGGAACAGGTCCATGTCCTGGCCGATGCGGCGATGGTCGCGCTTGGCGGCCTCCTCCAGCCGCGTCAGATGCGCGTCGAGCTGTTTCTTGTTGAGCCAGCCGGTGCCGTAGATGCGGCTCAGCATCGCATTCTTCTGGTCGCCGCGCCAATAGGCGCCCGATACGCGGGTCAGCTTGAACGCCTGCGGGTCGAGCTTGCCGGTCGAGGGCAGATGCGGCCCGCGGCACATGTCGAGCCAGTCGCCACCCGACCAGTAGACCGTCAGCGGCTCATCGCCGGGCAGTTCCGCCGCCCATTCCGCCTTGAAGCTTTCGCCCTGCTGCTTCCAGCGCGCGATCAGGTCCTCGCGCGACCACACCTCGCGCCTGAGCGGCTTGTTCGCGGCGATGATGCGGCGCATCTCCGCCTCGATGGCGGGCAGGTCCTCTTCGGTAAAGGGCCGATCGCGCCCATCGATCTTGGGCGGCGCGAAATCATAATAGAAGCCGTCGTCGGTCGACGGGCCGAAGGTGATCTGCGTGCCGGGGAACAGGCCCTGCACCGCCTCGGCCAGCACATGCGCATAATCGTGCCGCGCCAGCTCCAGCGCGTCGGCCTCGTCGCGCGCCGTCACCAGCGCGAGGGCGGCATCGGCCTCCAGCGGCCGGTCGAGATCGCGCAGCTCGCCATCCACCCGCGCCGCGATCGCCGCCTTGGCCAGCCCCGGCCCGATCGCCGCGGCGATCTCCCCGGGCGTAGTGCCCGCCGCCACTTCGCGCACCGAGCCGTCGGGAAGCGTGATGTGAAGCAGATCGGACATGGGAGAGATGGATTCCTTGGCTTGAAGAGCGCGGCTTATGCCCGCGATGTAGGGCAAGGGGCAAGCCCGCCTCGCTCCCCCTCCAGGCTCGAGGAGTAAAGGAGATTCCAGCTTCCGCTGGAATGACGTGGAGAGGGTATCTCCGCCCCGCCCCACGTCATCCCAGCGGAAGCTGGGATCTCCCTTCAACCTTGAACCACCTCGAACAGGTCGAGCCACCGAGGATTGGAGGCTTCGACGAGTTCGATCTTCCAGGCGCGCTTCCACGCCTTGAGCATCTTTTCGCGAGCAATGGCGTCCTCGATCGAGCCATGCGGTTCGACCAGGACAAGCCTCGTCAGCTTGTACCGCTTGCAGAAGTCGGACCCCTGGCCGCTGCGATGCCGCCAGATCCGCGCCGCGAGGTCCGCCGTCACGCCGACATAGAGCACACCGCGCGCCCGATTGGTCATGATGTAGGTCCAGCCGCCCCGCATGATCCGAGCCTAACGGAAGAAAAGAGAGATTCCAGCTTCCGCTGGAATGACGTGGAGGGTGTCTCGTCCCCATCGCGTCATCCCAGCGAAAGCTGGGATCTCCCTTCAACGTTGGAGCGCCCGAACCCATGGGCCCGCGTCACGATCACATCATTTCGGACCCGAATATGCTTGACGCCCCCGACTGCACATAGTCCCTTTCCATCGGGCACGGGGAGAAAAGCGATGGCGGACGAGCAGGCGGGCAGCGCATTCCAGTTCCATGGCAGTTGGCGCGAGTTCGCGCCGATCGCCTTCATCAACCTGCTGCTGATCATCGTCACGCTGGGCTTCTACCGCTTCTGGGCCAAGACCCGCGAGCGCCGCTATCTGTGGAGCCGCACCGATTTCATCGGCGATCCGCTCGAGTGGACCGGCACCGGCAAGGAGCTGTTCATCGGCTTCCTGCTGGTGGCGCTGCTCCTGTTCGTGCCGGTCGCCGTGCTGCAGTTCGTGGTGCAGGGCCTGGTGATGCGCGGCCAGTTCGGCAGCGCCGTGGCGCTCAGCACGGCGGCCTATGTCGCGCTCGTCTATCTCTACGGCCTCGCCCGCTATCGCACCCTGCGCTATCGGCTCAGCCGTACCCTGTGGCATGGCATCCGCGGCGGCAGCGACGATCAGGGCTGGGGCTATGCGCTCACCGCGCTGTGGAGGACGGCGCTCGGCGTCTTCATCCTGGGCGTGCTCATGCCCTGGTCGATGACGAGCCTGTGGAACGAACGGTGGAATCGCCTGAGCTTCGGCAGCAACAGCTTCGCCGCGAACGCCAGCTGGCGCCCGATCATCGGCCGCTTCCTGCTCTTCTATCTCCTGCCGATCGTCGGCTGCGTCGGCGGCATCGCCGCCGTCGCCGGCTCGGCCTCCAGAGCCGCCGCGCCCGATCCCGCCATGTTTGTGACGATCTTCCTCGGCGTGATCGCCGCCTATTTCGCGATGGGGATCATCGCGATCCTCTATTATGCCGCCTATCTGCGCGAGGCGATCGGCGCGCTCACGCTCGACAGGATCGGCTTCGCCTTCACCGCGCGCTCGGTCGACTGGTTCAGGTTCATCTTCGCCACCATCGCGCTCGTCATCGTCACCTTCGGGATCGCGCTGGTCTTCCTCGGCTATCGCAACTGGGCCTTCTTCATCCGCCATCTCGAAGCGACCGGGGAAGTGACCCTGGCCGATCTGACGCAGTCGACCACGGCGATGCCGAAGCAGGGCGAGGGGCTGCTGGACGCACTCGATGTCGGAGCCTTCTGACCCGCCAGCGATGCGCGCGGCGGCGTGGCTCTACGATGGCCGATCGGCCGTCCGCCACGCCGTTTCCGTGGCGCTGGCGGGCGACAGCCTCGCCATCGATGGATGTCCCGCCGTCGCGCTCGGCCTGCTGCTGCGCCTCGATGGCCCGCTCCTCCACTTCGGCCGTTCCGATATCCCCGGGTGGAGGCTCGGTTTCGAGCAGGATCCTCCGGCGGAATGGCTGGCGCGGCTGCCCGGGCCGATCCGCTATGGCCGGCTGATCGACCGCCTCGGCCTGTGGCGGGCCGCCATCGCCGGCGCCGCGCTGTCGGCACTGATCCTGCTCGGCGTCATCTCCGGCCTCGATCTGCTGGCGCGCGCGATCCCCTTCGCCTGGGAACAGCGGCTGGGCGACAGCATCAGCGGCGACTTCGAGGCCCATGCCTGCCATGCGGCGGCGGGGCAAAAGGCGCTCGACGGCCTCGCCCGGCGGCTGTCGCCGGCGAGCCGCCCGATCCGCGTGACGGTGCTCGATATTCCGGTGGTCAACGCCGTCGCGCTGCCGGGCGGGCGGATCCTCATCTTCGATCGGCTGATCGCCGAGGCGCGCTCGCCCGACGAAGTCGCCGGCGTGCTGGCGCATGAGATCGGCCATGTCGATCATCGCCATGTGCTCGTCGCGATGATGCGCCGCTTCGGCATCGGCCTGCTGCTGGGCTCGGGCGGCAACAGCGCCCAATATGGCCAGGCGCTGCTCGATTCGCGCTACAGCCGCGCCGCCGAGGCGGAGGCCGACGACTATTCGATCGAGCATCTCCGCGCGGCCGGGATCAGCCCGATGGCCACCGCCGCGCTGTTCGCCCGCCTCGGCCGTGACGAGAGCGCCGATCCCGGCATCTTCGCCTATCTGGCCAGCCACCCGCCCTCGGCCGAACGCCGGCGCCGTTTCGCCGCGGCCGCGCGCACCCTGCGCCATCCATCGCCCGCCCTGCCGCCGGCCGCCTGGCAGTCCGTCCGCGCAATGTGCGACAAGGCAAAGGCCGCGCCTGCGAGCAAGAGCTTCTTCCGTTTCTGAGCGCGTGTGGGAGTGAGGCAAGCGAATTAATGTCGCTCTAGGCGAAGTCCTTCGCAATTCTGTCGCTTTCGCGAAATTCTGGTCTGATTTCTTGTCTTGCAATCATCCGCTCGGCTGACATCTTGAGGGCGAGGAAACGGAAGGGAGTAGCCAACATGCAAAACGTCAAGAAGAGTAATAGTTCCCGATGATTACCACTCTAAAGATCTCGACCAAGCATATCATGTACCTGGATAAACTGAACTTCGGATAAGTCACAGTGGCTCCGGTCGTGTCAGATCAACGACAACGATGACAACCCGGCCCTTCTCCGCCGCCTTGCTTGTGGCTTCTAGCGCCGCTTTCAGCTCTCCAGGTGTACTGGGCTTCGCTACCCCTTTTGGAGGCGATTGCAGCATTGCGCCCTTACCAAACCATAGCACGAGGTAAATACCGCGATCGGCGCGCCAGTCGTTGACGTAGAGATGCTCAAGTTGCGTGTCCGCGGCGGTCCACAGTTCGCGGTGCCACTGTCCTTTGACTTCGACGGGCACAATAACGTTCGGCGCGATCTCGGCGACGATGTCGACACGCTTGTCATCCGCTCCATGGTCTTCAGGCCGCAGCGCGATGCCGGGCAGGTTGCCATCCAGCATCTGGAGCAGGGAATCGCGACATGGCTCCTCGTCCTTGTGCCTTCCGTCCTCGCGGAAGAAATTGCTATACCAGTCCAGCCGATCGCCTTTCAGGCGCGCTTGCACCTCGTCGAACGCTTCGAGCAGAACCGCCTGAAGGTCGCTTGCAGTTGTCGGCGGCCCCGCGTCGACCACCGCCTTAATCTCCGCAAGCGTCGGTGGGACATAATGCCGCTCAGCACGCGCCTGGTGCTGCTCGGCGGCGTAGATCTTGAAGGCTTCGGTATAGCCGTCCTCGGCCCCGCCGCGCAGCCGCTCAAGCGCGATCACCGCTTCGTCGGATAAGTCGCTTCCCAGTCGAACGGCTAGGCCGCGCAAATACTCGGTTGCATCCCATGAATTAGTGTCGCCGCTCGATGGCCCAGATGGATAGGAACGCGATGGAAACAGGGGACGGAAGGTCGTGACAATCCACCCAATCTGTTCCGACGACAGGATCGCCGATCCACGATCGTCTTGTCGCCGGCCTCCACCGCGCGCGCGCAGATGCCAAAGTAGCTCGGGTTCGACCTGCTGCGCCTCTAGACGCGCCCTGCCCGCCTCGAAGTCGACAAGAAGTTGCACCGCATCCCAGTTGCGCCTGCGTTCGTCGTCGAGTGTGCGAGCGAGGCGGTTGGCGACAAGTGGAACAAGCGCCTCACCGCGGCCCGCTCCAAGTAGCCTGTCGAGCAGTTCGCTCTCGGGCTCCGCGGGCAAGTCAGGAAAACGCTTAAGCCAGTCCTCGGCGAGCCGCAGCGTCAGCTCCCCACGATAGGCGTCGCCGCGCATCAGCGCATAAAGATGATCAACATGCGTTGCTCGCCGTTTAAGCTGTGGCTCCACGTAAAGCCGCACTGCACATTCGAAATCGCCCCGTTCCCTCAGTTCGGCTTCGATCGCCGCTTCGAGCCCTTCGATCTTGGCGTGATCATCGATACGTGTGTGCCAGATTTCGAACAGTCCGGCCATTAGCCGTTCACTCGAGACCCCTTCGAACGGAACATCGTGTAATCGCAGCCGCTCACTGAGCGCCGCGACGATGATGTCCGTAGCGTACCAGCGCGTTCCCTTGGCATGGCTGACCGCGATTCGTGCCGCACTGGGACGCGGCGGGGTGATATGCAGGAAGGCCTCGAAGCCTGTGTGCGCAGCCTCCGCCACGTCGCCACCGACCCAGCCAGCGATGCGCCCATGCGCGGGGCAATCATCGCCAATGTCGTCATATTGATGGAGGTAAGCCCGCGCTGGGTTGATAATAAACTGGAACTCGCCGCGCCGCATGGCGTCCAGGTTTTCGGCGAAATTACGGCGGTGTTCGGCATGGGCAACGGCGCGTTCAGCCAGGCGTTTACGAGCGCCCTCATCCTGTTTCCGCTTCCACTTGGGTTCTTGAGGTTCGGCAAGGCTCTCGATCCACTCGATCAGGTCGGAGCGATGCGCCGCGAAGCGCTTCGCCGCCTCACGGATTATCTTGCCCTCGTCGCCCGATGTCGGGACAAGCCAAAGTACCTCCCGCCATCGCTCGTCGCGGTGGTCATCCGGATTGAGCCCATCGAGAAGCACAATAGCATCGTCGGAAGAAATGGACAGTCCTGGCGAAACGTCACTCAAGTTGAACGCCCGCATTCGAAACGCCTTCGGCTCGCGCTCGGCCAACATTATGATGCGCTGAATCGAGCGGCGGGTCTCCTCATTTTCCTTGAACCAATCGGCGAGTTGTTCGGCTCGGTCGCGGTGGTAGCTTCGCTGTCCTTCGAAATGTTCGAGCCAGCTCCACAGGCGCAGCGGCTCGGGCGCGCTGAGGGCCAATCGCATCAGGACGAGTTCGTAGTAGAGGTCGAGCAACTGATGTTCGTCGATTCCCGCATAGCGCGGCAGCAACTGTTTTGCGTAATCCGTGAACAGGTCGAGTAATAGGTCGAGCCGCTCGGGCGGGATCTGACGTGCAAGCTTCCAATAACGCCCAACGGACCGGTCGTGCTCATGCTGCCGCAGCGGGCAAAGGCTGAGCCCGTCGTACGCCAGCACGGTTTCGACGATCTGCACATCGCTGAAGGCATCGAGGCCGACGTCGTCCATCAACTCGAACGCAAGCCTAGTCGACATGCGGTCTGCCTGACAGCGGATCGCATCGAGCTCCTTCGGCCAATCGACACTGCCAGCCTCGATCAGCACTTGTCCCGCCCGCTCACGGATCGCGAAAATCTCGTCAGGATCGCGCAGCAGCGCGAGCAACACGTCCCGCATTTCCTGAGTCAGGGTCTCGCCGCGCAATTGTTCGAGCAGCAGCCTGCGCAGTCCGAACTCGCGGTCTCGGCCGGCAATGACAGCCCGCACCTCTTCCTGCAATGGCGTGACGACGAGCGCCGACGCGCGATATTCACCCCACCCAGCGAAGTGCGGATTGTCGCGTGACAGACGCTCGAGCGCATCGAGGAGCAGCTTTGCATAAGTCGGGCTCAAGACATCGCCGTCCCCATATTCGATCACGCCCATTGGGTCGGCCGCGATGACGTCAGGGGCGAGGTCGGTGTCGAGGGCAAGCCATGCATGCAGGCCGCGAAGATTGGCTGGAACCCGGCCCTCTGAACGCAGCATCGCTAGCAAGCGCTTGCGCTTGCCGCGCGTGTCGGCACGCCGCGACAGCCAGCGTGCAGCTAGATACTCACCAATGCGACGGTGAGGGTAAGTAGCTCCCAGCGCATTGACAGAAAACAGTCTCGTGCGGATCGCGCGATCGAGCGCATCGCCGACAACGAACTTCACTTCGGCGAACGGCAGTTCACCGTTGTCATGGTTCGCGATGGCCGTCTCGCGAGCAATCCGACTGCTTCCTGTCAGCAGCAGCGCCGCGAATGCCCCGCCTGCCGCATCGAGCGCTACACCGGCGGGCAGCTCGATTTTGCCGGGCTTGGGTTCTCGTCGAAGCTGCTCGGTCGCCAGTGCTAGGAGGCGGCTACTCGTGCGCGGAAGTTCATGGCCCGTCGGCAAAGCTGCGATCAGTTTCAGTGTCTGCGGATTGCCGAGGAAATCGAGTTGATACCTGTCGAAGTGATCGAGCAACGCACTCGCCCTCGCCTCGTCGTTCGTCAAGCTTACGAGTAATGCGCGCTGCTGGTCGTGATTGAGCGGATCCAGATGCAGCTCGAGCGGTGGCTCCGCGTATTGCTCGCGGATTGCTCCGACCGCAGTCGCGGCGCGCCAATCGGCGACTCGGCACGAGAGAACGAAGCGCGGATAGCCTGCTGCTCCGAGTTTCTGAAGCACGAGATCAACCGCGTCCCCTTCCCCTGCCGCTGCGAGTTCGTCGAGCGCATCGATGACGAGAAGCTGTGCACTCCGAAGCAGGCTGTGCGGGTCGTGACGGTTAATCAGCTGTCGCGCGGTGCAACTGGCTGCTTCGGGAGCAGATGCGAGATCTTCCAACAGGCTGGTCTTACCCATGCCCGGTTCGCCGAGGACAATGAGGCAATCGGCAAGGCCCAGCAGTTCACCCTGTGCAATCCGCTCCTGCTTGAGGTCGCGCGTAAGATACCAAAGCGTGCGTGGAAGGAAGTCGCTCACAACTCTTCCTTGCAGATCTAATCCTTATGGGCAACGACGCCGCCGAGTTGTCGCCAACCCGTACCTTTGTTCGGCAGCTTGGCGGCAAACCCCGGTTCCCCCAACCTTTGCTGAAGCCAGAAGTGCCGGCAACGCCCGCTATCCCCTGGTGGCCACACAAGCCCCGCTATCCTCCATTCCATCGGCGATCAGCGCGATCGATCCGGACAGCAATCACATCGCTTCACCGCACGCCTCGCTCGCATCAACCGCCCACCCACCGGCACGGCGACCCGCGTTCACGCGGCAGACAGGTTCGTCCGAACAGGCAGGTTGGACTGGGGAGGTTAGAAGGAGTCATCCCATGCACATCATTTCGAAAAGACCAGCTGTTCGCGTCATGCTTGCCATGCTGGCCCTGCCCATGGCGGGCAGCCTGTCCGCGCAGCCGCAGGGCGCGTCCGAATCCGGCATCGTCGTCGATGGCGCCGTGCCGCAGCCGCCGGTGATGACGGCCGGGCCCGAGATCAAGGGCATCATCTCCGCGCGCAGCGGCGACAAGTTGAAGGTCACCGCCGCCAACGGCACCAGCACGGTCATCGCCGTCAACGATGCCACGCGGATCAAGACCGGCGGCGGGCTGTTCAGCGCCAATCGCAGCAAGCTCGCCGCGGCCTCGCTGCTCAACGGCCTGCCCGTCACCGTCAAGACGATGCAGCCGGCCGGCGGGCAACCGGGCGATGGCCTGGTCGCGAGCCAGATCGTTTTCCGCAACAACGATCTCAAGACCGCGACGATGATCCAGAACGCCACCGCCCAGCGCTTCGACGAACAGACCGCGGCAACCGAGTCGCTGCGCGGCCGCCTCGGCGACATCGACAAATATAATATCAAGGCCACCACGAACGTGCACTTCGATACCGGCAAGGCGGAGTTGTCCGCCGAGGACAAGGCCGCTCTCTGCAACACGGCAACCACGGCGCAGGGAACCGAAAACGCCCTGATGCTGGTGGTCGGCTACACCGATTCGGTCGGCGGCGACGAGTTCAACCAGCAGCTGAGCGAAAAGCGCGCCGGTCGCGTCATCAACTATCTCCAGCAGGCCTGCGGCTGGAAACCCTATCGCATGCTCACCCCGACCGGCATGGCCAAGGCCGACCCGGCGGCGAGCAACGACACCGAGGAAGGCAAGGCGCAGAACCGCCGCGTCGCGGTGAATATCCTTGTCAGCAAGAGCGTCGACGAGATGGCTTCGAACCAGCATTTCTAGACAGCTTGCGCGATCGGGCCGGGCGTGGACAGTCCACGCCCGGCCCGGCGTCGCCTCTTGGCCGCGCGGGGCGCGGACCCTAGGCTCGGGCGGGATTGTTCCCGTTCCGTTCTTGATTTTCGGCCTTGTTTCTGCTAGGCACGCGGTGTTGGATTGAATCATCCGCTCATCCTGAGCAGCCACTGAGCTTGGCGAAGGGGCGTGTCGAAGGACCTTCGATGCGCGCCCTTCGACTGCTTGCCAGGATGAGCGGATCAATCTCGTCACAACCTGCTCTAGCCAATCGCGTGCCGATGACGACCCGCCCCCGCCAGATCAGCCATCGCGATGGCTTCCCAAACCGCAGGGCAGCCGCCCCGTCGCGCCTGCCTGTCGGCCGCGCCGGTGCCGCTGGCCATGCGCCGTTCACCACACTGGCGCGAGGGCGCCGGAATCGAAAAAACAAAAAAACGCGCGAACAACCCCATGCAACCGGATTTTTGTCACTTATAGCTTGTCATGTTCCGCCCGCCGATCTCCGCTATAGGGCCGTCCCATGACCGCTTATCTCACCCGCCCGGACAAGCCCGCGCTTGCCTATCGCTATCGGCCCGGACGCGGGCCGGTGATCGTCTTCCTGCCCGGCTACAGGTCCGACATGGAGGGCGAGAAGGCGACAGCGCTCGATGCCTGGGCGGGCCGCGAGGGGCGGGCGATGCTGCGGCTCGACTATTCGGGCTGCGGCGCCAGCGAGGGGCGCTTCACCGATTTCACCCTCGATCATTGGCGCGACGACGTGCTCGACGCGATCGCGGCCTTCGCGGCCGGTGGGCCGCTGGTGCTGGTCGGCTCGTCGATGGGCGGCTGGCTGGCGCTGCTGGTGGCGCTCGCGCTGCCTGGCCGGGTGCAGGCGCTGGTCGGTATCGCCGCCGCGCCCGACTTCACCGACTGGGGCTTTTCCGAGGACGTCGTCACGCTGCTGCGCGAGGAGGCGAAGATCGAGCAGCCCGGCGACTATTCGGACGAGCCCCATGTGACGACCTATGCCTTCTGGGAATCGGGGCAGGCCAACCGGCTGCTCGCCAAGGGAGAGCGGGCCGAGATCGCCTTTGACGGCCCGGTCCGGCTGCTGCAGGGGCAGCTGGACGATACCGTCCCCACCTCGATCGCGCTGCGGCTGTCGCGCGCGATCCGTTCAGCCGATGTGCAGACCATATTGGTCAAGGACGGCGATCATCGCCTGTCGCGGCCGGGGGATATCGCCCTGCTGCTGGGCGTCGTCTCGCAGCTGATGGAGCCCTGATGCTGATCCTGCTCATGGCCGCCACCGCCGTTGCTGCCCCTGCTGCCGCTCCTGCCGCTGCGCCGCCCACTCAGGCCGAGCATGCGGCGCGCGGCGCGAAATGCGCGGCTCTGGCCAAAAACGATCCCGCCAAGGCCGAGGCCGAGGCGCGCGGCTGGATCGCGGGCGGCGGCGGCATGGCGGCGCGGCAGTGCCTCGGTGTCGCCCAGTCGGGCCTCGAGCAATGGCCGGCCGCCGCCACGACCTTCGAGGGCGCCGCCCGCGATGCGCAAATCGCGCAGAACCCGATGGCGGTGGTGCTGTGGATGCAGGCGGGCAACGCCGCGCTGGCGGGCGACGAGCCGGCCCGCGCGCGCGCCGATTTCGACAGGGCGCTGGCCCTGCCCGGCCTCTCGAACGAGATGAAGGGCGAGGTCTATCTCGATCGCGCCCGCGCCGGCGTGTCGGTCAACGACCTGCCCGGCGCCAGGGTCGATCTCGAACAGGCGACGAAGCTGGTGCCGCGCGATCCGCTCGGCTGGCTGTTGCGCGCCAATCTCGCCCGCCGGATGAAGGAGATGCCGCTGGCCTATGGCGCGATCCGCGAGGCGGCGGCGCTGTCGCCCGGAGACCCCGCGATCAGCTACGAAGCCGGCAACATCGCCGCGGCGGCCGGGCAGATGGACGACGCCCGCGCCGCCTGGACCCGCGCCGCGCAGGCCGCGCCGGACAGCGACGCGGGCCAGGCGGCGGCGCTGGCGCTCAAGGACGCGGCGAGGCCGCGCCCTTGAGTTTTATTTGTTCTGCCTCAGACGCCGGGCGCGGGGCATCCGCCCCGCTTGGCTTCCTCGCAATAAGCTCGGGCGGCCGTTCGGCCTTGCGGGTCACTGACGTGCCCCGGTGCCGAGCTCTGCGTCGGAGCCTGTCGAGGCTCCGCAAGGCCGAACGGCCGCCGCGCCTTATTGGCGCGAAGCCAAGCAGGACGGATGTCCTGCGCCCGGCGTCTGAGGGCCAAACAAAAAACTCATCGGCCCTTCGCGCGGTCACCGGCAGCGCAGCTTCCGTTCCAGGCGTTGCATCGCCGATCGCGGCCCCTAGATTAGGCCGATGAAGTATTTGCACACCATGATCCGCGTCTCCGATCCCGACGCCACCATCCGCTTCTTCGAGCTGCTCGGGCTGCGCGAGATCAGGCGCTTCGACAATGAGGCGGGCCGCTTCACCCTGATCTTCCTGGCGGCGCCCGGCGACGAGGACGCGCAGGTCGAGCTCACCCATAATTGGGGCGAGAAGGGCTATGAGGGCGGCCGCAATTTCGGCCATCTCGCCTATCGCGTCGACAATATCTACGAGACCTGCCAGCGGCTGATGGACGCCGGGGTGACGATCAACCGGCCGCCGCGCGACGGCCATATGGCGTTCGTGCGGACCCCCGATAACATCTCGGTCGAGCTGCTCCAGGACGGCAAGCTCGAGCCCGCCGAGCCCTGGGCTTCGATGCCGAACGTCGGGAGCTGGTGAGCATGGCGGTCGAGATCCTTCGCCTGCCGGTGCTCAGCGACAATTATGTCTGGCTGATGCACGATCCGGCCTCGGGCGAGACGGTCGTGGTCGATCCGGCGGTGGCGGAGCCGGTGCTCGACGCCGCGGCGGCGCGCGGCTGGACGATCGGCCAGATCTGGAACACCCACTGGCATCCCGACCATATCGGCGGCAACGCGGCGATCAAGGCGGCGACCGGCTGCATCGTCAGCGGCCCCGCCGCCGAGGCCGCCAAGATCCCGACTCTCGATGTGCCGCTGCGCGAGGGCGATATCGTCCGGATCGGCGCGATCGAGGGGCATGTCATCGAGGTCCCCGCGCACACCGCCGGGCACATCGCCATCCACCTGCCGACCGAGGGCGCCGCGTTCGTCGGCGACACCCTGTTCGCGATGGGCTGCGGCCGGCTGTTCGAGGGAACGCCGGCGCAGATGTTCGCCAACATGGCGCGGCTGTCGGCCTTGCCGGCCGAGACGCGGGTCTATTGCGCCCATGAATATACCCAGTCCAACGGCCGCTACGCGCTGGTCGCGGAGCCCGACAACCTCGCGATCCGCCAGCGGATGAGCGAGGTCGACGCGGCCCGCGCGGCCGGCGAGGCGACGGTGCCGAGCACCATCGCGCTCGAGCGCGCCACCAATCCGTTCATGCGGGCCGCCACCGTCGAGGAACTGGCCGGCCGCCGCGCCGCGAAGGACGCCTTCAGGGGCTGATCGTTGCGCCGGGCAGTTCCGCGGGGCCGCCTCAGTCGCGCAGCAGCTCGTTGATGCCGGTCTTGGAGCGGGTCTGCGCGTCGACCCGCTTGACGATCACCGCGCAGTAGAGGCCGGGGCCGCCATCCTTGCCGGGCAGCGTGCCGGGCACGACCACCGCATAGGATGGCACGCGGCCGACGAAGACTTCGCCGGTGGCGCGGTCGACGATCTTGGTCGAGGCGCCGAGATAGACGCCCATCGACAGCACCGCGCCCTCCTCGACGATCACCCCCTCGGCGACCTCCGAGCGCGCGCCGATGAAGCAGTTGTCCTCGATCACGACCGGGCCGGCCTGCAGCGGCTCGAGCACGCCGCCGATGCCGACGCCGCCCGACAGATGGACATTCTTGCCGATCTGCGCGCAGCTGCCCACCGTCGTCCAGGTGTCGACCATCGTGCCTTCGCCGACGAACGCGCCGAGATTGACGAAGCTCGGCATCAGCACCGCGCCCTTGGCGATATGCGCGCCGCGCCGCACGATCGATCCCGGCACCGCGCGGAAGCCGGCGCTGCGATATTCCGCCTCGCCCCAGCCGGCGAACTTCGACGGGACCTTGTCCCACCAGCTCGCGCCGCCCGGCCCGCCCGGGATCAGCTCCATGTCGTTGAGGCGGAAGGAGAGCAGCACCGCCTTCTTAAGCCACTGGTTGACCGTCCAGCCGTCGGCCCCCTTCTCCGCGACGCGGCGGGTGCCGGCGTCGAGCGACAGCAGCGCTTCCTCGACCGCATCGCGCACCGCGCCCCTGGTCGAAAAGCCGATCGCGTCGCGATCTTCCCAGGCCTGTTCGATGGTCTTCTGCAGATCGCCGCTCATTGCATACCCCCTGTGATTTCGTGCAGCCATTGGCCGACGTCATGGATTTCATAGTCGATGAAGCTCAGGTCGACCTCATGGCTGCCGAGTTCGGAGCCATTGTTCACCCACACCGTGGTCATGCCGATCGCCTTGGCCGGCTTGAGGTTGCGGGCCATGTCCTCGACGAACAACGATGTGGTCGGCTCGATCCCGAATGCCTTCACCATCGACTCGTAGCTCGCGACATGCGGCTTGGGCTGGTAGGCGCAGGCGTGGATGTCGTGGATCGCCTCGAAGCTCTTCGACAGGCCGAGCCGTTCGAGCACCCGCTCCGCATAGACGGCATCGCCATTGGTGAAGATCAGCTTGCGCCCCGGCAGCCTGGCCACTGCCTCGACCAGCCGCCGGTCCTCTTCCAGCGCGTCCATCTCGACATCGTGGACGAAGGCGAGGAATTCATGCGGGTCGATCTCGTGGTTCTTCATCAGCCCGGACAGCGTGGTGCCATGCTCGCGAAACAGCCGCTTCTGGATCTGGTGCGCCTCCTCGGCATCGACGCCGAGCAGTCGCTGGACGTACAGCCCCATGCGCACGTCGATCAGCCCGAACAGATCGGCCGTCGCCGGATAGAGGGTGTTGTCCAGATCGAAGATCCAGGCGTCGATATGGTCGAGGGCGGCAAGCATGGCGGGCGAGTAGCGGTTGGGGGGAGGCGAGGCAACCCGCCGGCCTTCCCAGCCGCGATAAGGGGAGGAGGCTTAAACGGTAAAGCTCTCGCCGCAGCCGCAGCTGCCCTTGGCGTTGGGATTGGCGAACACGAAGCCGGCCGAGAAGTCGTCCTCGACCCAGTCCATGCGCGAGCCGATCAGGTACAGGATCGAGCCGCCGTCGACATAGAAGTCGCCCCCCGGGGTCATGATCTTCTCGTCGAACGGATCGGCCTGGCTGACATAGTCGACCGAATAGGCCAGGCCGGAGCAGCCGCGGCGCGGCGTCGACAGCTTGACGCCGATCGTCCCCTCGGGCGCCGACGCCATCAGATGCGCGATGCGCGCCTCGGCCGACGGGGTGAGCGTCAGCGCGGCGGGACGGGCGCGGGTTTTCACGTCACTCATGGTTCGTCTCCAGACCTTCCCGTTCAGGGAGGGTAGATTACAACATTCCAAGTTCCAGCTTCGCCTCGTCGGACATCTTCGCCGGATCCCATGGCGGATCCCAGACGAGGTTGACCTCGGCCGATCCGACCCCCGGGACCGCGCCGACGCGCAGCTCGACCTCGCCCGGCATCGATTCGGCCACCGGACAATGCGGCGTGGTCAGCGTCATCGTCACCACGACATGGCTGTCGGGGGTGACGTCAACGCCGTAGATCAGCCCGAGCTCATAGATGTTGACCGGGATCTCGGGGTCGTAGATCTCCTTGAGCGCGTCAATCACGCCCTCGTAGAGATCGCCGCCCGGCTCCCCTGCACCCGCGGACGCCGGTTTTTGCGCCAGGAAGCCTTCGAGATAATCGGGCTTGTGGCCCACATCGTCGAGATCGACGCGTGCCTTGGGCGGCGCCGCGACGGCGGTGACCTCCTCGATCTCGATCTTGCCTGGTTCGTTCATTGGTTCGCCTTGCTCGCTATCTGGCATCATCCGAAAATCCGCGTCACCCGTTCGATTCCCCGCGCCAGCGCCGCAACATCGCTCTCGTCATTGTAGATGCCGAAGCTCGCGCGCGCGGTCGCGGGGATATCGAGGTGTTCCATCAGCGGCTGGGCGCAATGATGCCCGGCCCTGATCGCCACCCCTTCCTCGTCCAATATGGTGCCGATGTCGTGCGGATGCACCCCTTCGATCGCGAAGGAGACGATGCCCGCGGCATCCTCCGGTCCGAACAGCCGCACGCTGTTGATCGCCGACAGCGCGTCGCGCGCCTGCGTCACCAGCGCCACTTCGTGGGCGTGGATCACCGGCAGGCCGATCGCCTCGACATAATCCATCGCGGCATGGAGGCCGAGCGCGCCGACGATGTTGGGCGTGCCCGCCTCGAAACGCTGCGGCGCGGGCGCCCAGCTCGTCTTCTCGAACGTCACCTTGTCGATCATCGACCCGCCGCCCTGCCAGGGTGGCATCGCGTTCAGCAGCGCGCCCTTCGCCCAGAGCGCGCCGATACCGGTCGGTCCATAAAGCTTGTGACCGGAAAAGGCGTAGAAGTCGCAGCCGATCGCCTGCACGTCGACCGCGATCCGCGGCACCGCCTGGCACCCATCGAGCAGGATCTTCGCGCCGACCGCATGCGCGAGCCCAGTCGCGCGCTTTGCGTCGAGCAGCGATCCGAGCACGTTGGAGACATGCGCGAAGGCGACCAGCTTGTGTCGCTCGGTGAGCATGCGTTGGGCCGCATCGAGGTCGATCCGGCCGTCCTCGGTGAGCGGGCAGACGTCGATAGCCACGCCGGTGCGGTCCTGGATCAGCTGCCAGGGGACGATATTCGAATGATGCTCGAGCTTGGACAGCAATATGCGGTCGCCGGGGCGGAGATTGGCAACGCCCCATGTCTGCGCGACGAGGTTGATCGCCTCGGTCGCGCCGCGGACGAACACCACTTCGTCCGAGCTGTGGGCGTGGAGGAAGCGCGCGACCCGCCGGCGTGCCGCCTCATAGGCGATCGTCATATCGGCGGAGCGGCGATAGACGCCGCGATGCACGGTCGCATAATCGCGGCCATAGGCCTGGTCGATCGCGTCGATCACCGCCTGCGGCTTCTGCGCGGTTGCCGCGGTGTCGAGATAGTGCCAGCCCTCGGGGATGGCGGGGAAATCCCGGGTCCACGCGTTCATGCGCGTCCCTCCAGCCAGCGCTCGGCGTCGGCCTGGAACATGTCGCGCGCGCGCTGCTCGCCGATCCGCGAGATCGCGTCGGCGATGAACGCCTGGGTCAGCAGTGCGCGGGCGCGATCGGGCGTGATCCCGCGCGACATCATGTAGAACAGCGCGCGCTCGTCGAGCTCGCCGACGGTCGCCCCATGGGCGCATTTCACGTCGTCGGCGAAGATTTCGAGCTCGGGCTTCAGGTTCACGGTCGCGGTGCGCTTGAGCATCAGCCCGCGCAGGCTCTGCTCGCCATCGGTCTTCTGCGCATCGCGCGCCACCTCGACCCGCGCCGCCATGCTGACGGTCGCCCTGTCGTCGGCGACGGCGCGCCACAACTGCCGGCTGGTGCCCTCTTCGCAGGCGTGGCGGACGACAATCGCCGCTTCGTGGCGCTGCTCGTCGCGCGCGAGCAATGCGCCGCCATGCTCGGCATAGGCGCCCGGTCCGTCGAGCAGGATCGCACCATCGATGCGGCTGCTGCCCTGACCGGTGCCGAGCACGGTGGTGACGAGGCTCGCCCCCGCGTCCAGCCGCGCTTCGTCGCGCAGCGAGGTGAAGCCGGACGATTGCGAAATACGGATCGCCCGCATCAGCCGCGCCGAGCGGCCGAGCCCGATGCTGGTGAGCCGGTTGGCCCAGCCGTCGCCGACATAGGTCTCGACGATGCTCGCCTGCGCGTCCTCGGCCATGACGACGCGCGCGGGCAGGTGGCTGGCGCCGCCGGTCGCTACATGGACGATCTCGATCAGGTCCTCGGCCCCGTCCTCATGGACGGCGAGCGTCCAGCCAGAGCCAGTGGCGAGCGCCGCCAGCGGATGCGTGGAGCCGATTCCGGTCGGGCCGACGGCAATCGGGCCGGGGCGGCTGCGCGCCTCATCGAACCTGCCGTCGACGAACAGCAGGCGCGGGCCGTCGCCGATCCAATGTGCATCGAGATCGCGCGCGCCGGCGGCGGGTGCGGCGGCGGCGAGTCCAGGCAGCGCCGACAGGTCGGACCAGCGCCACGCTTCCTCGCGGGGAGAGGGGAGCGACAGGCTCACGCCGCGATCGCTCCGTAACCCTCGCGCTCGAGTTCGTGGGCGAGCTCGGGGCCGCCGGTGCGGACGATGCGGCCGTCGGCGAGGACATGGACGAAGTCAGGTTTCACATAGTCGAGCAGGCGCTGATAATGGGTGATCAGCAGCACCGCCTTGTCGGGCTTGCGCATGATCATGTTGATGCCGCCGCCGATGGTGCGCAGCGCATCGATGTCGAGGCCAGAATCGGTCTCGTCGAGGATCGCCAGCCTGGGGTCGATGATCCCCATCTGCACCATCTCGTTACGCTTCTTCTCGCCGCCCGAGAAGCCGACATTCACCGGCCGCTTGAGCATGTCCATGCTCAGCCCGAGCGCATCGGCCTGCGCCCGCGCGCGCTTGAGGAAATCGCCGCCCGACAGCGGTTCCTCGCCACGCAGCCGCCGCTGGGCGTTCAACGCCTCGCGCAGGAACTGCACGTTGGAGACGCCGGGGATCTCGACCGGATATTGGAAGCCCAGGAACAGCCCGGCCGCGGCGCGCTCATGCGGCGCCAGCGCGAGCAGGTCGACGCCGTCGAAGGTCGCCGATCCCTCGGTCACCTCATAGCCGGGCCGCCCGCTCAGCACGTAACTGAGCGTCGACTTGCCCGCGCCATTCGGCCCCATGATCGCATGGATCTCGCCCGGATTGAGCGTCAGCGACAGCCCCTTGAGGATCGGCTTGCCGTCGACTTCGGCGTGGAGGTTATTGATGTTCAGCATTGACGATATCGTTTCCGTAAATTGCCTCGGCTTCAGACAAGGTGAGCCTTTTGTGCATTAGCGACACGGCGGCGGAAATTTCCTTTTCCGTCATCCGACCGACCCCTTCCAGCTTCTCCCCAGCAGCTTGTGCGGCACGGCCTTCTCAAGCCCCTCCCCTGAAGGGGTGGGGAGTCGAGGCGGCGATCCTGATCGCGAGGCGAAAGCTCAGCCAACCGAGCCCTCCAGGCTTATCCCGAGCAGCTTCTGCGCCTCGACCGCGAACTCCATGGGGAGCTGCTGGAGCACCTCCTTGGCGAAGCCGTTGACGATCAGAGCCACCGAGGCCTCCTGGTCGAGCCCGCGCGACATCGCGTAGAACAGCTGGTCGTCGCTGATCTTCGAGGTGGTCGCCTCATGCTCGATCTGTGCCGAGGGGTTCCTCACCTCGATATAGGGTACGGTGTGCGCGCCGCATTTGTCGCCCAGCAGCAGCGAATCGCACTGGGTGTGGTTGCGCGCATTCTCGGCGGTCGGGCCGACGCGCACGAGCCCGCGATAGGTGTTGTTGCTCTTGCCGGCCGAGATGCCCTTCGAGACGATCGTCGAGCGGCTGTTCCTGCCCAGATGGATCATCTTGGTGCCGGTATCGGCCTGCTGGCGGTTGTTGGTGACCGCGACCGAATAAAATTCGCCGACGCTGTTCTCGCCGGCAAGGACGCAGCTCGGATATTTCCAGGTGATCGCGCTGCCGGTCTCGACCTGGGTCCAGCTGACCTTGCTGTTCCGGCCCTGGCACAGCGCGCGCTTGGTGACGAAATTATAGATGCCGCCCTTGCCCTCGGCATCGCCCGGATACCAGTTCTGGACGGTCGAATATTTGATCTCGGCATCGTCCAGTGCGACCAGCTCGACCACCGCGGCATGGAGCTGGTTCTCGTCGCGCATCGGCGCGGTGCAGCCTTCCAGATAGGAGACGTGGCTGCCCTTGTCGGCGACGATCAGCGTGCGTTCGAACTGGCCGGTATTCTCCGCGTTGATGCGGAAATAGGTGCTCAGCTCCATCGGGCAGCGCACGCCCTCGGGGATATAGACGAAGGTGCCGTCGGAGAAGACCGCGCAGTTGAGCGTCGCGAAATAATTGTCGTGCATCGGCACGACCTTGCCGAGCCACTTGCGCACCATCTCGGGATATTCGCGGATCGCCTCGCTGATCGACCGGAAGATGACGCCGGCCCGCTCGAGCTCGGCGCGGAAGGTGGTGGCGACCGAAACCGAATCGAACACCGCGTCGACGGCGACCTTGCGCGCGCCCTCGACGCCGGCGAGCACCTTCTGCTCCTCGATCGGAATGCCGAGCTTCTCGTAGACGCGCAGGATCTCGGGATCGACCTCGTCGAGCGAGCCCAGCTCCTTCTTCGCCTTGGGCGCCGCATAATAATAGGCGTCCTGATAATCGATCGGCGGCACGTCCAGCTTGGCCCAGTCGGGCGGCGTCATCGTCAGCCAGTGGCGATAGGCCTTGAGTCGCCAGTCGAGCATCCATTCGGGCTCGTTCTTCTTGGCAGAGATGAAGCGCACGGTGTCTTCGGACAGGCCTTTCGGCGCGAAATCCTGCTCGATGTCGCTGGTGAAGCCCCATTCGTAATTGGAGGCCTTGTCGGCGGCGTCGATCGCGGCGCGATTCTTTTCGGTGCGAGTGTCGGTCATGCCGACACTCCCCTAGAATTGCCCGACAGCATTGCAAGGCTGACCCCTCCGAGCGCGCCGCGAATCGTGTCGTTGACCACGCCCCAGTGCGGCTTGACCAGGCACGAGCCCTCGAGCCCGCAGTCGTGGCGATGGTCGTCGACGCAGGCGGTCATCGCGATCGGCCCCTCGACGGCTTCGACGATGTCGGCCAGGCTGATCTCGGCTGCCGGGCGGGCGAGGCGGACGCCGCCGCCGGTGCCGCGCGCCGAGGCGAGAAGGCCCGCCTGCGCGAGTCGGCCCATCAGCTTCTGCGCGGTGGGCAGCGGCACGCCGGTTTCATCGGCGATCAGCGTCGCCGTGAGCCGCTCGCCCGGCGCGTGACGCGCGGCGGCGGACAGCATCACGACCGCATAATCGGCTAGGCTGGACAGGCGCATGACGAGTTCGACTTTCAATCGGATTGATTCGGTCCAATTGGGCAGATGGCCCCGGCACGGCCCGGCGTCAAGGCTGCTTCCCGCAATTAGGCCGCCAGCGCGGGCGCGATGTCCCGGCCGCGTTGGGCGAACACGACCGGGACATCTCGGGCTACGGGTCGGATCGACCCGGGGCACGATCGCGTACATTGCCTTCGGGGGGATGGACGCTGCGGGGGTAACGAACGGCGGCACCGGTTTAATCCCGCGCGGACATATTTTCGCAACCGGCAGATCGCACGGTGCGGGCGCGCTCCGTTGTCAGCCGGGCGGCGCTGCTCTATGGCCCGCGCCGATATGACCGAGCAGATCATCATCGCCGTTCCCAAGGGCCGCATCCTCAAGGAGGTGCTGCCGCTGTTCGCGGCGGTCGGCATCCTCCCGGAGCCGGCGTTCGGTGACGAGGACAGCCGGCTGCTGCGCTTCGCCACCAACCGCGCCGACATCGGCCTGATCCGGGTGCGTGCGTTCGACGTTGCGACCTTCGTCGCGCACGGCGCCGCGCAGCTCGGGATCGTCGGCTCGGACGTGCTGATGGAGTTCGACTATTCGGAGCTCTACGCCCCGGTCGACCTGGATATCGGCCATTGCCGGATCTCGGTCGCCGAACCGGTGGCAATGGCGGCGAGCGACGATGTCCGCGAGTGGAGCCATGTCCGCGTGGCGACCAAATATCCCAACATCACCCGCCGCCATTTCGAGGCGCGCGGCGTGCAGGCCGAATGCGTCAAGCTCAACGGCGCGATGGAAATCGCCCCTGTGCTCGGCCTGTCGAGCCGGATCGTCGACCTGGTTTCGACCGGGCGCACGCTCAAGGACAACGGCCTCGCCGAGGTGGAGAAGATCGCCGATGTCTCGTCGCGGCTGATCGTCAACCGCGCGGCCTTCAAAACCCGCGCAGGCGAGATCGCGCCGCTGGTCGAGGGTTTCCGCCGTGCCGTCGAGTCCAGGGGGGTGGGCCCCGATGCCGCTTCGGCTCGATAGCCGCGATCCCGGCTTCGCGGCGGCGTTCACGGCGCTGGTCGAGGGCCGGCGCGAGGCCGACGAGGATGTTTCGCGCGACGTGACCGCGATCATCGCGGCGGTGCGGGCGCAGGGCGACGCTGCGCTCGCCGACTATACGCGCCGGTTCGACCGGCACGATCTCGACGCATCGGGCTGGCGGATCGATCGTGCCGCCTGCGACGCCGCGCTCGCGGGGCTGGATGCCGAACTGCGAGCGGCGCTCGACCTCGCGGCGGAACGCATCCGCGCCTATCATGCCGAGCAGCGCCCTGCCGACAGCGCGCGCACCGACGCTGCGGGTGTGCGGATGGGTGCGCGCTGGGGTGCGGTCGAGGCGGCGGGGCTGTATGTGCCTGGCGGCCGGGCGGCCTATCCCTCGTCGGTGCTGATGAACGCGATTCCCGCAAAGGTCGCCGGCGTCGACCGGCTGGTGATGGTGACGCCGACCCCCGATGGCGCGGTCAATCCGCTGGTCCTCGCCGCGGCGGCGCTGGCGGGCGTGGACGAGGTCTGGCGGATCGGCGGTGCGCAGGCGATCGCGGCGCTTGCCTATGGCACCGATCGAATCAGGCCGGTGGATGTGATCGTTGGCCCCGGCAATGCCTGGGTGGCCGAGGCCAAGCGCCAGCTTTACGGCGTGGTCGGCATCGACATGGTGGCGGGCCCGTCCGAAATCGTCGTCGTCGCCGACGGCGACAATGATCCGGCCTGGATCGCCTCGGACCTGCTGAGCCAGGCGGAGCATGATCCGACCAGCCAGTCGATCCTGATCACCGACGACGCCGCCTTCGCCGATGCCGTCGCCGTCGAGGTGGAGGCGCAGCTCGGCCGTCTCCAGACCGAGGCGACCGCGCGGGCCAGCTGGGCCGACAACGGCGCGATCGTCACCGTCGCCAGCCTCGGCGAGGTGCCCGCGCTGTCAGACCGGCTCGCGCCCGAGCATCTCGAACTGGCGGTTGCCGATCCGCAGGACCTGTTCGATCGCATCCGCCATGCCGGCTCGGTGTTTCTCGGCCGCCATGCGCCCGAGGCTGTCGGCGATTATGT
The DNA here is from genome assembly GCF_056401045.1 of Rhizorhabdus sp. P4_G6. NCBI lineage: Bacteria > Pseudomonadati > Pseudomonadota > Alphaproteobacteria > Sphingomonadales > Rhizorhabdaceae > Rhizorhabdus > Rhizorhabdus sp. P4_G6. Next base: position 100,456 of record NZ_JBFUKC010000010.1, on the reverse strand, counting down.
CGCGGGGCCCAACCATGTGCTGCCGACCGGGCGGCGCGCACGTTTCGCGTCGGGCCTGTCGGTGCTCGACTTCATGAAGCGCACCAGCTTCATCGCGCTCGATCCGGCGGCCATCGCTGCAATCGGGCCGGCGGCGGTTGCGCTCGCCAATGCGGAAGGGCTGCCCGCGCATGCGGCGTCGGTCGCCGCGCGACTGGGACGATAGATTATGACCAAGATCAACGAACGCTCGCGCTCGCGCAGCGCCGCCCGGCTCGCCGCCGCGCAGGCGCTCTATCAGCAGGAGATGGAGCAGACCCCGCTGGCTTCGCTGCTCGACGAGTTCCACCAGCACCGGCTGGGCGCGACGATCGAGGATGTCGAATATGCCGCGGCCGAAGTGAGCTTCTTCGACGATCTGGTGAAGGGCGTCGATGCCCGCCGTGCCGAGATCGACGCCGCGATTGCCGCCCGGCTTGCCAGCGGCTGGACGCTCGAGCGGCTCGACCGCCCGATGCGGCAGATATTGCGCGTCGGCGCCTATGAGCTGATCGCCCGGCCAGACGTGCCGACCGCGACGGTGATCAGCGAATATGTCGATGTCGCGGACGCCTTCTACGATCGCCGCGAAAAGGGCTTCGTCAACGGACTGCTCGACGGCATCGCGAGGGACGTGCGCGCTTGATCGAAGGCGCCGCGATCGTCAACGACCCGTTCTTCTGGCTGCTCGGGATACCGGCCGTCGTCTTGCTGGGCCTCGGCAAGGGCGGCTTCATCGGGGTCGGCACGCTGGCCATTCCGCTGATGGCGCAGGCGGTGCCGCCGGTACAGGCCGCCGCGGTGCTGCTGCCGCTGCTCATCGTCCAGGATGCCGTAGGCGTCTGGTCGTTCCGCGCCAGCTGGGACCGGCGCATCATGGTCGTCATGCTGCCGGGGGCGGTGATCGGCATCGGGCTGGGCTACTGGTTCGCCGCCAGCTTGTCCGAAGCCTGGGTGCTGGTCGCGGTGGGGCTGATTTCCTTTCTGTTCGGACTCCAGCGGCTTTGGGTCGAGCGTGGCGGGCAAGCGACGCCGTCGCATCGGCTGCCCGACTGGATCGGCGCGATATGCGGGGTCGGCTCGGGCCTTTGCAGCCAGATTGCACATGCCGGCGGGCCGCCATATCAATTGTGGGTGATGCCGCAGCGGCTGGATCGCGACAGCTTCGTCGGCACCACCGTGATATTCTTCGCGGTGATGAACTGGATCAAGGTTCCCGCTTATGCCGCGCTCGGGCAGTTCTCCACCGCCAACCTGCTCGCCTCGGCCGCGCTGCTGCCGGTGGCGACCGCCTCGACCTTCGCGGGCGTGTGGCTGGTGCGCAGGGTCGATGGCGAGCGCTTCTACACGATCATATACGGGCTCACCGTGCTGCTCGGGGCGAAGCTGCTGTGGGACGGGGCGGTTCAGCTTGCCGCCTGAACCGGCACGACCTGGGCTTCCCTCCCGGAAACGGGCGTGAACGAATGGCGATGAGCGACGAGAAGCGCCTGGTCGATGCCCTGCGCGGCCTTGCCACGCATCCTGGCGCGCGCGCGCTGCTGGACGACGCTGCGGTGTTGCCCGCGCCGATCGGCCGCGATCTCGTCTTCACCCACGACATGCTGGTGGAGGGGGTTCATTACCTGCCCGGCGACCCGCCCGGCGACGTCGCGTGGAAGCTGCTTGCGGTCAATCTGTCGGATCTCGCGGCGAAGGCGGCCCAACCGGTCGGCGTGCTGATGGGCTATGGCCTGACCGGCGCGCACGATTGGGATGCGGCGTTCGTCGAAGGGCTCGGCCGCGCGCTTACGCATTTCGGCGTGCCGCTGCTCGGCGGCGATACGGTCGCGCAGCCGTCGGGCGATGCGCGCGTGCTGGGGCTGACCGCGATCGGGCAGGTCGCGCCCGGCGGCGCGCCCGACCGGCGAGGGGCGCAGCCGGGCGACCTGCTGTTCGTCACCGGCACGATCGGCGATGCGGGCTTGGGCCTGCGCATTGCACTGGGCGAGATCGAGGGCCCTCGCCGCCTGCTGAAGGCCTATCGGCTGCCGATGCCGCGGCTCGTCGAGGGGCGGGTGCTCGGCGGTCTGGCCCATGCCATGGCCGACGTGTCGGACGGGCTGCTGATCGATGCGCAGCGCATGGCGGCCGCGTCGAATCTTGCGGTCGAGGTCGATCTCGATGCGCTGCCCCTGTCGGCGGAGGCGCGCGGCTTCGGCGAGGATCGCCCAGCGCGGCTCGCCGCAGCCATAGCGGGCGACGATTATCAGCTGCTCTGTGCCGTCCCGCCGGGTGATCGCGATGCCGCCGCGGCGGTCGCGGTCGAAATCGGCCGTTTCGAGGCGGGGGCGGGGCTCGCCGTCCGCGATCGCGATGGCGCGGTGCCGTTGCCCGCGCATCTCGGTTACGAGCATCGCTGAACCGCAGCTGAAGGCCTGAATTACGGGCCTTGCGGCGCGCCGACATCCCGGACATACAGAACGCCCACGCGTCTTGAGGTCAAAAAAGGGCGGAAAAGCCCGATCCGAACGCGAACGGAGCGAAGGGAGTCAGGATGCTCATCATAGAAGTCGCGATCGGCTGCGGGCTGCTCGCCATATTATACGGGCTGTTCACCAGCCGTCAGGTGCTGGCCGCATCGGCCGGCAATGAGAAGATGCAGGACATCGCCGCAGCCATCCAGGAAGGCGCGCAAGCCTATCTCGGACGGCAATATCGCACCATAGCCATCGTTGGCGTGATCGTCGCGGCGCTGGTCTTCTATTTCCTCGGGCTGACCTCGGCGACCGGTTTCGTGATCGGCGCGCTGCTTTCCGGTTCTGCCGGCTATGTCGGCATGAACATCTCGGTGCGCGCCAATGTCCGTACTGCCGAAGCGGCGCGGACCAGCCTGCAGAGCGGCCTCACCGTCGCCTTCCGGGCCGGTGCCGTGACCGGTGTGCTCGTCGCCGGCCTCGCGCTTCTCGCGATCTCGGTGTTCTACTGGTATCTCACCGGGCCGCGCGGCTACGCCCCCAATGACCGGGTCGTCATCGACGCGCTGGTAGCGCTGGCGTTCGGCGCATCGCTGATCTCGATCTTCGCGCGCCTCGGCGGCGGCATCTTCACCAAGGCGGCCGACGTCGGCGCCGATCTGGTGGGCAAGGTCGAAGCGGGCATTCCCGAGGACGACCCCCGCAACCCAGCCACCATCGCGGACAATGTCGGCGACAATGTCGGCGACTGCGCCGGCATGGCGGCCGACCTGTTCGAAACCTATGTCGTCACCGTCGGTGCGACGATGGTGCTGATCGCGCTGCTCGTCACCGGCGACGCGGCTTGGATCGGCAAGCTGATGTCGCTGCCGCTGCTGATCGGCGGCGTCTGTATCGTCACCTCGATCATCGGCACCTATATGGTCCGCCTCGGTTCGAGCCAGTCGATCATGGGCGCGCTCTACAAGGGCTTCTGGACCACCGCGATCCTGTCGGTTCCGGCGATCTACTTCGCCACCGACTGGGTGCTCGGCGACATGACCAGCGCGGTCGGGGTCGGCGATACCAGCTTCCCGATCATCAACATCTTCTATTCGGCGCTCGTCGGCCTGGCGGTCACCGGGCTGCTGGTGTGGATCACCGAATATTATACCGGCACCAACTATCGCCCGGTCCGCTCGATCGCCAGGGCGTCCGAGACCGGCCATGGCACCAACGTCATCCAGGGCTTGGCGGTCAGCCTCGAGTCGACCGCGCTGCCGACGCTGGTGATCTGCGTCGGCATCGTCGTCGCCTATCAGCTGGCGGGCCTGATCGGCATCGCCTTCGGCGCGACCGCGATGCTGGCGCTGGCCGGCATGGTCGTCGCCCTCGACGCCTATGGCCCGGTCACCGACAATGCCGGCGGCATCGCCGAGATGGCCGGGCTCGACGACAGCGTGCGCGTCAAGACCGACGCGCTCGATGCGGTCGGCAACACCACCAAGGCGGTGACCAAGGGCTATGCCATCGGTTCGGCAGGCCTTGCCGCGCTGGTGCTGTTCGGCTGCTACACCACCGACCTGACGCATTATTTCCCGAACCTGGCGGTCAACTTCTCGCTCAGCAATCCCTACGTCATCGTGGGCCTGCTGCTGGGCGCGCTGCTGCCCTATATCTTCGGGGCGTTCGGCATGACCGCGGTCGGCCGTGCGGCCGGTGCGGTGGTCGAGGAGGTGCGCGCGCAGTTCCGGGACAATCCGGGCATCATGGCCGGCACCAGCCGTCCCAACTATGCCCGCACCGTCGATCTCGTCACCAAGGCGGCGATCAAGGAGATGATCGTCCCGTCGCTGCTGCCGGTGCTCGCGCCGATTCTGGTCTATTTCGTGATCAGCCAGGTCGCGGGTCAGGCCAACGGCTTCGCGGCGCTGGGCGCGCTGCTGCTGGGTGTGATCGTCTCCGGCCTGTTCGTCGCCATCTCGATGACCTCGGGCGGCGGCGCATGGGACAATGCCAAGAAATATATCGAGGACGGCAATCATGGCGGCAAGGGATCGGAAGCGCATAAGGCGGCCGTGACCGGCGACACCGTCGGTGATCCCTACAAGGACACCGCGGGCCCCGCGGTCAACCCGATGATCAAGATCACCAACATCGTCGCCCTGCTGCTGCTCGCGGCACTCGCCCACGCGATGTGATCGGAAGCGGCAATCGGTTGAAAGAGGCCCGTCCGGAGCGATCCGGACGGGCTTTTTCATTCCCTCTCCCACTTGGGGAGAGGGAGGGGTCCGCGCCGAAGGCGTGGGAGGGTGAGGGCACGATATGTCAGGCGCAAATGCATGCAAAGAACGGACGAGGTCGACCCGGTTGCGGACATTCGCTTAGAAGGGCAGCAACCACGAAGGCGGACGGAGTCGTGAGGGCGTGACGACACAAGATGCACTTTGGACGCAAGCCTTTTGCGAACTCATGATCAGTTGCCAGCATCCGGGTTGCTCCCGGTTGTTTGATCCAAGTGTACGCAACCCGGCAACGGACCCCGTCGAGGAGTGGGCGGAGGTCGTGGCGCATGACGCACGCGCCGCTGGCTGGAAGGTCGGCGCAAGTGGCCGCGTCGAATGCGGGAAACACGAAGCCTGATGACAGTTGTCAGGTCTATTCCCCCTATGCTGACTGCCAAAGGCGGACAGTCGCTCCGTCACTTCGCACTAACCATTCCTTTGGTTGGCTCGCGCCCTCACCCTCCCACCGCTGCGCGGCGGGCCCCTCCCTCTCCCCTGAGGGAGAGGGGTTTCACGGGGCCTTCTTCCTGATCAGGTAGCGGTAGACGCCGATCAGGTTGATCACCAGCAGGACGATGTTCTGGGTGCCGATCCCCTCCGCGTCGGGCTTGAGGAATCCCCAGGCGATCAGGGCGATCGACGAGGTCACGAAGATCACGAAGGCGATGCCGGTCCAGCGGCGGCCGAGATCGAGCGAGACGAGGAGCGCGGCGATGGCGCCCGCGACCGCGCCGTACCATTGCAGCGCGGCAGTCAGCATAGCGAAAGCATCCTCTTGTCATTGGCGCATGAAGGGCCTCTAACCCGCGTGTTGCGGGTGCGTTCCAGAACCCGGTGCGACGGACCTTGGCAGCATGCACGACCAGCCGATCTTCTTCGATGCCTCCGGACGGCGGCGGCGGCGCTTCGCGCTGGCGCTGATCGCCTTCGTGCTGCTCGTCCTGCTGTCGATCGCTGCCTTCTTCGGGTCGATCGTCGAGGTGGAGCCGCAGCCGCCGCTGCCGTTCGAGGTCGAGCGGCCCGATATCGCGCCGCTGGCCGGCCATGATCACGCGCTGGTCAAGACCAGCGCCCGCCCGATCAAGGATATGTGGCGCGATTTCCGCCATCTGATCGAGCGCGGGCGGCCCGCGCAGGGGCTGCCGCCGACGACCTATGCCTTTCACGCGCCCTGGGACGACGCCTCGGCTGCCTCGCTGGCCCGCCATGTCGACGATATCGACTGGCTGATCCCGGGCTGGATCTCGATCACCGGTGCCGATCACAAGGTGACGAGCTTCGCCGACCCGCGTGGCAAGGCGATCATCAGCCATGCCCAGCACCGGCCCAGGCTGATGCCGATGGTCCAGAACGCGCTCGACGGCGCCTGGGACGGGCCGGGCATGGCCGCTCTGCTGCGCGACCCGGCGCAGACCCGCGCCACGCTCGACAGGGTCGCGCAGCTGCTCGCCGCGAATCAGGCCAGCGGGATATTCTTCGATTTCGAGGAACTGCCGCCCGACGCGCACCGGACCTATCTCGCCTTCCTGCGGCAGGCGCGCGCGCGCCTGCCCGGCATGACCATCGCCATCGCGGTGCCGGTCGCCGATTCCGACTGGGATCTTCGGGCCTATGCGAAGGTGGCCGACCGGCTGTTCCTGATGGCCTATGACGAGCATTCGGAGCCAGGCGATCCAGGGCCGATCGCCTCGCGCGCCTGGTTTGCCGATTCGGTGGCGCGGGCGGTGCGCGGCCTGCCGCCGGAGAAGGTGGTCGTGGCGCTCGGTTCCTATGCCTATGACTGGGAGAAGGGCGGCGACACCATCGCCCATTCCGTCGAGGATGCCTGGCTGACGGCGCGCGAAAGCGGCGTGGCGCCCCGCTATGATCCGCCGAGCGGCAACAGCAGCCTGGCCTATGTGGAGGGCGGCGTCCGCCACGACATCTGGCTGCTCGATGCCGCCGCCATGCACGGCGAGCTCACCACGCTCCGCACGCTCGGCCTGCAATCGGTGGCGCTGTGGCGGCTCGGGACCGAGGATCCGTCGATCTGGACGATGTTCGGGCGCAAGCGCGGCCTGCCCGAGGCGAGTGCGATCGAGGCGATACCGGCCGGCACCAATGTCGACATCGAGGGCTCGGGCGAGATCCTGCGGATCGGTGCGGTGCCGGTGCCCGGCTATCGCCATGTCGCCACCGACCGGCAGGGCGCGATCACCAATGTGCGGTTCGACCGGCTGCCCAGCCCCTATCAGATCCAGCGCACCGGCTATCGTCCCGGCCTCGTCGCGCTGACCTTCGACGATGGTCCCGATCCGGTCTGGACGCCCCGGATCCTCGATATCCTCAAAGCCGAAAAGGTGCCCGCCACCTTCTTCGTCGTCGGCGAGAATGCGCTGACCCAGCGCGCCCTGCTCGAGCGCGAGATCGCCGAAGGGCACGAGGTCGGCAGCCACACCTATACCCATCCCAACCTGGCCGACGCGACGCCGGCACAGACCGCGCTGGAGCTCAATGCCAATCAGCGGCTGTTCCAGGCCTATACCGGGCGGTCGCTGCGGCTTTTCCGTGCGCCCTATTTTGGCGACGCCGAACCGACCACCGCCGACGAGATCACCCCCGTCGCCGAAGCGCAGCGGCGCGGCTATCTGTCGGTCGGCCTGCATGTCGATCCCGATGACTGGAAGCGGCCCGGCGTGGCGCAGATCGTCCAGGGCACCATCGACGGGGTCGAGGGCGGCAATCCCGACTTCTCCACCCAGATCGTGCTGCTCCACGATGCCGGCGGCGATCGCTCACAGACCGTGGCGGCGCTGCCGCTGCTGATCCATGAGCTTCGCGCCCGGGGCTTTCGCTTCGTGCCGGTGTCCGAACTGGCCGGGCTTCCGGCGCTTCAGGTCAACCCGCCGATCTCGAAGAGCGACCGTCTCGCGGCGGAGACCGATCTCGCCCTGTTCAGCACGCTCGGCGGAATGACGATCGCGATCCGGTGGATCTTCCTGGTCGCGATCAGCCTCGGCATCGCACGCGCCGTGCTGCTGTCCGGGCTGGCGCTGGTCCAGGCCCGGCGCGAATCGCGCACCGTGTTTCCGCCGATCGATCCCGGCCGCTTCGTCACCGTGCTGATCCCCGCCTATAATGAGGAGCGGGTGATCGAGCGCTCGGTCCGCCGCGTGCTCGACAGCAGCGAGGTGGAGATCGAGATCATCGTGATCGACGACGGCTCGAAGGACCGCACCAGCGCGGTGGTCCGCGAGGCGTTCGCCGACGAGCCGCGGGTGCGGCTGCTGACCCTGGAGAATGGCGGCAAGGCGCGCGCGCTCAACCGCGCGCTTGAACTGGTGCGCGGCGAGATCGTCATCGCGCTCGACGCCGATACCCAGTTCGAACCCACCACCATCGCCCGGCTGGCGCGCTGGTTCGGCGACGAGCGGCTGGGCGCGGTCGCGGGCAATGCCAAGGTCGGCAACCGCGTCAATCTGGTCACTCGCTGGCAGGCGCTCGAATATATCACCGCGCAGAATCTGGAGCGGCGGGCGCTGGCGCGGCTCGATGCGATGACGGTGGTGCCCGGCGCGGTCGGCGCCTGGCGGCTGGCGGCGATCCGCGGCGTCGGCGGCTATCCCCCCGACACGCTGGCCGAGGACCAGGATCTCACCATCGCCATCCAGCGCGCCGGCTGGAAGATCCATTATGATCAATATGCGGTTGCCTGGACCGAGGCTCCGGAAAGCGTCCGCGCGCTCGCCAAGCAGCGCTTCCGCTGGGCGTTCGGCACGCTGCAATGCTTGTGGAAGCACCGTGCGGTGCTGGCCAGCGGACGGCCGCGCGGGCTGGCCCGGATCGGCCTGCCCCAGGCGATATTGTTCCAGATCATGCTGGCCGCGATATCGCCCGTCATCGATCTTGCGCTGTTGCTCAGCCTGGTCGCCACCTGGTTCGAGGTGGAGGCGCATGGCTGGGCGCAGAGCAGCACCGACATCGACAAGATGCTGACCTATTGGCTGGTCTTCACCGCGATCGACCTGCTCGCCGGCTTCGTGGCCTTTGCCCTGGAGCGGCGCGAACGGTGGCGGCTGCTGTGGCTGCTCGTGCCGCAGCGCATCGGCTATCGCCAGATCATGTATTATGTCGTGCTCAAGGCGCTCGCCCAGGCGATGCGCGGGCCGCGGGTCGGCTGGGGCAAGCTGGAACGGTCGGGACGTGTCACCCAGAGCTGAGGTCGAGCGGCATCCGCGCGCCGCACTCGCCCTGCTTTGCATCGCGCTTGCCCTGGTCCAGCTCTACGCCTTCCACTGGGGCGTCATAACGCCCGATAGTGTCGTCCAGTACGGCCAGGCGCTGAGCGGGCGTTACGACGACTGGCACCCGCCGGTCACCGCCTGGCTATGGCGGCAGCTGCTCCGGCTCGGACCCGGCGGGGCGCCGTTCCTGCTGCTCGACGTCGCGCTCTACTGGGGGGCGATCGGGCTGATCGCGGACAGCCTGCGTGCGCGCCATGGCTGGCGCGCGGCGGTGCTGCCGATCCTGCTCGCGCTGCTGCCGATCCCGTTCGGACAGGTCGGCGCGATCCTGAAGGATCCGCTGATGGCGTGCCTGATGCTGATGGCGGCGGCATTGCTGGTCCGCCGCGCGGCGGGCGGGCCGGCATGGCTGGCGGCGGTTGCGGTGCCGTTGATCCTGATCGCCGCGGCGACGCGCATCAACGCGCTGTTCGCGGCGCTGCCATTGCTGCTGCTCGTGCTGCCGGCGCGGTGGACGGCGAGTCCGCTGCGTCTGTCCGCCGCCGCGACGGCGTCGCTGGCGCTGCTGCTGGCGAGCAACTGGGCGATCAACGAGGCCATGCTGAGGCCCAGCCATTCGCATCCGCTCTATTCGCTGATCAATTTCGATCTCGCGGGGATCGTCGCGCAGGGCGGCGGCAATGGCTATCCGGGGCTGAGCGACGCGCAGGCCCGCGCCGCCACGGCGCATTGCTATACCCCGCGGCTCTATGGCGGCGGCGATGAGCCCGGCTGCACCATGGCCGAGGACAGCCTGGCCGAGCATGTCTCGCGCACCGGCGACAGCCCGATCGGCACCTGGCTCAACGCCGTGATCGCCTCGCCCGCCGCCTATGCCCGGCACCGGCTTGCCCATCTCGACTGGAACTGGCGCTTCCTGCTCCGCGAGGTGCCGGGCGACGCGGTCTACCTGATGAGCCAGCCCAACGAACTGGGGCTCCGCTTCACCCCGAACGGCGCGACCAGCACCATCGTGAAGGCCTCGATGTGGCTGGCCTGGTCGCCGCTGGGCCGCCCGGCCACCTGGCTCGCGGTCGCGCTCGGCCTGATGATCGCCGCGCCGGGCCTGCCCAGCCGGCGCATCGTCGCGGCGCTTGCCGCCTCGGCGCTCTGCTATGGCGGTGCCTATGCGCTGATCAGCGTCGCACCCGACCTCCGCTATAATCTGTGGACGATGCTGGCCGTCATCATCGGGCTGGCCATCGCGCTGCCCGAGCGGGCGGCGCTCGGAGCAGGCCGCCGGCTCGTGGCCGTCGCGCCCGCCATCGCCGCAATGCTGATGGAGACCATGGCCTTGCTGGGGGTTAGCGGCTGAGGCCGATTGCGGTATAGCGAAGCAGCGTGAACGGCTGGCGATCCAGTCGGTTCGTGACAGGAATGGAGAGGATCGGATCGTGGACAATGAAAGGCGAAAGCTTCGCGAAACCGTCGACCTGCTCGGCTTCCGCGCGCAGGCGACCGCCGTCGGGCTGGTGCAGCTGGCGGTGGAGCTCAAGGCCGTCGGCGTCCTCGACGCGGCCGCGGTCGGGCGGATCAAGGATGCCATTTGCGGCGACCTCATGCTGTCGCGGCCCAGCTGCGTGGAGCGCGCCGAATATGAGCGGACGTTGCGGCGCCGGCTCGACGGACTGTTCGATGGCGGAGAGCGCATGGGGGCGGTGCCGCCGCCGCAGCTCGGCCACACGCAGGATGCGGCCTGATAGCCATTGACTTCGCCGACGCGGCATCTGCAATTCGCCGATGCGCTTCTTCTCCGATAATGCCGCCAGCGTCTGCCCCGAAGTCATGGCGGCGCTCGGCCGCGCCAATTCGCCCGATACCGCCTATGACGGCGATGCGCTGAGCGCGTCGCTCGATGGCGCTTTCTCGGATCTGTTCGGCACCCAGGTCGCGGCGCTGTGGGTGTCCAGCGGAACGGCCGCGAATGCCCTGGCGCTCGCGGCGATGGTGCAGTCGCACCAGGCGGTGATCTGCCATGCGGACGCCCATATCCAGGCCGACGAATGCGGCGCACCCGAATTCTACACCGGCGGGGCCAAGCTGATGCTGGCAAGCGGCGTGGGCGCGAAGCTCGATCCGGCGGGCCTGGAGGCTCTCGCCGCCTCTGTCCGCAACGATGTCCACCAGACCCAGCCGGCGGCGGTGTCGATCACCAACGCGACCGAATATGGGCTGGTCTACACGCCCGACGAGGTCGCCGCGATCGGCGAAGCGGCGAAGCGGCGCGGGCTCGGCCTGCATATGGACGGCGCCCGTTTCGCGAACGCCGTCGCGACGCTCGGCTGCTCGCCGGCCGATCTCACCTGGCGGGCCGGGGTCGATGCGCTGAGCTTCGGCTTCATCAAAAATGGTGGCATGTCGGCCGAGGCGCTGCTGTTCTTCCGGCCGGAGCTTGCCCAGGCGACGCGGTATCGCCGCAAGCGCGCCGGGCACCTGCTGTCGAAGGGCCGTTTCGCCGCGGCGCAGATATTGGCGATGCTCGATGGCGGCGTCTGGCTGCGCAACGCCCGCGCTGCCAATGCCGCCGCCGCGCACATCGCCAACGCCGCGCGCGGCCGGCTGCTGCACCCGGTGGAGGCCAATGAGATATTCCTGCGGCTGACGGCGGCCGAGGCCGAGTCGTTGCGGGCACAGGGCTTCGAATTCTACGACTGGACGCCCGGCGTCGCCCGGCTGGTGTGCAGCTGGGAGCAGCCTGCGGGCGAAGTCGACGCGCTGGCCGCGGCGATCATGGCGCTGACCTGATCGCGGCTCCCGCACGCTGTCGGCCGCAGCGGCGCGGCGGCTCGTGCCGGCTTTTCAGCCGGCTTACCGCCCGGTTAGACGTCATGCACGAAGCTTGCCAGTTTCCTTGACCATCGGCTTTCGCTAATCAGGGCGACCTTCACCGCGCCGACAGGACAAGCCTGCATGAACGACACCGCCACGCTCCAGCGTCCGACCGGCCCCGAAGCGGCCAGTGTCGCACGCGGCCTGTCGGTCGTGTCCATCGCCAAGACCTACGACAAGCGCCAGGTGCTGTCGGATATTTCGCTCGATGTCGCGCGGGGCGAAGTCGTCGGGCTGCTCGGCCCGAACGGCGCCGGCAAGACGACATGCTTCTATTCGGTGATGGGTCTGGTGAAGCCCGACGCCGGTCGTATCCTGCTCGATGGCGACGACATCACCACCCTGCCGATGTATCGGCGGGCTATCCTGGGGCTCGGTTATCTGCCGCAGGAAACCTCGATCTTCCGCGGCCTCACCGTCGCGCAGAACCTGCTCGCGGTGCTCGAGCTGGTCGAACCCGACAGGGCGCAGCGCGGCGAGCGGCTGGAGGAGCTGCTCAGGGAGTTCCACCTGACCCATCTGCGCGATTCGCCGGCGATGGCGCTGTCGGGCGGCGAGCGCCGCCGCTGCGAGATCGCCCGCGCGCTGGCTGCCGATCCGTCGATCATGCTGCTCGACGAACCTTTTGCCGGCATCGACCCGATTTCGATCTCCGACATCCGCGAGCTGGTGCGCGACCTGAAGCGCCGCGACATCGGCGTGTTGATCACCGATCACAATGTTCGCGAAACGCTCGACATCGTCGATCGCGCCTGCATCATCTATGACGGCAAGGTGCTGTTCCAGGGCAGCCCGGCAGCCCTGGTGGCCGATCCCAACGTCCGGCGGCTATATCTGGGCGAAGGTTTCTCGCTCTGACGCCATGGTTTCAATGAAATTGAAACCGAGCGGTACCGGCCCGCGCCCCCACCCGACCTCCCACAGAGTAACTTGTTTGGGAGGTCGGGTGGGRGCGCGGGCCGGTACCGCTCTCTCTCCTCCTTCCGAGGAGGGAGAATAACCCATGGCGATCGGCCCACGCCTCGATCTCCGGCAAAGCCAGTCGCTGGTCATGACGCCGCAGCTCCAGCAGGCGATCAAGCTGCTGGCGCTCTCCAATCTCGAGGTCGAAGCCTTCATCGCCGAGGAGATCGAGAAGAACCCGCTGCTGGAGAGCGGCGCGAACGAGGCATCCGAGCGGGACGCCGACGACCGTTCCGACGACGGTGCTGGCTTCGAAGATGAGGGAATCGGCGATGGCGAGGGATATGACGGCCCGACTGCCGACCGGCTGATCGAGGCCGGCGATGCCGTGGCCGATGCCCCGCTGGACGTCGACTATGCGGCGGAGACCTTCCACCATGACAGCGCCGCCGATTCGATGCGCGGCATGGATGGCGGGCTCGGCCTCGAAGGCGACGCCAGCGGCTCGGCCGAAGCGCCCGATCTCGACGACTATGCCACCGCGACGCTGTCGCTGCGCGATCATCTCACCGCCCAGGCCGGCGAGTTGCTGTCGGGATCGGATATGGTCATCGCCGCGCAGCTGATCGACCTGATCGACGAGGCCGGCTATTTCGAGGGCGACACCGCGGAGCTCGCCCGCCAGCTGGACGTGCCGCTGTTCCATGTCGAGCGCGTGCTCGGGGTGATCCAGACGCTCGATCCCAGCGGGGTCGGCGCGCGGTCGCTGGCCGAATGTATCGCCATCCAGGCCCGGGAGGCCGACCGCTACGATCCGGCGATGGCGAAGCTGATCGACAATCTCGACCTGCTCGCGCGCGGCGCGATCCCGCAGCTGCGCCGGCTCTGCGGGGTGGACGAGGAGGACATGGCGGACATGATCCGCGAGCTCCGCAATTACGATCCCAAGCCGGGGCTGCGCTTCGGCGGCGAGCCGCCGGCGCCGGTGACGCCCGATATCTTCATCGCGCGCACGGCCACCGGCTGGGCGATCGAGCTCAATGGCGCGACCTTGCCCCGGCTGCTCGTCAACCGCGCTTATTATACCGAATTGTCGAGCGGGGCGCAGGACAAGGGCAGCAAGGCATGGCTCAGCGAATGCCTCGCCTCGGCCAATTGGCTGGTCAAGGCGCTCGACCAGCGCGCCCGCACGATCGTCAAGGTCGCCAGCGAGATCGTGAAGCAGCAGGAGGCGTTCTTCCTCCACGGCGTCGAGCATCTCCGCCCCTTGACCCTCAAGGCGGTGGCCGACGCGATCGGCATGCACGAATCGACGATCAGCCGCGTCACCTCGAACAAATATCTGATGTGCGAGCGCGGGCTCCACGAGCTCAAATATTTCTTCACGAGCGGCGTCGCCGCGTCGGACGGCGGCGACAATGTCTCGGCCGAGGCGGTGAAAAGCCAGATCGCCAAGCTGATCGCCGTCGAAGGCGACGACATATTGTCCGACGACAAGCTGGTCGACCTGCTCAAGGACAAGGGCTTCGACCTGGCCCGGCGGACGGTGGCCAAATATCGCGAGGCGATCGGACTGGGATCGTCGGTGCAGCGCAGGCGCCAGCGGGCGATGAAGGCGGCGTAGCAGGCCGCGGCGGTCACATCGGGATCAGCAGCCCGGCCAACGCCGCCGACATCAGGTTCGCCAGGCTGCCCGCCACCAGCGCCTTGATTCCCAGCCGGGCGATGGTCGGTCGCTGGTTGGGCGCGAGGCTGCCGGCGGACGCCATCTGGATCGCGATCGACGAGAAATTGGCGAAGCCGCACAGCGCGAAGGTGACCACCGCGACGCTGTGGGGGCTGAGCGTCGCCCTGATCTGGCCGAGGTGGATATAGGCGACGAACTCGTTGAGCGCGACCTTCTCGCCGAACAGCCCGCCGGCGACGTGCGCCTGATCCCAGGGGATGTTGAGGAGGACCATCACCGGCGCGAACAGCAGGCCGAGCAACTGTTGGAAGCTGGCCTGCGGATAGCCGAACCAGCCGCCGACCGCACCGAGCATGCCGTTCGCCAGCGCCACCAGCGCGACGAAGGCGAGCACCATCGCGCCCACCGAGACCGCGATCCTCACCCCGGTCTGCGCGCCGAGCGAGGCGGCCATGATGATGTTTTCAGGCCGTGCGCCGGCCTCGTGCGCTTCGGCGACCGCGATCACTTCGTCCTCGGGCGCGTCGCCGAGCGGCAGTTCGCCCTCGACTGTGCGGGGATCGGGCATGATGATCTTCGCCATCAGCAGCGCGCCGGGCGCCGACATGAAGCTGGCGGCGAGCAGCAGATCGATGCTGATCCCCATCGCCGCATAGGCCGCCAATATGGTGCCCGCGACGCCCGCCATGCCCGATGTCATCACCGCGAACATCTGATGCGGCTTGAGCCCGGCGAGATAGGGGCGGATCACCAGCGGGGATTCGCTCTGGCCGACGAAGATATTGGCGGCGGCGCAGAGCGATTCGACCTTGGAGACGCCGGTCACCGCCTCGATCGCGCCGCCGACCCAGCGGATCACCAACTGCATGACGCCGAGATAATAGAGGATCGACACCAGCGCCGCGAAGAAGATGATCACCGGCAGCGCCGCGATCGCGAAGCTGGTGCCGCCGATCGCAGGACTCGCGATCGAGCCGAACAGGAAATCGGTGCCGGCCTGGGCATAGCCGAGCAGGCTCGACACGCCGCCGGAGAGCCAGGCCAGCGCCGCCCGGCCCCAGGGGACGTAGAGCGCGAGCACGGCGATGCCTGCCTGCAAGGCGAAGGCGGCCCCCACAACGCGCAGGCGGATCGCCTTGCGGTCCGACGACAGCGCCACCGCCACCAGCAGGATGAGCGCGATGCCGGCGACGCCGGTCAGCAATTTGGTCATGCGGGGGCATCTCGCGGTGCAGAGGGCTGACGCCGCACCTTGGCGTGCGGTGTCCGGCGGTCAAGCGCTGCTTTTGCCGCTGCCTGGGGCCTGTCCATTCTCTCCTGGCGATCGGGCGGCGGCCGGATGCGCCCCCGGCCGCGCGATGGCCGGCGCGACGATAGCCTTTCTAACGCCACGGACCTCGGCTAAGGGCCGCGCATGCCGACAGACTACAGCCCCGATCCGATCCTCCTGGCCAAGGCCGAGACCCTCACCGAGGCGCTGCCCTATATGCAGCGCTATGCCGGCGAGACTTTCGTCGTGAAATATGGCGGCCACGCCATGGGCGATCCCGAGCTGGCGCACGATTTCGCGGAGGATATCGTCCTGCTGAAGGCGGTTGGGATCAATCCGGTCGTCGTCCATGGCGGCGGGCCGCAGATCGGCAGGATGCTGAAGACGCTGGGCGTCGAGAGCAGCTTCATCGACGGGCTGCGCGTCACCGATGCCGAGACCGCCAGGATCGCCGAAATGGTGCTGTGCGGATCGATCAACAAGGAGATCGTCTCCTGGATCGCGCATGCCGGCGGCCGCGCGGTCGGCATGTCGGGCAAGGACGGCCGCATGGTGGTGGCCGAGAAGGTCCGCCGCACCCGGATCAACCCCGACACCAGTGCCGAGGAACCCGTCGATCTCGGCTTCGTCGGCGAGCCCGCGGATATCGACCGGCGGGTGATCGACACCATCTCCAAGGCCGGCATGATCCCGGTCATCGCCCCGATCGCGATCGGCGAGGACGGCCACACCTACAATGTCAACGCCGATACGATGGCCGGTGCGATCGCGATCGCGCTGGGCGCGGCGCGGCTGTTCCTGCTCACCGACGTGCCCGGCGTGCTCGACAAGCAAAAACAGCTGATCCGCGACCTGACGCCCGAGCAGATCGGCGCGCTCCGCATCGACGGCACGATATCGGGCGGCATGATCCCCAAGCTGGAAACCTGCGTCGACGCGGTGGAAGGCGGCGTCGATGCTGCCGTCATCCTCGACGGCCAGGTGCCGCACGCGATGCTGATCGAAGCCTTCACCCGCCGCGGCGCCGGCACGCTGGTGCGGATGGGGTAAGTTTTTTTGTTGTGCCCTCAAACGCCGGGCGGCAGGCATCCGCCTGCCTTGGCTTCGCGCCAATAAGGCGCGGCGGCCGTTCGGCCTTGCGGAACACTGGCGCGTTCCGAGGCCGGGCTCATCGTCGGAGCCCGACGGGGCTCCGCAAGGCCGAACGGCCGCCCGAGCTTATTGCGAGGAAGCCAAGCAGCACGGATGTGCTGCGCCCGGCGTTTGAGGGCGAACACAGACTCAGTCGGCACGGCGTGCCGATTGATACGGTCACGTCATTGCCCGCGGCGATCTGCGCCACTACATCCGGCCGCGACACTCTCGAAGGGCTTTAGATGCTTCTCCTCCTCCTGCAGATCGTCGACCTGCTGCTAAGCGTGCTGCGCTGGATCATCATCATCCAGGCGATCATGTCGTGGCTGGTCGCGTTCAACGTGATCAACACCTATAACGACTTCGTCCGCCAGCTGCTCTACGCGCTCGACAAGATCACCGAGCCGATCTACCGGCCGATCCGCCGGATCATGCCCGATTTCGGCGCGCTCGACCTGTCGCCGCTGGTGGCGCTGCTGCTGATCATCATCCTGCAGATGGTGATCGGCCACGCCGAAGCATCGGTGATGATGGCGGGCGTCTGAGCGCCTGGAGCATCGTTGCCGACGGCGTCGTCATCGCCGTCCGCGCCAGTCCCAAAGCCAGCCGCGAGGCCATAGAAGGGATCGTCACAGCCGATGACGGCCGCGACTGGCTGGCGGTCAGGCTGACCGCTCCGCCGAGCGACGGCGCCGCCAATGCGGCGCTGATCCGGCTGGTGGCAAAGGCGCTGCGGGTCGCGAAGGGGGATGTGACGCTGGCCAGCGGCGCGACTTCGCGGCTAAAGAGGCTGCATATCCGGGGCGAGCCCGCGGCCCTGGCCGTTGCCCTCGCCCACATCGTCAAGGACAAGGCATGAGCGCGGACATCATCGACGGCAAGGCGTTCGCGGGCGGGTTGCGCGCGCGGATCGCGGAGATGGTTCCGGGCTTCCGTACCGCTGCCGGCCGCGCGCCTGGGCTCGCCGTGGTGCTGGTGGGCGAGGATCCGGCCAGCCAGGTCTATGTCCGCTCGAAGCACAAGGCGACGATCGAGGCAGGCATGGAGAGCTTCGAGCACCGGCTGCC
This sequence comes from Rhizorhabdus sp. P4_G6, assembly GCF_056401045.1. NCBI lineage: Bacteria > Pseudomonadati > Pseudomonadota > Alphaproteobacteria > Sphingomonadales > Rhizorhabdaceae > Rhizorhabdus > Rhizorhabdus sp. P4_G6. Next base: position 82,566 of record NZ_JBFUKC010000010.1, on the reverse strand, counting down.
GGCCGAGGCCAGCCAGGAGCAGCTGCTCGGCCTGGTGCGCCGGCTCAATGAGGACGAGACGGTCGACGGCATCCTCGTCCAGCTGCCGCTGCCGGCGCATATCGACGAGGATCTGGTGATCGCGACGATCGATCCGGACAAGGATGTCGACGGCTTCAACGTCATCAATGTCGGCCGGCTGTCGACCGGCCTGCCCGGCTATGTGCCCTGCACGCCGCTCGGCTGCGTCATGCTGCTGAAGGATCGGCTCGGCGACCTGTCGGGGCTGGACGCCGTGGTGATCGGCCGCTCGAACATCGTCGGCAAGCCGATGGCGCAGCTGCTGATCGCCGAGAGCTGCACCGTGACCGTCGCGCATAGCCGCACCCAGAACCTCGCCGACGTCGTGCGCCGCGCCGATATCGTCGTTGCCGCGGTCGGCCGGCCCGAGATGATCAGGGGCGACTGGATCAAGCCCGGCGCGACGGTCATCGACGTCGGAATCAACCGCGTGCCCGGCGCGGAGCCCGGCAAGACCAAGCTGGTGGGCGATGTCGCCTTCGTGGAAGCTGCCCAGGTCGCGGGGGCGATCACGCCGGTCCCCGGCGGCGTCGGGCCGATGACGATCGCGGTCCTGCTGCGCAACACGCTGGTCGCCGCGTACCGCCGCGCCGGAGTGCCGCTGCCGGCTGACGCGATCTGATGCGCCGTAGCGGGCGCGGCCGGCCATGATGGCGCTGTTCCTCTCGGCGTTCGTCACGCTGTTCGTGGTGATCGATCCGCCCGGCTGCGCGCCGATCTTCGCCGGCCTGACCAGCGGCTCGTCCGATACTCACCGCCGCGCGATGGCGCTGCGCTCGACCATGATCGCGTCGGTCCTGCTGCTGCTGTTCGCGCTGGTCGGCGAGAAGCTGCTCGACACGCTCGGCATCAGCCTCGATGCCTTCCGCATCGCGGGTGGCATCATGGTGTTCCTGATAGCGCTCGAAATGGTGTTCGAGAAGCGCACCGAGCGCCGCGAGGGCCGTGCCGACGAGATCAGCCGCAAGGCGGCCGAGGAGCACCGCCCGGTCGAGGACATATCGGTCTTCCCGATGGCGATTCCGATGATCGCTGGTCCCGGCTCGATCGCGACGGTCATGCTGCTGGTGTCGCGCAGCCATGGCATCCAGCAGACCCTGGTCGTGATTGCCGCGCTGGCATCGGTGCTGCTGCTCACCCTGGCCGCGCTGATCGCCGCCGGCCCGATCATGCGGGTGCTCGGCCCGAAGCTGGAGGCGATGATCAGCCGCGTGCTGGGGGTGCTGCTGGCAGCATTGGCCGCGCAATTCGTGATCGACGGGATCACGGCGGCGTTCCACCTCGGGTGACGCAACCTCCCTCTCCCGCTTTCGCGGGGGAGGGTCGGGGTGAGAGCCCTACCTCACCATCCGCCACAGCCGGAATGGCGAATTGGCCGGCAGCGCCACCGGTGTCAGCCAGGCCGGCACCTTGTCGTCCATAATCTGCATGTAGAAGCCGTCGCGGGCCTGCGCCCGGTAGATGGTCGACTCCGCCATGCCGGGGCACAGCAGCAGCATCGTCGCGCCGTGGCGCTTCATCACGGCATGGGCGACCTCGGGCGATGTCGAGCGGAATGCCCTCTGCACTTCGAGGATGATGTCGCCATTGCGGTGATAGGGGCCGGCTATCGCGCTGTGGCGGGTCATCGTGATCAGCCGCGGTCCCATGTCGATGAAGGTGAGCATCGTTGCGGGCGGGAGCGCATCGAGCTGGCGCAGCGCCGGCAGCGTCGGGCAGCGTCGGGCGTTCTCGGCGGCCTTGGCCGCTGCGCTCGCGCTGCGCACTTCCTTCGCGGTCGGCGGGATCATCGTCGCGAATTGCGCGAGCTGGCCCGACAGCGCGAAGAAGACGAACAGCGTGCCGCCGATCCGGATCAGCGACCAGCTCGATTCGAGCAGCCTCGGCAGCAGCAGCCACGCCAGCGAGGTCGCCCCGAACACGCCGATCAGCTGTGCCTGCGGCCCGAAGCGCGATTGCCAAGCGAGTCCCAGCGTCGCGACCAGGCTGAGCAGCGCGATCGACATCCAGGCGCCGGCGGTCGGCGCGCGCCGCGCCTGCCAGGCTGCGATGACGGCACCGATCGTGCCGATCACCGGCAGCCAGGCGGTGCCGAGCGCATCGCGCCATGGCTTGGTGTAGAGCGGCTTCACCTCGCGGATATTGTCGAACCACATCCGCGCCAGCTCGGGCGATATGTGCTCTGGCCGGCCGAGGCATTGCGGGAAGCTGATCGCGAAGAAGCCGGCGATCAGCGCGCCGGCCGCGAGCAGCAGGACCAGCCGCAGCGCCCGGCTCCCGCTGCGCACGAAGCTCAGCCCGAGCAGCAGCGCGCTCGTGAGCAGCAGCGTCGCCAGATAGACCGGCGACAGCACGTCGCAGACCATCGCGCGGTTGTCATAGGAAGCGAAGCCGCCGAACGCGATCGCGCAGCCGCCGCCGAGGGCGATCGCATAGGCCGCCAGCCGACCCGCCTCGGCGCGGTTGCCATTCGTGCCCAGGGCCCAGCGCAGCGCGACCGAAGCGCCCGCTATCGTCATCATCGGGATCAGTTCGAGGCCGATGCCGAACGAAACCGCCGTCGCCAGGCCGGCTACCGCGCCGCCGCGTCGGCCGTTGGGATCGGCCAGGCCCGCCACCACCAACATCAGCGTGGCGAGCTGCCAGCCATGATGGTCGACGCGCAGCGGCATCCACATGAACAGGGTGGTCTGCGCGCACAGCATGATCGCGAAGGCGATCGGATAGGCGCGCGGATGGATCAGCCGCCGCACCGCCAGGATCATCGCCCATAAGGCCGGGCCCAGCGCCAGCATCGGCGCCACGGCGCAGGCGATCTGCTGCGCCATATAATCGCCCACGATAGGTCGGAAGATCAGCAGCATCGCTGCGATCGGCAGGTCGACGATCCGCGACCAGTGGATGTTGAGGCCGTCGGGCGGCGCCAGCTTGTGCTGCCGCAGGTCGAACCAGGCCTGCCCGTCGAGCCACGCCTTGACCTCGGCGAGCCGCATATTGTCGTCGGTGTCGGCGAGGCCCAGCCAGCGTATCTGGCCCCATTTGTAGAACAGGAAATAGGCGCAGGTGCCGGTGAACAGCATCCAGAAGACCGTTCGCCACCGGCGTTCGATCCATGCCATCATCCGTTCTTCGAAATCGCCGCCATCGTCCCGCATCGCGCCCGCTTAGAGCCGCGGCCGCCTGCGGGCAACGCTCGAACCCGGCACAGGACCATTTTTGATCGGCCGCCGAATCGAACTGCCCGCCGGGCCGGGTTCCGCCACCGGCGCGGGACCGCCGGGCTCGCTCGGGCGCCGTTCCGGCTAGCGCGGGGGACAGCGGGACGGGACTGGCAATTTCGGCCGTCCGGGAGAGGCTCCTCCGGGGTGGCCTGTCCCCGGGCGTGCCCTCTGTCCCCCTTTTGCACCAGAGGGATTGGGCACCTCGTGGCTTGAGGCGTCGGCGCTTTTATGGAAGAGCGCGGGCGATGCCTCAGATGCCGATCATGACCCGCGAGCGGATGACGTTGCTGGGCCAGCTTGTCCGCTACGCGATCACCGGCGTTTTCTCGTCGCTGGTCAACATCGGCATCTATCATGTGCTGGTGAAGGCGAGCGGTCTCGATCCCAATCTCGCCTGGACGATCGGCTTCGTCGGTGCGGCCAGCACCGGCTATGTCATCCACGGCCAATGGAGCTTCAAGGGCCATGGCAGCCGCGACCGGCAGATGCAGCGGATCGTGCGCTACGCCATCGTGTCGCTGATCAGCTTCGCCTGCAACAGCCTGTGGGTGTGGCTGCTCGTCCAGCATCTGGACCTGCCGCTATGGGCGCCCTATCCGCTGGTGTTGTGCGTGACTCCGCTCCTGGTCTTCTGGCTGAATCGCCAATGGGTGTTCGAATGAGCACCGTGCCGGCCGATGCGCCGCTGCTGTCGGTGATCGTTCCCGTCAAGGACGAGGAGGAGGCGATCGGCCCGTTCGTCGCGCGCATGACCCAGGTGCTCGAAGCGCTGCGCGATCCCGCCGGCCAGCCCACGGGCTGGGAGATAGTGTTCGTCGACGACGGCAGCACCGACCTGACCATGGCGGCGATTCTTGCGGCGCACGACGCCGATCCGCGCATCGGCGCACTGTCGCTGTCGCGCAATTTCGGCAAGGAGGCGGCGCTGTCGGCCGGGCTGGACAATGTCCGCGGCGAAGTGGTCGTGCCGATCGACGTCGACATGCAGGATCCGCCCGAGGTGATCGGCGCGATGATCGACAAATGGCGCGAGGGCTATGAGGTCGTTTATGGCGTGCGCCGCAATCGCCTCACCGACAGCTTGCCGAAGCGGCTGACCGCCGATCTCTACTATCGCGCGCACAACTGGCTCTCGATGGACAAGATCCCCGAACATGCCGGCGACTTCCGACTGCTCGATCGCAAGGTCGTCGAGGTGATCAAGCGCATGCCCGAGCGCAACCGCTTCATGAAGGGGCTGTTCGCCTGGTCGGGCTTTCGCCAGACCGCGGTCGATTACGACCGGGTCGAGCGTGCGGTGGGCAGCACCAAGTTCAATTACTGGAAGCTGTGGACGCTGGCGATCGACGGGATCACCTCGGCCTCCACCGCGCCGCTGCGGGTGTGGTCCTATCTGGGCGGGGTGATCGCGCTGCTCGCCCTGGTCTATGCGGTGTTCATCGGAGTGAGGACGCTCATCCTGGGCGCGGATGTCGCCGGCTATCCGTCGCTGATGGTCGCGATCCTGTTCATGGGCGGCGTGCAGCTGCTGTCGCTCGGCATCCTGGGCGAATATGTCGGCCGCATCCTGGTCGAGACGAAGCACCGCCCGATCTACATCATCCGCCAGCGGATCGGCTGCCCCGAGCCTGCCGACCAGAGGATCGCCTGATGGATCGCGCCACCTATGACCGCATGGCCGAGATCGACCGCGACCATTGGTGGTTCGTCGCGCGCCGCCGGATCATCGGCCGGCTGATCGAGCGGCACCGGCCGAAGGCCGGACCGCTGAAGATCCTCGAGGTGGGCGCGGGCACCGGCTCGAACCTCGAACTGCTCAAGCGATTTGGCGAGGTCGACGCGATCGAGCCCGACGATGGCGCCCGCGCTTTTGCCGAGCAACGCAGCGGCCTGAAGATCAAGGGCGGCTATTTGCCCCATGTGCCGCTCGACGATGGCGCCTATGACCTGATCGTCCTGCTCGACGTGCTCGAGCATATCCCGGGCGATGTCGAGGCGCTTGCCTATCTCAAGGGCAAGCTGGCGCCGGGCGGACGGATCATCGTCACGGTGCCGGGCAGCCCGTGGATGTGGAGCGCGCACGACGTCGCGCACCATCATCAGCGCCGCTATACCGACGCCAGCCTGTCGCGGGTGCTGCGGGAAGCCGGGCTGCGCCCGCGTTTCACCACGCATTTCAACAGCCTGCTGTTTCCGTTGATCGCCGGCATCCGCCTGGCGGGCAAGCTGCTGCGCCGCGAGGGCGGCGATGATGCGATGCCGTCGCGACCGGTCAACGCCGCGCTGACGGCGATCTTCGGCGCAGAGCGTCACTGGGTGGCGACGCTCTCCATTCCCTTCGGCGTGTCCATGGCGAGCGTCGCGGAGCCGGTGATCCGGTAGAGCACGCCGCGCTCGCCGCCGTTCCAGACCATCTTGAGGGTCGGATCGTTGGCGGGCCAATGGTCCTGGGACGTGTTGATCAGCCACAGATAATCGAACGCCTGGCGGGGAAACAGCGCGATCGAGCTTTCGATCGAGCGCGCGGTCGGCGCGCGGCAGCGGCGCGGCCGCATCACCTGGGTCGGGTCCTCGGCATAGCCCTTGGCCGGCGCATATTTGATGCTGAGCAATTGCGCGCCCGGCATCGTCCACTGGCCGTTGACGAAGGCCTCGCGCCGCACGATCGCCATCGCGCCGAGATGCTCCAGCCGCGGTGATTCCCACAGCGACAGGCAGGGCAGGTCGACCAGCGCGAACACCCGGCTCTGCGGCTCGACATGGTCGAGCGCGGCGAGCTGCTTCTCCTGCCAGGTCGAGAAGGCGATGAAGCGATCGGTCGACTGGTAGACGCGGAAGCCGAAGATGATCAGCGCCAGCGCCGCGATGGTGTTCAGCGCGATCCGGTTGGTGAAGGCCGGCACCACCCCGATCACGCCGATCGCGATCACATAGGGCGCCAGCCGCATGTCGGCATAGGCCGAGCCGATCACGATCCGCGGCATCAGGATATAGGCGATGATCAGCACCAGCAGCGCGACGCCCAGGGTGCGGCGCATCCGGAAGCCATATTGTTGCCAGCCGATCGAGCTCATGCCGAACAGCACGAGCAGGATCAGCGCGCTGACCAGCGCGATATCGAACTGCATCCAGTGGTTGCGCAGCGACGAGACCAGATAGACATATTTGGCGATCCAGTTGAACCAGTCGACGGTCTCCCCCGCGACATTGCCCGAGCGCCACGCCACCATCAGCAGCAGCGGCGGCGCGAGCGGCAGGCAGTGCAGCGCCCCGCGCCACAGCGATTCGCCATAGCCGCGGCCCTCGACGTCGCGCATCCGCACGATCTCGGCGGCGAAGGCGAGCAGGCCGAGCACGCCCCAGGCGAAGCCATGGCCCAGCCAGATCAGCGCGGCGATCGGCACGAACAGCGCCGCGCGTAGTCGCAGCCGCCCGATCCGAGCCAGATAGAGCCACAGCGCGAACGCGTTGAGCGTCAGCGCCATCGCCAGCACATAGTTGATGAAGCCCCACTGGAACGGCCAGCAATAGGCGAACGGCGCGACCAGCCCGGCCGTCGCGGGCAAGCGGCCATGCACCTCGCGCGCGACCAGCAGCAGGCCGGTGATGGTGAGCGGCGGCACCATCATCACGATCAGCTTCACGCCCAGTTCGAGCCCGAAGATCTTGGCCATCGGCACGACCAGCAGGTCGACGCCGAGATTGCCCATCAACGCCCAGTGGAAGCTGAAATAGCGGGTGAGCAGCGGCGAGGAGGGATCGGCGATCTCGACCCGGTACCGCCCCATATGGCCCATCAGGTCGATCAGCGGCGGCACCTGCGGCTGGATCAGCGGGATGATCGATATCAGCGCGAGAAAGGCGATATACCAGCTACGCGTCCACCAGCCGGACGGCGGCGTTACAGGCGGTGTGGACCGGAACATCGGACCCGCCCTTATGGGGAGCGAGGGGACACCGCAAGAGGTGTCAGCCCGGCATCCGCTTCCACAGTCTGAGCGTGCTGCCTTTCAGGGCCACCGGCTCGAGCCACGCCGGCGTCCGCGCCTGCAGCAGATCGGCCATCAGTCCTCGCGGCGCGGCCCTGCTGTAGATCATCGCCTCGTTGCCGTCCGGATCGATCAGCACATAGTCCATGCCGTGACGCGCCATCATCCTGCGCGCAGCCTCCGGCGGGCCGGTGAAGTCATCGATCACCCGTCGGATCGCCTGCGGATTGCGATGGTGGCCGCTGCCGGCGAAGCTGTGCGGCGTCATCACCAGCAGCCGCGGGGTCAGATCGATTCCGGTCAGCATGGTGGCGGGCGGCAGCCGGGCGAGCGCAGCGAAGGGCGCACAGGGCGCCGGGCACACAGGCGGCTCCGATGCGCCGCTGTTGCCCTGCTCGCCGGCCGAGAGCGCGACAGTGCCGATCAGCACCGCGCCGACCGGCGACAGCGCCAGGATCGCGCCGGCCGACACGATGACCCGCAGCAGTCCATGGCGCCAGCGCCCGACAGCGTCGAGCAGCCGCGCCAGCAGGAAGGCGCCGCCCGGCAGCGCACAGCCCTGCGCGAATCCTCCGGCGCGCTGGACGAGCAGCGACAGCGCGAAGGCCGCGAGCAGCAGCGCGAGCATCATCAGCCAGTCCCGCGCGGCGCGCGCGGTTGCGGCGGAGCGCCAGGCCAGCAGGGTGCCGAGCAGGCCGATCGGTGGAAAGCCGACCAGCAGCAGGCGATTGTCGAAGGGCTGCTTCCAGACCGGTAATCCTTCGAGAACATTGTCGTACCAATAGAAGCGCACCACCGGATCGAGCGCCGCGAATGGCCCGTGGAGGCAGGCTGGCGCGGTGGCGGCCAGCAGGGCCACGCCGGCGGCACCGGCGGCGGCGAGGATGGCGATGCGCAGCGCCATGTCGTAGCGCGAGGCCAGCGGCACGAGCAGCGCCGCGAGTGCGGGCGTCAGCACCATCGGCCCGAACCAGGCCGGGCTGACGGCATCGCAATAATTGCGCGCATAGGCGGCTGGGCCGTGGAACAGGACGAACAGCGCCATGCCCGAAAGCGCGAACGCGCCGGCGAAGGCCTGCAATCGCTTCCCCTCGTCACTCCGGCCTCCGCCGGACTGACGATTGGGGTGAGCATCCGCGCCGAACCGCAGCGCCAGCAGCGCTGCGATCGCCGCCACCATCGGCAGCGCCTCGAGCGAGATCGCCAGCCACAGCGCCGCCGTCGCGCCCGCGATCATCCCGCCGCGCCGTGGCCGCGGATCGAAGCAGGCGGCGATGGTGAACAGGCCAAGCATGGTCTGCCAGCCATGATGGTCGATCCGCAGCGGCATGACATGAAACAGCATCAGCGGCGCCGCCGCCGCCAGCATCACCGCGATCAGCGCGGTGCGCCGGTCGGCGAGCCGTGATCCGATCAATGCCAGCGCCGCCAGCGAACCACCGAAGATCAGCAGGGGCACGGCGCTTATCGCGACGCGCTCCGCCAGCATGGCGCCCAGCATCGGCCTGAGCGCCAGGATCAGCGCCGCGATCGGCAGATCGACGATCCGCGACCAGTGCATGGGCACCCCGTGCGGCGGATCGATGCGATATTGCGAGACGTCGAAAAAGCTCTGCCCGCCGAGCAGGTCGCGGACCTGCTGAAGGCGGAGATAATCGTCGGGATCCCACATGCTCAGAGCGGCGATATGGTGCCGCGCGATGACGAGCAGGATCGCGCTGGCGAGCAGCCAGACCGCGAACACGGAGAGACGCAGCCGCGCGGCGGTCATTCTTCTTTCCCACTCGCTTTCAAGGGAGGGGGAATATGAGCACTCACGCTGCGCGCTTGCTTGCGATCCGCTCCGGCACCAGCCGCTCCGATCGCAGCGCCGCCGCCACGCCGGCATCGTCGCCCTCGGCGCCTGCCTCGTGATATTCGGCGTCCTCGTTGACCGCCCAGACATCGTGCCGCCGTGTTCCGGCGATGATGTTGCGGGCGGTGAGCATCGCCGTCATCATCGCATGGTCCTGGTTGTTGTAGCGGTGCATGCCGTTGCGGCCGACGAAGTGCAGCGTGGGATAGCGCGCCTCCAGTTCGGCGCGCACGGCCGCGACATTGTCGGCATAGCCATCGTCATAGACCGGATAGGCCTTCTCCTGCCGCACGACCGCGCCGCCCACCACCTGGCCGGCATTGCAGAGCCCGAGCTGCGCCAGCTCGCGCGTCGCCAGCGCGATCAGGTCGGCGTCGGAGGAGGTCCACAACCCGTCCCCCTCGAAGCAGAAATATTCGAGCCCGACGCAGGCGAGGTTCTCGTCCGGCACCATCTCGGGCGACCAGCTGCGAAAATTCTGGATGCGGCCGACCTGGACCTTGTCGTCGTGGATATAGATCCAGTTGTCGGGAAAGAGATCGTCGGAACGGATCATCAGCGCGACGGTGAGGAAATCGCGATAGCCGAGCGCCATGGCGCTGGGCAGGCTCGCGGGCACCGGATGGACCCGCGCCGCCAGCTCGCGCATCGGCGCCGAGCTGATGACATGATCGGCGGTGAGCATCGCCAGCCGGCCGTCCTGCCCCATCGCCGCAACCCGCCAATAGCCGGCCGTCGCATCCCAGGACAGCTGATGGAGCTGGTGCCCCATCAGCAGGCGGTTGCCCTGTTCGAGGATGCGGTCGCGCGCGGCGTCCCACATCATGCCAGGGCCCTTGCGCGGATAGCGGAAGCTTTCCAGCAGCGTCTTTGTCTGCATGCCGTCATTGGGCCGCTTGTTGAGCCCCAGCGAACGCCGCATCCCGTCGAGCACCGCCTTGCCCAGGCTGAGACCCTTGATGCGCTGGGCCGCCCAGTCGGCCGACATCTCGTCGCACGGCATGCCCCACACCTTCTCGGTGTAGGTCTTGAAGAAGATGCCGAACAAGCGCGCTCCGAACTGGTTGACCACCCATTGCTCGAAGCTCTTCACTTCCTTGTGGGGGAAGAGTTTCCAGCGAAAGAAGGATGCCATGCACAGGCTCGACTGCCACAGGCCGAGATTGCGCAGCGCTTCGAACGCCCGCAGCGGATAGCTGTAATATTTGCCGCCATAATAGATCCGGCTCATCCGCGGCCGCTCGATGAAGTCGTCGGGCAGCAGTTCGTTCCAGAGATCGACCACCTCGCGCGACTTGGAGAAGAAGCGATGGCCGCCGATGTCGAACCGGAAGCCCTGGTGCTCGACCGTCCGGCTGATGCCGCCGACCTGCACCGGATCCTTCTCGACCAGGGTGACGCTGAACCCTGCCTTGCCGAGCATATAGCCGGCGGTGAGCCCGGCCGGTCCTGCGCCGATGATCGCCACATCGGCGTGATTCGTGGCACGCGGCATGTACTTCCCTCATCGTCCGGAGCTCGGCGGACAATGGCGGGAACGCGTTAGAACATGGTTAACGGGCGTCCGTTCTCTCGCGGAGGTGAGGGCCTCCGGCAAGAAAAAGGCCGGCCCGCCTCGCAGCGGACCGGCCCTGTCTTCAAAACGGCGTCCCTTACGCGGCCAGCTTGCGCAGCACGTAGTGGAGGATGCCGCCGTTGAGGAAATATTCGAGTTCGTTGACGGTATCGATCCGGCAGAGCGTCTCGAACGTCTCGGTCGAGCCGTCGGCGCGAGTGAGCTTCACCGATACGGTCTGGCGCGGGCGCAGGCCGGCGACATTCTCGATGGTGAAGGTCTCGGTGCCGTCGAGCTTGAGCGTCGTGCGATCGATGCCCTCGGCGAACTGCAGCGGCAGCACGCCCATGCCCACGAGGTTCGAGCGGTGGATGCGCTCGAAGCTCTCGGTGATGACCGCGCGGACGCCGAGCAGGTTGGTGCCCTTCGCCGCCCAGTCGCGCGACGATCCGGTGCCATATTCCTTGCCGGCGACCACCACCAGCGGGGTACCCTCCGCCTTGTACTTCATCGCGGCGTCGTAGATCGCCATCACTTCCCCGGTCGGGATGTGCTTGGTCATGCCGCCTTCGATGCCGGGGATCATCTGGTTCTTGATGCGGATATTGGCGAAGGTGCCGCGCATCATCACGTCATGATGGCCGCGGCGCGCGCCATAGCTGTTGAAATCCGCCTTCGACACCTGATGCTCGGTCAGGAAGCGTCCCGCCGGGCTGTCGGCCTTGATCGAGCCCGCCGGGCTGATGTGGTCGGTGGTGATCGAGTCGGCGAAGATCGCCAGCGGACGCGCCTCGATGATGTCCTGCACCGGTGCCGGCGTCATCGACATGCCCTCGAAATAGGGCGGGTTGGCGACATAGGTCGATCCGGCGCGCCATGTGTAGGTGTCCGAACCCTCGACGTCGATCGCCTGCCAGTTCTTGTCGCCCAGGAACACATCGGCGTAGCGCTTCGAGAACATCTCCGAGTCGATCGCCGCCGCGACGGTATTCGCCACCTCCGCGGTCGTCGGCCAGATGTCCTTCAGATAGACCGGCTTGCCGTCGGTCGACTCGCCGATCGGTTCGACGGTAATGTCCTTGGCAGTGGTGCCGAAGATCGAATAGGCGACCACCAGCGGCGGCGATGCCAGATAATTGGCGCGCACGTCGGGTGAAACGCGCCCTTCGAAGTTGCGGTTGCCCGAAAGCACCGCCGAGGCGACCAGGTCGTTCGAGTTGATCGCCTTCGAGATCGGCTCGGCGAGCGGGCCGGAATTGCCGATGCAGGTCGTGCAGCCATAGCCGACGAGGTTGAAACCGACCGCGTCGAGATCCTTCTGCAGGCCTACGCGGTCGAGATAGTCGGTGACCACCTGCGATCCGGGAGCAAGGCTGGTCTTGACCCAGGGCTTGGCCTTCAGCCCGAAGGCGTTCGCCTTGCGCGCAACCAGGCCGGCGGCGACGAGCACCGACGGGTTCGAGGTGTTGGTGCAGCTGGTGATCGCGGCGATCACGACATCGCCATGGCCGATCTGGAAGTCTTCGCCCTCGACGGCGACGCGCTTGTCGCCTTCGTCGCCCTTCTTGTAGCCCGAGGCGAGCTCATTGTTGAAACCCTCGTCGACCGAGCTGAGCAGGACGCGGTCCTGCGGGCGCTTGGGGCCGGCCATCGACGGCAGCACGGTCGACATGTCGAGCTCGAGATTGTCGGTGAACACCGGATCGGGGGCGGTCGCGTCGCGCCAGAAGCCCTGCTCCTTGGCATAGGCTTCGGTCAGCTCGATCGTCTCCGCCGGGCGGCCGGTGAGGCGCATATAGACGAGCGTCGCGTCATCGATCGGGAAGAAGCCGCAGGTGGCGCCATATTCCGGCGCCATGTTGGCGATCGTCGCGCGGTCGGCGAGCGACAGCGAGTCGAGGCCCGGGCCGTAGAATTCGACGAACCGGCCGACCACGCCCTTGGCGCGGAGCATCTGGGTGACGGTCAGCACCAGGTCCGTGGCGGTGATACCCTCGGTCAGGGTGCCCGACAGCTTGAACCCGACCACTTCGGGGATCAGCATCGACACCGGCTGGCCGAGCATCGCAGCTTCGGCCTCGATGCCGCCGACGCCCCAGCCGAGCACGCCGAGGCCGTTGATCATCGTGGTATGGCTGTCGGTGCCGACGCAGGTGTCGGGATAGGCGACCGGGGTGCCCGAGCCGTCGGCCGAGCTCCACACCGCCTGGGCGAGATTCTCGAGATTGACCTGGTGGCAGATGCCGGTGCCGGGAGGGACCACCTTGAAGTTGTTGAGCGCCTTCGAACCCCAGCGGAGGAATTCATAACGCTCGCCGTTACGGGCATATTCGAGCGCGACATTTTCGTCGAACGCCTTCGGCGTGCCGAAGCTGTCGACCATCACCGAATGGTCGATCACGAGATGGACCGGCACCAGCGGATTGATCTTCTGGGCGTCGCCGCCGAGCTTGTTCATCGCGTCGCGCATCGCGGCCAGATCGACCACGCAGGGCACGCCGGTGAAATCCTGCATCAGCACGCGCGCCGGGCGATACTGGATCTCGCGGTCGGACTTGCGCTCCTTCTGCCAGTCGATGATCGCCTTGACGTCCTCGACGGTCACGGTGACGCCGTCCTCGAACCGCAGCAGGTTTTCGAGCAGCACCTTCATCGAGAAGGGCAGGCGCGAGATATCGCCGAGCTGGCCCGCCGCCTTGGCGAGCGAATAATAGGCGTAATGCTTGCCGTCGACGTTGAGGGTAGAGCGGGTTTTGAGAGTGTCCTGACCGACGGCCGTCATTGCTGTAGCCCCTGTGCTGCAATTGCGAGAATCCACGGGGCTATAGCGAGCGCGATGGCCAAACGAAAGGGGCCGAAGCCGCGATTATCCTGCTTCGATCGGCCGGCCCAGATCGGCGAACGCCTGCGCCACCGCCTGCGCGCTCGACAGCACGCCGATGGCGCTTTCCATGCCGCACAGGTGGCACAGCATGTCATGCGACTGGCGCGGCCGCTCCGACGACCTCGCCACCGCGCCGAGCAGCATCGATTCGGCGATCGTCATGCGGCAGCAGCACGAGGGCGCGATCATGATCGATCGCTGCGAAGCACGCGCCATCTCGGCCATCAGCGCGCGCATCAGCACCAGCGGACGGCGGAAGGACAAGCCGAAAGCGCCGATCAGCGCGCTGGCGGCCTGGGCGTCGCCGAGCCCCCCGACTCCCATCCGGCGCACGCTGCTGAGGAACAGTCGCGCACCGCTGCCATCGGGGGTGCTGTGGGGCAGAAGGCGGGCGGTGGACTCGGCGTGCTCGGACATGGTGCTCTCCTTTCGAATACCGAGAACAGATCATTTATGCTATTGCAAGTCAATCGCAATAAAGAAGGGCGGCGGTCAAAGGAACCGGCGCGGCGATCGGCTCTTTGCCAACTGCTCGATCTCCGCCGATAAGGCTGGCAGGCTGCGAGTCGATGATCGGCGATCAAGGCGGCTGAGGAGAGGATATGGCGGAGATATCGTTCGCCCCGTCTGGCGCCGCCGTGCTCGAGCGCGCGACCGCGCTGCAGAGCTGGCAGATCGGCGAGGTGAAGGTCAGCAAGCTGGTCGAGTTCGCGATGAGCGCGGCGATCGAGGATATCTTCGCCAATGCGACCAGCGAGGCCTTCCGGGCGATCCCCTGGCTCCAATCCGATTTCCGCAGTCCCGAGGGGCTGGCGCTGATGAGCATCCATGCGCTCATCGTCGAGACGCCGACCCGGCGGATCATGGTCGATACCTGCGTCGGCAACGACAAGGAACGAGCGTCGCCGGGGATGGAGCATCTCCAGACCCCGTTCCTCGCCAATCTGGAAGCCGCCGGCTTTGCGCGCGAGAGTTTCGACGTGGTGCTGTGTACCCACCTCCATTTCGACCATGTCGGGTGGAACACGATGCTCGTCGACGGGTGCTGGACGCCGACATTTCCCAAAGCCCGCTATCTGATCAATCGCACCGAATATGATTATTGGGAACGCGACGAGGGCGTGTACACCGGCAATGACTGGGCGCTGGTCCAGCGCCAGACCTTCGCGGATTCGATCCGGCCGGTGATCGATGCGGGTCTGGTCGATCTGGTCGAGGGGATCCATCAGGTCTGCGACGAGGTCAGCCTGGTGCCGACGATCGGCCATTCGGCGGGGCATGTCAGCATCCGCATCCGCTCCGGCGGCAAGGAGGCGCTGATCACCGGCGACATGGCCCACCATCCGAGCCAGCTTGCATATCTCGAATGGGGCATGCCGATCGATCATGATGCCGAACAGGCGATCCGCACCCGCCAGGCGGTGTTCGCCGACGCGGCGGAGCGCGACGTGCTGATGATCGGTACGCATTGGCCGGGGGCGACCGCGGGACGGATCATCCGCGACGGGACGGTTTTCCGGCTGGAAATCTGATGACGTGCCCTTTCCCTTCGGGGCAGGGACAGGGCTTCAATCGATAACGGTTCCGTTCAGCGCCAGCGCCTCGCCGGCCAGGTAGAGCGAACCCGCGATCAGCACGGTGGGTGGCGCGCTACCGGCATGACGCCGTGCGATCGCGGCGATCGTCGCCTCGATTCCGTCACAGGCAACCGCGGTGAACCCAGCCAGGCTGGCGATCTCCGCCAGTTCGGTTGGCCTGTGGTGGGCGTGGCCCCGCACCGGAACCATGTGGAAGCGGGCGTGCAGCTGTCCCATGGCGGCGAGGAAGCCGGCGGCGTCCTTGTTCTCGAGCAGGCCCATGACGATGTGCAGCGGCCGGTCGATCGCGACATGGCTGCGCAGGAAGTCGCCGATAACGCGGCCCGCAGACGGATTGTGGCCGCCATCGATCCACAGCTCGGCCCCGGGCGGCAGCTTTTCGACGAGGGCTCCGCCGCGGACATTCTGAAGCCGGGCCGGCCAGTCGGCCCAGCCCATTGCGGCGCGTAGCGCCGAGGCGGGGATGGCGAGGGCGTCCTGCTGTCGCAGCATGGCGATCGCCAGGCCTGCATTCATCGCCTGATGCTGCCCGGCAAGGCCCGGAAGCGGCAGATCGAGCTTGCCCGCGCCATCGCGATAATGGAGCCGGCCCTGATAGGCGGCGGCATCCCAGGATCCGCCCTTCATATGCCAGATGGCGCCTGCTGCATCGATTACCTGGCCGACGCGATTGGCGATCGTCGCCGGATAATGGAGCGTGACGATCGGCACGCCGCGCTTGGCGATGCCGGCCTTTTCGGCGGCGATGTCCTCGATCGTGTCGCCGAGGAAGCTCTGATGATCGAGCCCGAGCTGCGCGACCCCGCAGATCAACGGCGCGGGGATGATGTTGGTGGCATCGAGCCGTCCGCCGAGCCCGACCTCGATGATGCAGGCATCGGCCGGCGCCCGCGAGAAGGCGAGCAGCGCAGCCGCGGTGGTGACCTCGAAGAAGCTTGCGCCGATGCCGTCCGCGACATCGAGCACCTCGGCGAGCAGCGGCGCAAGCTCGGCATCGGCGATCAGCTCGCCGGCGATGCGGATGCGCTCGTTGAAGCGGATAAGATGGGGGCTGGTGAAGACATGGCAGCTCATCCCCGCGGCTTCGATCGCCGCGCGCAGATAGGCGCAGGTCGATCCCTTGCCGTTGGTGCCGGCGACGTGGAACACCGGCGGAAGCCTGCGCTCGGGGTGGTCGAGCCGCTCCATCAGCTGCGAGATACGCTCGAGCCCGAGGATATCGGCGCCGGGGGAAAGCAGCGTCAGGCGATCGAGCTGGGCCTGGACGGCCGGGTCGGTGGAGGAAGCGTGGTCGGCCATACGACTGAAGCGTTCTCGTAAAACGGTCCGTCATTCCCCAGAAAGCGGGAATTTACGGCCAGGGAAGGTTAGATCCTCCATCGCCCCTCCTCCATGGATTCCCGCTTTGGCGGGAATGACGGAGAGGATAGTCCTGTCCTGCCGCTGAGGCTAGGCCGCCTTTTTCCCAGGGCAGAGGAAGTCGATCAGCCGCGCCAGCTCGGCGCGCAGGCTGTGACGGTCGACGACCATGTCGAGCATGCCGTGCTCGAGCAGATATTCGGCGCGCTGGAAACCTTCGGGCAGCTTCTCGCGGATCGTCTGCTCGATCACCCGCTGTCCGGCGAAGCCGATCAGGGCGCCCGGCTCGGCGATCTGGATGTCGCCCAGCATGGCGTAGGAGGCGGTGACGCCGCCGGTGGTCGGATCGGTCATCACCACGATATAGGGCAGCCCGGCCTCGCGCAGCTTGGCGATCGCCACGGTGGTGCGCGGCATCTGCATCAGCGAGAGGATGCCCTCCTGCATGCGTGCGCCGCCCGCCGCGGTGAAGATGATATAGGGGCATTTGTCGGCGATCGCCGCGTCGATGCCGGCGATGAAGGCGCTGCCCACCGCGAGGCCCATCGATCCGCCCATGAAGGCGAAGTCCTGCACGCCGACCACCGCCCTGAAGCCCTCGATCGTGCCGCGGGCGTTGATCAGCGCGTCCTGCTCGCCGGTCGCGGTGCGGGCGGTCTTGATGCGATCGCTGTAGCGCTTGGTGTCGCGGAACTTCAGCGGATCTTCGCGGACCTGCGGGCTCGGCAGCACGGTGTGGACGCCGCCGTCGAACAGGTGGTCGAAGCGCGCACCGGGGCCGATCCGGCCATGATGGTTGCATTTCGGGCAGACCGACAGGTTTGCCTCATATTCCTTCGAGAAGATCATCTGCTGGCAGGCTGGACATTTATGCCAGAGATTGTCGGGGCTCTCGCGCTTGGCGATGAACGGGATCTTCTTGCGGACACTGTCGAGCCAGCTCATGCGGCCTTCTCCCTGACGGCGCGACGGACCGCCGCGCTCAAGGTGGAAATGAAATCGCGGACCAGCGGCGCTGAGCCCGCGCCATGCTCGCCGATCAGCTCGACGATCGCGGAGCCGACGACGACGCCATCGGCGACGCGGCCGATCGCTTCGGCCTGCTCGGGCCCGCGCACGCCGAAACCGACCGCCACCGGCAGGTCGGTCGCCGCCTTGAAGCGGGCGACGGCGGCCTCGATGCTGGCCTGCCCCGCCTGCTGCAGGCCGGTGATGCCTGCCACCGAGACATAATAAAGGAAGCCGGACGCGCCTTCCAGCACGGCCGGAAGCCGCGCGGCATCGGTGGTCGGCGTGGCGAGGCGGATCAGGTCGAGCCCTGCCGCGCGTAGCGCCGGGCCAAGCTCGGCGTCCTGCTCGGGCGGGATGTCGACGCAGATCACGCCGTCCACCCCGGCGCGAGCGGCTTCCGCGGCGAACCAGGGCGCGCCGCGGCGGACCATCGGATTGGCATAGCCCATCAGCACCAGCGGCACGCTGGGATGGCGGGTACGGAATGCCCTGGCGATCTCGAGAAGATCCGCCGTGGTGGTGCCTGCGGCCAGCGAGCGGAGATTGGCGCGCTGGATCGCCGGCCCGTCGGCCATCGGATCGGTGAACGGCATGCCGAGTTCGATCACGTCGGCGCCGCCCTCGACCAGCGCATCGAGGATCGCGCCCGTGTCGCCCGGCGTTGGATCGCCGCCGGTGACGAACGCGATCAACGCAGCGCGGCCCTCGGCGCGCGTGCGGGCGAAGCTGTCGGCAAGGCGGCTCATATTTCTACTCCCAGCGCCTTCGCCACGGTGAAGATATCCTTATCGCCGCGCCCCGACAGATTGACCACGATCAGCTTGTCGGCGGGGAGGCCCGGCGCGATCTTCTCCACCGCGGCGAGGGCGTGCGCCGTCTCCAGGGCCGGGATGATGCCTTCAAGCTTGGCCAGCCGCTGGAAGCTGTCGAGCGCCTCGGCATCGGTGACGGGGACATAGTTCACCCGGCCGATGTCGTGCAGCCAGCTATGCTCGGGGCCTATCCCCGGATAGTCGAGCCCCGCCGAGATCGAATGCGCCTCGGTGATCTGGCCGTCCTCGTCCTGGAGCAGGTAGGTGCGATTGCCGTGGAGCACGCCGGGTTCGCCGCCGGCGAGGCTGGCGGCATGCTTGCCACTGTCGATCCCCTCGCCCGCCGCCTCGACGCCGATCATCTCGACCTGCGGGTCGTCGAGGAATGGGTGGAACAGGCCGATCGCGTTCGATCCGCCGCCGACAGGAGCGATCAGCATGTCAGGCAGGCGCCCCTCCGCCGCCAGCATCTGCTCGCGGGTTTCGGTGCCGATCACCGACTGGAAATCACGCACCAGCTCGGGATAAGGGTGCGGGCCGGCTGCGGTTCCGATGATGTAGAAAGTGTCGTGGACGTTCGCGACCCAGTCGCGCAGCGCCTCGTTCATCGCGTCCTTGAGGGTCTGCGAACCCGAGGTGACGGCATGGACCTCCGCGCCCAGCAACCGCATCCGGAAGACATTGGGCTGCTGCCGCTCGACATCGACCGCGCCCATGAAGATCGTGCAGGGCAGGCCGAAGCGCGCCGCGACCGTCGCGGTGGCGACCCCGTGCTGGCCGGCGCCTGTTTCCGCGATGATGCGGGTCTTGCCCATCCGGCGGGCGAGCAGGATCTGCCCGATGCAGTTGTTGATCTTGTGCGCGCCGGTGTGATTCAGTTCCTCGCGCTTCAGATAGATCTTGGCCCCGCCGAGATGCTCGGTCAGCCGCTCGGCATAATAAAGCGGGCTGGGGCGGCCGACATAATGCGTCATCAGGTCGTCGAATTCGGCCTTGAACGCGGGATCAGCCTTCGCCGCGCGATATTCACGCTCGAGATCGAGGATCAGCGGCATCAGCGTCTCGCTGACATAGCGGCCGCCGAACTGGCCGAAAAGCCCGCGCTCGTCGGGGCCGTTGCGCAGAGTGTTGGGAATGGCGGTCATAATGATGCGATCCGTTGAAGGAAGGCGGCGATCTTGTCCATATCCTTGATCCCCGGTGCGGTTTCCACGCCGGAGGAGATGTCGATCAGCCGCGCGCCGGTGATGGCCGCCGCACGCTCGACATTGGCGGCATCGATCCCGCCCGACAGCGCCCAGCGCTGGGGATGGGCGAAGCCGTCGAGGAGCGTCCAGTCGAAGCGCAGGCCCATGCCTCCGGGCAGCGTGCCTGCCGGGGTCTTGGCATCGTAGAGGATCAGGTCGGCGATCGTGGCATAGGACCGCGCCGCCTGCAGGTCGGTGCGGGTGCGGACCGGAACCGCTTTCCACAGGCCGATCTTCGGATGGCGGGCGCGCAGTCCGGCGACTCGTTCGGGCGGCTCGCTGCCATGGAGCTGGAGCGTGTCGATCCCGCCGACCAGGATCGCCTGGTCGATCAGGGCATCGTCGGCATCGACGAACACGCCGACCTTGCCGATCTGCGGCGGCACGATCGGGGTAAGCGAGGCTACCTGCTCGGGGGTGACGTTGCGCGGACTCTTCGGAAAGAAGACGAAACCGACATGACTGGCGCCCAGCCGCACCGCCGCACCGACGGTCTCGGGAGACGAAAGCCCACAGATTTTGGCGCTGACGCGATTCATGGCGGGCATGTCGGCCTTGCACGGGGCAAGGTCAAGCTTGCCGCTTAGTCCACCGCCTCGGCGATCTGGGTCAGATACTCGAAATCGACGATGCGGATCTTGCCCTGGGTGAGCTCGATCACGCCTTCGCTAGCCCAGGCGGCGAGCTGGCGGTTGATATTCTCGCGGCTGATGCCGACGAAACTGCCCAATTCGGACTGGCTGAGATCGCGCGTCAGCCGCGTGCCGTGGACCTTCTGGTCCGTCAGCCGCTTCAGGTAGCGGGCGAGCCGCGGGCCGGTCGTGAAGGCGCGGTCGCTCTCGATGGTGCTGTCGGTTTCGCGCAGCCGCCGCGCCATTTCGCGCAGCAGCCGGATCGCCACCTTGGGATGGCGCTCGATGAAGCCTTCGAAGGCGGTGCGCGACAGGCGGAAAAAGCGGCCCGCCCACATGGCGGTCGCCGAGGCGGTGCGGGGCTGGCCGTCGAGCACCGCAATCTCCCCGATCACGGTGCCGGCTTCGGCATAATCGAGGATGATCTCACGGCCATTGGGGGTGACCATCGAGATGCGCACCACGCCGTCGAGCACGATCACCAGCGAGGTGCCCTCGTCGCCCTGGCGCAAGATTTCGTCATTGGCGCGGGTCGCGTGGACGCTGCCGACGCTGAGCAGGTCGGCAAGCTGGGCGTCATCGCATTCGGCGAACACGCTGCCCTTCGGCAGGTGCGCGGCAAGCTCGGCTGGCGTCATCGAATATCCCCCCGGTCGGATCCCCATCCTCCGGCGCGTGCAAAGTGCCGACTTTCATCGTTGTTGGCAAGCAAGGGGCTCAGGGCGCGGATCGGGGCTGCCAATCCGGCGCGGCGAGCTCGAAGCCGGCGAAGTCGAACCCCGGCGCCACGACGCAACTCAGCAGCGCCCAGCCATCGCGTGTCTCGGCCGCCTGCCACCAGCCGGCCGGTACCAGCGCCTGTGGCCGCTCGCCCGCCGCGACGTCGACGCCGACCCGGATCGTCTCGACCGCCCCGGAGTCGCCGGGCGCCATCCGCAGATCGATCGCGGTGCCGGCATGGAACAACCACATTTCGGCAGCGTCGACCCGGTGCCAGTGCGAACGCTGGCCAGCTTCGAGCAGGAAATAGATGGCGGTGGCATGGCCGCGTTGGTCGCCGCCCGCCGTTTCGCGCCCCGCCGTTTCGCGCCATGTCTCGCGATACCAGCCGCCCTCGGGATGGGGGGCGAGGCCGAGCGATGCGATCAGCGCCTGGGGATCCATCAGAACAGGCCGCCGCCGATGATCAGCCGGACGATACCGACCACCAGCACGAAGCTGTTGAGACGCCGCCCGCTGTCGTGCTGCGACACCATGCCGAAGCCGGCACCCATCAGCGCGAGCGGCACCACCGCCCAGTTCATCCAGCCGAGGAACGGAAAGAAGCCGAGGATCGCTCCGCCGAGCGCGATGAAGCCGATGATCAGCGAGACGAGATTGAACATGGCGCCAAGCATCGCCGATGAAGGTTCGGATTGCAACAGCTGTACTGCTAATATAATACAGTTTCGGGAGACGCCGCCGAGGAGGAGGACAGGATGCGCAAGGCCATGGCAGGGCTGGCGGTGCCGATGCTGCTGCTCGCCGCCTGCGAGCTGAAGGTCGGCAAGGACGGCCAGGGGTCGGCGAAGCCCGACGCCGATCGCGACGTCGCGATTGCGCAGCCGGACGGGACGCAGGGCGTGTCGATCGCGATCCCCGGGCTCGACGGCCGAATGAAAGTCCCCGGGATTTCGCTGAGCGGCGACGACATGGATATCGACGGGATAAAATTATACCCGGGGACGAAGCTGAACGGCCTCAACGTCACGGCGCGCGAGGGCGCCAGCGACGGGGTCGTCGAGATGCGCTTCACCAGCCCCGCCGCGCCCGATCTGCTCGCCGCTTATTATGCCAGGGCGGTGCGCGCCAGCGGGTTCAGCGGAACCAGCGTCGCCGGCTCCGGCGGCAAGGTAACGCTGACGGCGACGAAGCCGGGCGGCGATGCCGTGATCATAGAAACGGCGCCGGCCGCGGGCGGCACCGCCGGACGGATTCTCGTGAAGGGCTAGGGTCCGACTCCAGGCCCCGACCCTTCGACTAGCCATCCGGCCATGTCGGGGCGGCAACAAGCCAAGCCGCCACTGGCGCCCAATCGCCCTTGCGGCTAAAGGGCCGCCATGCCCCCGCTTTTTCTCGTCATGCTCGGCGGCGCCATCGGCGCAGGCTTTCGCTACCATATCGGCACGGTCGCGCTCAGGAATCTGGGCCCCGGCTTTCCGTTCGGTACCTGGCTCGTCAACCTGCTGGGCGGATTGCTGATGGGCGTGCTCGCCGGGGTGATCGCGCGCACGCCGATCGAGGGCGAGCCGCTTCGGCTGTTCCTCGGCGTCGGCGTGCTGGGCGGTTTCACCACCTTTTCGGCGTTCAGCCTGGAGACTTTCAACATGCTGTCGCGCGGCGAATATGTCATGGCGGGCGCCTATGCGGTGTCGTCGGTCGCGGGGTCCGTGCTGATGCTGTTCCTCGGCCTCGGCCTCGGGCGGACACTGGCATGAGTGAAGCTCCCGCCACCGGCGCCACCCAGGCCGAGATGCGCCAGTTCGTGGTCGCCGACGATGACGACGGCATCAGGCTCGACCGCTGGTTCAAGCGGCACATGCCGGACACCAGCTTCAACATCGTGTCGCGCTGGGCGCGCACCGGCCAGCTGCGCGTCAACGGCAAGCGCGCTGCGCCCGGCGACCGGCTCGAAGCGGGACAGATGATCCGCCTGCCCCCGCCCGAGGTCGCCGCAGCGGCCGCCACCGCCGCGAAGGCGCCGCGTCCCAAGGCCCCGCGCGAACCGCTGTCGGCGGAGGAGACCGAGCTGGTCCGCGGCTTCGTCATCCACCAGGACCGCCAGGCGATCGTCATCAACAAGCCGCCGGGTCTCGCCACGCAGGGCGGCACCAAGACCGAGCATCATGTCGACCGGCTGCTCGACGGGCTCCAATTCGAAGCTGAGAACCGGCCCAAGCTGGTCCACCGGCTCGACAAGGATACGTCGGGCGTGCTGCTGCTCGCGCGCACCTCGCGCGCGGCGGCGCACTTCGCCAAGGCGTTCAGCAGCCGCACCGCGCGCAAGGTCTATTGGGCGATCGTCACCGGCGTGCCCTCGATCACCGACGGCATGGTCGAGTTGCCGATCGGCAAGCAGCCCGGCACCGGCGGCGAGAAGATGCACGTCGACGAGAAGGAAGGCAGCCCTGCGCGCACCCGCTATCGAGTGATCGAGCGCGCCGGCAACCGCGCCTGCTGGGTCGAGCTGCAGCCCTATACCGGACGCACCCATCAGCTGCGCGTCCACATGGCGGCGATCGGCCATCCAATCGTCGGCGACGGCAAATATGGCGGCGCCGAAGCTTTCCTGTCCGGCACGATCAGCCGCAAGATGCATCTTCATGCGCGGCGGCTGAAGGTCGATCATCCCGATGGCGGCGTGGTCGACGTCGTCGCCGAGCTCCCCGAGCATTTCGCGGAGACGTTGCGCAACCTGGGCTTCGAGGAAAGCAAGGGCAACGCCCTGCCTGTGGACGACGTCAAATTCTCCGAAACCGCCGAAGGCAGGCGTCGCGCAATCGCCCACAAGGCCAAGGACGCCCGCAAGGCCCGGCGCGGCGAGCGGCGCGGCCGGAACCGCGAATGAGCGCAGGCGCCGCCAACCGGCTGGCGATCTTCGACTGCGATGGCACGCTGGTCGACAGCCAGGCGAATATCTGCCGCGCGATGATCGACGCCTTCGGCGCCGAGCAGCTGGTGCCGCCGGCCCATGGCGCCATCCGCCGGGTCGTCGGCCTCAGCCTGACCGAGGCGATGCGCGCATTGCTGCCGGAGGGAGAGCCCGCGCTCCATGCCCGGCTCGGGGACATGTACAAGCGCGCTTTCCAGGCGCTGCGCGGTGCTGGCCAGGTCGAGGAACCACTGTTTCCGGGCATCGTCGAGGTACTGCATGCGCTCGAGGCCGATGGCTGGCTGCTGGCGGTCGCCACCGGCAAGTCCGATCGCGGCCTGCGCCATTGCCTCGACGTCCATGGCATAGCCGATATGTTCGTGTCGTTGCAGACTGCCGACCGGCATCCGTCAAAGCCGCACCCGGCGATGATCGAGCAGGCGATGGCCGATGCCGGCGCGCGGCCGGGAACGAGCGCGATGATCGGCGACACCAGCTTCGATATCGGCATGGCGGTTGCCGCGGGCTGCACCGCGGTCGGTGTGTCCTGGGGCTATCATTTGACCGCGGAGCTGTTCGAGGAGGGTGCGCATTTCGTCGCGGAAAGCCCCGATCAGCTCCCTGAAATCCTCCGGCGGGCGATGGTGGCGAAAGCGTGAAGCGTTTCTACAAGACAGTGTCGGTCGAGCCGGTGGCCGGCGGCGGCGCGATCCGGCTCGACGGTCGGGCCGTCAAGACTCCCGCCCGCCTCGAACTCGTGCTGCCCACGCCGGCGCTCGCAGCCGCGGTCGCTGCCGAATGGGAGGCGCAGGCCGAAACCATCGATCCGCGATCGATGCCGCTGACCGGCCTCGCCAACGCCGCAATCGACCAGATCGCGCCCGATCCTGCCGCTTTCGCGCAGATGCTGGCCGTCTATGCCGAGACCGACCTGCTGTGTTATCGGGCCGAGAGCCCGGCCGAGCTGGTTGGGCACCAGGCCGAGTGCTGGGACCCGCTGATCGACTGGGCGCAGCAGCGCTACGGGATCGAGTTCGAGATCGTGCATGGCATCATCCACTGCCCCCAGCCCGATGAAACCATCGCCCGATTGAGCGCGGCGATCCGCGGCTATGGGCACTTCCAGCTCGCAGGGCTGCAGCAGCTGATCACCATATCGGGCTCGCTGGTGATCGCGCTGGCGCTGGCCGAAGGCGAGATCGATGGCCGGGCGGCGTTCGACGCGGCGCACCTCGACGAGCTGTGGCAGGTCGAGCAATGGGGCGAGGACGAGCTGGCCACGTTCGCCCGCGACGCGCGATCGGCGGATTTCAGGGCGGCGGCGCGGTTTCTGGGGTTACTCGTCTAGCGGCTCTTCAGCTCTGAATTCCGCCGCGTGGCAGGAACCAGCGCGCGATGATCAGGCCTGCCACCGACAGCCCGATGAAGTCGCTCAGGAAGAGGTAGGTCCAGTAGCCGAAGCCGAAATGGTTGAAGATCGGCTGACCGAGCTCGGTATAGAGCGTGCCCGCCAGCGCGAACAGCACCGCGACTTGGGCGCGGCTGAAGAAGTCGGTGACCCGCGATCCAATGGCGCCGAGCGCCAGGGCGATGATGAGGCCGGTAACGATCGCGAGCAGGAATCCGGACAGAAGCGCGCCCGAGTCGACGACCGGAAAGCCGGACGTGTTGAAATGCACCATCGCGACCGGGCCGCGGGCGTAAAGCAGGTCGCCGGCCGCGGTGCCGGTGGCGGGCACCAGATAGGTGCCGGTGCCGCTCGTCGTCAGCGTTTCCGCCAGCGCCTGCTGGAGCGCCGCCGATTGCGGCTCGCCGATGCTGTTGAAGGCGAGCAGGCTCAGCGGCGTTCCCCAGAACAGGAACCCCACCAGATACAGCGCGATCCCGGCGACGACGCCGCCGATCAAGGTCTTGGCCATGGGCTGCCTCCTCTCCAAACCAGATCGCGGCAGGCTAGGCTCAATGCCATCGCATGCAAGCCAAACTGCGGTGGGGCGTTGCAGCGGTCGGCTTGCGCGGCGCCCTGGACGCCGCCATGTCCTGCGCCGCGACTGCGCTGGCCTGCGTTATGCCGCGGGCGTCGTCAGCTTGCGGATGAAACCGATCAGGCCGGTCTGGCGGCTGCGCTTGAGGCGCTCCGCTTCGAGGATATCCTTCACCTCGGCGAAGCAGCGGTCGATGTCGTCATTGATGAGGACATAGTCATAACCGTCCCAGTGGCTGATCTCGGCGGCGGCGCGCTGCATCCGGCCGTTGATCACCTCTTCGCTGTCGGTCGCGCGGCGGCGCAGCCGATCCTCGAGCTCCTCCATCGACGGCGGCAGGATGAAGACGCGGACCACATCGCCGCCGCAGGTCTGGTAAAGCTGCTGCGCGCCCTGCCAGTCGATGTCGAACAGCACGTCGAGCCCGGCCGCGAGCATGTCTTCGATCGGCTGCTTGGGGCTGCCATAGCGATGGTTGAAGACATGCGCCCATTCGAGGAACTCGTGCTTCGATGCCATTGCGCGGAAATGCTCGAGGTCGACGAAATGATAATCGACACCCTCGACCTCGCCGGGCCGCATCGGGCGGGTCGTCGCCGAGACCGACATCTTGAGATGGTCGTCGGACGCGAGCAGCCGGCGGGCGATGGTGGATTTGCCCGCCCCGGAAGGCGAGGAGAGGACGAACAGCACGCCACGGCGCTTGAGCGAAAGATGGGCCATGGCGGCACTTGCATCGGACAAGGCGTCCGCGTCAATGCGAGATCGTGCCGCTCGCGGCGCGTCATTCGTGCGAAGAGATGCTCCCTGCGGCGCGGTCCGCCTTGCGACGGTCCATCGCTTTCTTGGCGACCCAGGCGCCGCCGATCAGCAGGCCGATCGGGCCGGCGCGGCGGATGAGGCCGGCGCCGGCCGCGCCGAGAACCGCACCCTTGAGCCCGCCCCGGCCGTCGCGTCGGTCGATCTCGCGGCCGACCAGGGCGCCCAGAATCTTGCCGATCATGCGTGTCTCCTATGGAACTGATTTGACAAGGAATCGCGCGGGATAGGTGGAAGTTCCTTATCGTTTTAACTCTGCCGCGTCATTCCAGCTTTCGCTGGAATGACGGTGGAGAGAGGCTGCTATCTTCCCACCATGTCTTCCGGCCGCACGATCCGGTCGAACGTCGCCTCGTCGACCAGGCCCAGCGCCAGGCCGGCTTCCTTCAGGGTCAGGCCCTGTGCATGTGCATGCTTGGCGATCCTGGCGGCATTGTCATAGCCGATCTCGGGCGCCAGCGCCGTCACCAGCATCAGCGATCGGCCGACCAGATCGGCGATCCGCTGCCGGTCGGGTTCGAGACCGGCCAGCGCGCGCCGCGTGAAACTCTCCATGCCGGTCGACAGCAGCGCGATCGAGCGAAGCACCGCCGCGCCGATCAGCGGCTTGAACACGTTGAGTTCGAGATGGCCCTGCAGCCCGCCGATCGTCACCGCCTGATGGTTGCCGATCACCTGCGCGGCCACCATCGTCAGCATTTCGGCCTGGGTGGGATTGACCTTGCCCGGCATGATCGAGCTGCCGGGTTCGTTCTCGGGCAGGATCAGCTCGCCGATTCCGGCGCGCGGGCCCGAGCCGAGCAGGCGGATGTCGTTGGCGATCTTGCCGAGCGCGACAGCCAGCGTGCCGAGAGTGCCCGACAGGTGGACCAGCGCATCGTTGGAGGCGAGCGCCTCGAATTTGTTCGGAGCGGTGACGAAGGGCAGGCCGGTCAGCCGGGCGATTTCGGCGGCGATGTCCTCGGCGAAACCGGGGGCTGCGTTCAGCCCGGTGCCGACCGCCGTGCCGCCTTGCGCAAGCTTCATCATGCCGCCGGTCACCGCGCCTTCGAGGCGTTTGCGGCAAGCGATCAGCTGCGCGGCATAGCCCGAAAACTCCTGGCCGAGCGTGAGCGGGGTGGCGTCCTGCAGATGCGTGCGGCCGATCTTGACGATATCGTCCCACGCCGCGGTCTTGGCGAGCAGGTCGGCGAGCATCGCATCGAGCGCGGGATAGAGACGCTGGTGCACCGCGAGCGCGGCGGCGACGTGCAGCGCGGTCGGGAAGCTGTCGTTCGAGGACTGGCCCATGTTGACATGGTCGTTGGGATGGACCGGGCTCTTGCCGCCGCGCGTACCGGCCAGCAGCTCGTTGGCGCGCCCGGCGATCACCTCGTTGACGTTCATGTTCGACTGGGTGCCCGAGCCGGTCTGCCAGATCACCAGCGGAAACTGGTCGTCGAGCTTGCCGGCGACGATCTCGCCCGCCGCCTGCTCGATCGCCTGGGCGAGCTTGGGGTCGAGCCCGTGCCCGCGATTCACCTTTGCCGCCGCCTGTTTCACGATCGCCAGGGCATGCACGATCCCGATCGGCATCCGCTCTTCGGGGCCGAACGGGAAATTCTCGATCGAACGCTGGGTCTGTGCGCCCCAATAAGCGGAGGCGGGAACCTCGATTGGCCCGAAGCTGTCGGTTTCGGTGCGGGTGTCGGGCATGGCTGATCTCTATATCGTCGTGCCAGCGCAGGCTGGCACCCATGTCTGTCATAACGCGCAATGCCATTTCATGCCGCAAGAGACATGGGCCTGGCGTGTGAGCCAACAACCGAACGCCAACGAGACGAAGATCAACCTTTCGAATGCCCATAGCGCCATGAGCGCCCGGCTTCCAACTCTCTGGATCTGGTCGCGTGTTCTACTTCTTCCGGGTAAAGTCGACCGACACGACGTTGGAGCCGTCCTCGGCCGGAGCTCCCGGGGCTGCCGGGGCGTCGTTTCCGGCCGAGCTGTGGCCGGTGTCCTCGCCGTCATCATCGATCTGCGCCTGGAATTGCAGCGCGAAATTGACCGCGGGATCGACGAAGCCGGTCACGGCGGCAAAGGGGATGATCAGCTTGGCCGGCACCTGGTTGAACGACAGGCCCACCTCGAAGCCGTCGGGCTTCACCTTCAGGTCCCAGAATCGATTCTGGATGACGATCGTCATCTCGTCGGGGAATCGCTCGACGAGGTGCCTGGGGATGTCGACCCCGGCGCCCTGCGTCTTGAAGGTGATGTAGAAATGATGCTCGCCGGGGAGGCCGCCGGCGGTTTCGACCTCGCCCAGCACCCGGCCGACCACGGCGCGCAGCGCCTCCTGGACGATCTCGTCATAGGGAATCAGGCTGTCGGGCGCTTGGTCGCTCATCGCGCTGTGGTGGACGCTGAGTCCGGCCCGGTCAAGTCGGCGTTGCAGCGTCGCGCAACCTCGCTATAGCGGCGCCGTCCGGTGTGGAGGATTTGCCACACCGGCTTCGAGCCAGCTTCAGGGGTGGGCCATGCGGACCGCATCGATCACGCGCAAGACCAGCGAGACCGACATTTCGGTCGAGATGAATCTCGATGGCAGCGGCGCCTACACGGTGTCCACCGGCATCGGATTCCTCGATCATATGCTCGAGCAGTTGTCGCGCCATTCGCTGATCGACCTGACGGTGAAGATCGCCGGCGACCTTCATATCGACCAGCATCACACCACCGAGGACAGCGGCATCGCCATCGGCGAGGCGCTCGCCAAGGCGCTCGCCGACAAGCGCGGCATCACCCGTTACGGCCACGCCTATGCGCCGATGGACGAAACGCTGACCCGTGTCGCGCTCGACATTTCCGGGCGGCCCTATCTGGTGTGGAAGGTGGCGCTGTCCGGTCCGAAGCTCGGCGAATGGGACACCGAGCTGATCGAGCATTGGTTCCACAGCTTCGCGCAGGCGGCCGGGATCACGCTCCACGTCGAGAATATCTATGGCGCCAACATGCACCATATCGTCGAGAGCTGCTTCAAGGGCCTCGCCCGTGCGCTGCGCGTCGCCACCGAGATCGACCCCCGCAAGGCGGACGCGATTCCCTCGACCAAGGGAACGCTGGGCAGCGCATGACCGGCATGCGCCCCGAGACGATCGCGCTCATCGATTATGGCGCGGGGAATCTGAGGTCGGTCGACAACGCGCTTCGTGCGGCGGGGGGCAATCCCACCGTCACCGCCGATCCCGACCTGGTCGCCTCGGCCGATCGCGTCGTGCTGCCGGGCGTCGGCGCCTTCGGATCGTGCATGGCGGGGCTGGCTGCCATCCCCGGTATGATCGAGGCGATGAACCGCGCGGTGCATGACCGCGGCGCGCCGTTCCTCGGCGTCTGCGTCGGCATGCAGCTGCTCGCCGATGCGGGCCACGAACATGGCCGCACGCCGGGGCTCGGCTGGATCGGCGGCGATGTGCGGATGATGACCCCCGGCGCGGACTTCAAGGTGCCGCACATGGGCTGGAACGATGTCGTGCCGGCGCGGGATCATGCGCTGCTCGTCCCGGGCGAGGCCTATTATCTGCACAGCTTCGCGTTCGACGTGGCCGACCCCGCCGACCGGCTGGCGACCAGCGACCATGGCGGCCCGATCACCGCGGCGGTGGGGCGCGGGAATGTCGTCGGGGTGCAGTTCCATCCCGAGAAGAGCCAGGCCTATGGGCTGCGGTTCCTCGGGCGATTCCTGGAGTGGCGGCCGTGATGTCCTTTAGGCCGTCCCCGTTCGTGTCGAGCGAAGTCGAGACACGTCATGCAACGCTCGCGTCCCTCGACTTCGCTCGGGACGAACGGATTTTTCTACCGCTATGATAACCGTATTCCCCGCGATCGATCTCAAGGGCGGCCAGGTCGTCCGCCTGGCCGAAGGCGATATGGCGCGTGCGACCGTCTATGGTGACGATCCCGCCGATCAGGCGCGCAAATTCGCCGAGGCGGGGGCCGACTGGCTCCATGTCGTCGATCTGGACGGGGCGTTCGCCGGCAAGGCGGTGAATGCCGGCGCGGTGGAGGCGATCCTCAAGGCCTTTCCGGGCAAGGTGGAACTGGGCGGCGGCATTCGCGACCGCGCGGCGATCGACCGCTGGCTCGGCCTGGGCGTCGAACGCGTCATCATCGGCACGGCCGCGCTCCAGGATCCCGAGTTGGTCAAGGAGGCTGCCAGGGCGCTGCCGGGCAGGATCGTCGTCGGCGTCGACGCGCGCGACGGCTATGTCGCGACCCATGGCTGGGCGGAGGTCTCGACCGTCAGCATCACCGACCTCGCCGATCGCTTCGCCGATGCCGGTGTCGCCTCGCTGCTGTTCACGGATGTCGGCCGCGACGGGCTGCTGAAGGGCTGCAATGTTGAGGCGACGGTCGCGCTTGCCCGCCATGCGTCGATTCCGGTGATCGCCAGCGGCGGCGTGGCGAGCATCGCCGACATCCATGCGCTGGTCGCCCATGCCGCGGACGGCATCGAAGGCGTGATCACCGGCCGGGCGCTCTATGACGGGCGGCTCGATCTGGCCGAGGCGCTGGCGGTGGCCCGCGCATGACCGTCCGGGTTCGCGTGATTCCCTGTCTGGACGTGGCGGGCGGGCGCGTGGTCAAGGGCGTCAACTTCGTCGACCTCGCCGATGCCGGCGATCCGGTCGAGCAGGCCAAGGTCTATGATGCCGCCGGCGCGGATGAGCTGTGCTTCCTCGACATCACCGCCAGCCATGAAGGGCGCGGCACCATCCTCGACGTCGTAGCGCGCACCGCCGCGGTCTGCTTCATGCCGCTGACCGTCGGCGGCGGGGTGCGCACCCCCGAGGATGCCCGCGCGCTGCTGCTCGCGGGCGCCGACAAGGTCGCGGTCAATTCGGCGGCGGTGGCGCGGCCCGAGCTCTGCGCCGACATGGCCAACCGATTCGGCGCGCAGTGCGTGGTCGGCGCGGTCGACGCGCGCAATGTCGGCCCCGGCAAGTGGGAGATCTACACCCATGGCGGCCGCAAGCCGACCGGGATCGATGCCGTGGCGCATGCCATGCGGCTGGCCGAGCTCGGCGCGGGCGAGATATTGCTGACCTCGATGGATCGCGACGGCACCCGCGACGGCTATGATCTCGCGCTGACGCGCGCGGTCGCGGATGCGGTGTCGGTGCCGGTGATCGCCAGCGGCGGAGTCGGCAATCTCGATCATCTCGTCGACGGCGTGATGCACGGCGGCGCGAGCGCGGTGCTGGCAGCGTCGATCTTCCACTTCGGCCAGCACAGCGTGGCGCAAGCGCACGCCGCGCTGAAGGCTGCGGGGCTGCCGGTTCGGGCGTAGACGGCCTATTCTTCCTCGTCATCCTGAACTTGTTTCAGGATCCACCGTTTCACGATCCTGGACTGCAAGGATGATGGGTGGATGCTGAAACAAGTTCAGCATGACGAGCTAAAGACAACGCCCACCCTTATTTCATCAGCACCAGTTCCTCGGCCATCGATGGGTGCAGCGCGACGGTGTCGTCGAACTGCGCCTTGGTGAGCTTCGCCTTCACCGCGATCGCCGCTGCCTGGAGGATTTCGGGCGCGTCGGGGCTGATCATGTGGATGCCCAGCACGACGTCGGTCTCCGGATGCACCACCAGCTTGTAGAGCGAGCGTTCGTTGCGGCCGGCCAGCACGTTGCGCATCGGCCGGAAGTCCGACGTGAAGATCTTCGGGTCGCCATATTGCTCGCGCGCCTGACGCTCGGTGAGGCCCACGCCTGCCATCGGCGGATTGCTGAACACCGCGCTCGGGATCATCTGGTAATCGACCCGGTGCGGCTTGTTGCCGAACAGCGTGTCGGCGAAGGCCTGGCCCTCGCGGATGGCGACGGGGGTCAGCTGGACACGGTTGGTGACATCGCCGATCGCATAGATGGACGCTACGCTCGAGCGGTTATCCTCGTCGACGACGATCGCGCCCTTGTCATCGATCTCGACGCCGGCAGCCTCCAGCCCCAGCCCGTCGATCTTGGGGCTGCGGCCGATCGCAAACAGCAGCAGGTCGGTGTCGCACTTCTCATGGTCCTTGAAGTGGACGCAGAGCGAGCCGTCCTCCTGCTTCTCGATCTTGTCGAACGAGGCGTTGAAGATGAACTCGATGCCCTTGTGGGTCGAAATCTGGAACAGTCGGTCGCGGATCTGCTCGTCATAGCCGCGCAGGATCTGGTCGGAGCGGTTGACCACCGTCACTTTCGAGCCGAGCGCGTGGAAAATGCCGGCGAACTCGTTGGCGATATAGCCCGCACCGGCAATCACCACCCGCTTCGGCAATTTTTCGATGTAGAAGACCTCATTCGAGCTGATGCCGTGCTCGGCGCCGGGCACCTTCGGCACCACCGGCCAAGCCCCGGTGGCGACCAGGATGAACTTCGCGGTGATCTTTCGCCCGCTCGCGAGCAGGATCTCGTTGGCACCGGACACCGTCGCGCGCTCGTGGAAGATCTCGACCGCATTGTTCGTGAGGGTGTTCGTATAAAGCCCCTCGATCCGATCGACATCCGCGTTGACGTTGTCGCGCAGCGTCTTCCAGTCGAAGCGGATGTCGCCCAGCTGCCAGCCATAGCGCGCGGCATCCTGAAGGTCCTCGGCGAAGTGCGAGCCATAGACGAGCATCTTCTTGGGCACGCAGCCGCGGATCACGCAGGTGCCGCCGACCCGATGTTCCTCGGCCACCGCCACGCGCGCTCCATAAGCGGCCGCCACCCGCGACGCGCGCACCCCGCCCGAACCGGCGCCGATGACGAACAGGTCATAGTCATACTCGGCCATCGGCCCTTATCCTTCTTCATGTTCCGGCATCGATATGGGGGCGGTATGATTGCCGGGCAAACCGATCGTCATCATCAGAGTGATCGAGCGAGTAGGTCAGGCTACAGGCGCCATTACGATCCCAGCGCACGGGCTATCAGCGCCCTGGTCGAGGTATCGAAGCGCGCGGTGCCCTCGCTCTCGATCGAGCGGGCGATCTCCTTGCCGAGCTCGACCCCGAACTGATCGAACGGGTTGATCTCCATCAGCACCGCATTGGCAAAGGTGCGGTGCTCGTAAAAGGCGAGCAGCGAGCCGAGCCGCGCCGGATCGACGCGGTCGAGCAGGATCGTCGTCGACGGCCGGTCGCCGGCATAGGCGCGGGCGGGATCGTCATTGGCCTTGCCCGCCATCAACGCCGCAGCCTGCGCGAAGCAGTTGATCAGCAGCGCCCGATGATGCCCCTCGTCGAGGACATGCTCGGGCTCGATCGCGGCGACGAACTCGACCGGCACCAGCCTCGTCCCCTGGTGGAGCAGCTGGAACACCGCATGCTGCGCGTCGGTGCCCACTCCGCCCCAGCTGATCGCCGCCGTCGGCCCGTCCACCGCCGAGCCGTCGGTCTTCACGCTCTTGCCGTTCGATTCCATCTCGAGCTGCTGGAGGTAGGAGGGCAGCAGCCGCAGCCGCTCGTCATAGGCGAATATGGCGCGGGTCTCGGCGTTGCGGATGCGCGAATAATATTGATCGACGAAGGCGGCGAGCAGCGGAAGATTGCGCTCGGGCGGTGCCAGGCGGAAATGGCGGTCCATCGCCGCCGCGCCCTCGAGCAGGTTTTCGAATGCGTCCCAGCCGAGGCCAAGCGCGGCCGGAAAGCCGATCGACGACCACAGCGAATAGCGTCCGCCGACGCTTTCGGAGAAGGGCAGGATCCGGGTCTCGTCGACACCCCATTCCACGGCCTTTTCCGGCGCGGCGGTCAGCGCGACCACGCGCGAATAGGGGTCCTCGACATTGGCCTCCTCCATCCAGCCGAGCACGCTGCGCGCGTTCATCATCGTCTCGGTGGTGGTGAAGGTCTTCGAGGCGACGACCAGCAGCGTCGCGTCCGGATCGAAGCGCTTGAACACTTCGTCCAGCGCAGCGCCGTCGACGTTGGAAACCACCGCCACCTCATAGCGATCGGCGTCGCGGCCGAGCGCGTCGACCAGCAGGTCCGGGCCCAACGCCGATCCGCCGATCCCGACATGGAGGATGTGGCGGATCGGCCCCAGCACCTCGGCCTCGATCGCGTCGATCATCGCCCGCATCCGGGCCTGGAAACCGCGCGCGCGCGCCACGCTGTCGGGTGCGCCCTGGCCGCGCTCGGCAGGATGCTCGGCGGCGCGGCCTTCGGTGACGTTGACCGGCTCGCCCGCGAACAAGGCGCCGCGTTTGCCGGCAAAGTCGCAGGCTTCCGACAGGGCGACGAAGCGCTCGATCAGCGGGGCGGAGAGATGCGTCTTGGAGAAATCGAACAATATGCCCGACTCGTCGATGGCCAGCCGCGAAAGCCGGTCGGGCTCCGTGGTGAAGAGCTCCGAAAGCGTGGCCGAGGGGAGCCCAGCGATCGCGTTCCAGGCGGCTTTTGCATCGGTCATGTCGAATCTCCGTGGTGCAAATGCGAAAATTGGCAGATTTTGGTCGTAACGGGGCGGCTTGGTTACCAGTTATTTACGAAATCAGGCCATGCCTTTCGGCGAAAGAGCAACCTAATGCTACCATCAAGATGCCGAGAGGGTGCCGCAAGCGAGGTCGAACTGGGAGACCACGAATGCAGGACGACATATTACGCTTGGCTTATGAAGTCTCGCGGATCACCGAAGAGAAGGTCGATCGCATCGACCGCGTCATGAAGCAGACCGGCATGCTGGCGATCAACGCCCGGCTCGAAGCCGCCCGCGCGGGCGAAGCCGGCCGCGCCTTTTCGGTCGTGGCCCAGGAACTCGGCGCGCTGGCCGCGTCGATCTCGGGAATCGGCGGCGAACTGCGTTCGGCGATCGCGTCCAACATCGCCTCGCTGCGCACGGCCGGCAGCCAAATGCTCGTCGATTTCAAGGGGACGAGGCATACCGATCTCGCGCGTTCGGCGGTCGAGATCATCGACCGCAACCTCTATGAGCGCTCCTGCGACGTGCGCTGGTGGGCCACCGACAGTTCGGTCACCGATGTGCTGGAAGCGCCGTCGGCTGCCACTATCGACCATGCCACCGAGCGGCTGGCGACGATCCTGCGCTCCTATACCGTCTATCTCGACCTCTGGATCGCCGACAGCCAGGGTCGCGTGATCGCCACCGGCCGGCCCGATCGGTACCCTGATGCGATCGGCCAGAATGTCGCCAGGGAAGACTGGTTCCGCGCCGCGATGGACACCCATAGCGGCGACGACTTCCGGGTCTGCGACATTTCGGTCAATCGGACTCTGGGCGGCGCCCAGGTCGCGACCTACTCGACCGCGGTGCGCGCGGGCGGCCGCACCGGCGGCAACCCGATCGGCGCGCTCGGCATCTTCTTCGACTGGGCCCCGCAGGCCTCGGCGATCCTCGAAGGCATCGGCCTGTCGCCGGCCGAGCGCGCGACATCGCGGCTGATGCTGCTCGACTCCGACCACAGGATCATCGCATCGTCCGATGGCCAGGGCATCTGCACAGATCATTATCCGCTGCGGACCGACAAGCGCGAGAGCGGCTATTATCAGCGCGACGGCAAGCTGATCGCCTTTGCGCTGACACCTGGCTACGAGACCTATCGCGGACTTGGCTGGCTGGGCTGCATCGAGAGCCAGATGCTCGAGGAATAGGGACCGCCCGATCGGGGCGGCGCCGAAACCCCAACTGGCGCTAAGCCCGGCTTGTCGCTACAGCGGCGGCTATGCGTCCTCCCAGAACCCCAGGCGGCCGGCCTCCCGGCCGATCGACCACCGGCAAGCCGGCCGGCATCAACTCGCCTGGCAAGACCACGCCGCCGCCCAAGCTCGGCCGCCGGCAGGCGCGCGGACTGGCGCGTCCGGTCAAGCCGTCGGTGCCGCATCCCGCCCGTGCCGAGGCGAAGCCCGGCCAGGAGCCGCAGCGCATCGCCAAGCTGCTCGCGCGGGCCGGCGTCGCCTCGCGCCGCGAGATCGAGCGGATGATCGAGGACCGCCGCGTGGCGATCGACGGCGTGGCGATCGAGACCCCGGCCACGCTGCTGAAATCGCTGAAGGGCGTCACCGTCGACGGCAAGCCGGTCGCGGCACCCGAGCCGACCCGGCTGTTCCTCTATTACAAGCCGCAGGGGCTGCTCACCACCGAGCGCGATCCCGCCGGCCGGCCGACCATCTATGACAAGCTGCCCAAGGACCTGCCCCGGGTGATGCCGGTCGGGCGACTCGACCTGAACACCGAAGGCCTGCTGCTGCTGACCACCGACGGCGAGTTCAAGCGCCAGCTCGAGCTGCCGAGCACCGGCGTGACCCGCGTCTACCGCGCCCGATCCTATGGCAATGTCACCCAGGCCCAGCTCGAGGAACTGATCGAGGGCGTCGAGATCGAAGGCGTCCGCTACGGCTCGATCGACGCCAATATCGAACGGCGCACCGGCGCGAATGTCTGGATCGAGATGAAGCTCAGCGAGGGCAAGAACCGCGAAGTGCGGCGCGTGCTCGAACATCTCGGGCTCCAGGTTTCGCGGCTGATCCGCATCGCCTATGGCGCGTTCGAGCTGGGCGACCTGCAGCCCGGCGAGGTCGGCGAGATATTGCAGCACCAGCTGGTCGCCTTCCGCAAGACGCTCAAGTCGGTCCGGGGGCCGAAGAAACCAGGCGCGGCTGAATGACGCCAATACGCCCCATCCTCACCGTCATGCTGAACTTGTTTCAGCATCCACCCATCGTCCCGGGCCCGCCCCCGAGTGGAGAAGTGGATCCTGAAACGAGTTCAGGATGACGGATACGATATGCGTATAATCGCAGGGGCCTGGCGCGGCCGCACCCTCATCGCACCCACCGGCGATGTCACGCGTCCGACCGCCGACCGCACCCGCGAGGCGCTGTTCTCGATGCTCACCAGCCGGCTCGGCAGCCTGGAGGGGCTGAAGGTCGCCGATGTCTGCGCGGGCACCGGCGCACTCGGCCTCGAGGCGCTGTCGCGCGGCGCGGCGCACTGCACCTTCGTCGAGCGCGAGCGCGGCGCGATCGAGGCGTTGCGCGCCAACATCGCCAAGCTGGGCGCCGAGGCCGAGGTCCGCGCGATCGCCGCAGAGGGCTTCAGCGGCGGCCCGTTCGATCTGGTGCTGATCGATCCGCCCTATGGCACCGGCCTGGGCCAGAAGGTCCTCCCCAATATCGGCCTCGCGCCGGGCGGCTGGGCGAGTATCGAGACGGCGAAGAACGAGCCGGTGACGGTGGACGGCTTCACCGTCGAGGCCGAACGGGTCCACGGCAAGGCGCGGATCACCCTGCTGACGCGCGAACGCTGACCCGGCGGAGCGTCACGGAGAGATTGTTGGCGGGCATCTCGACGATGTGATCGAGCATCATTCCACTATCCTCGGCCAGCGCGATGATTTCTTCCAGGTGGCGCAGCCCCCATCGCTGGTCGCGCATCTTCAGGCTGGCGTCGAATGCCTCGTTGCTGTCGGCGGTCGCAACGCCGGCGCGGAGATAAGGACCATAGAGAACAAGCGGTCCACCCACCGGAAGCAGCTTTGCGCTGTGTCTCAGCAAACCCACCGTCGCTTCCCACGGGCTGATATGGACCATGTTGATGCACAGGATCGCATCGGCCTTCTCGATCGGCCATTCGGGTGCCGCGGCATCGAGCAGCAGCGGCGGGCGCAGGTTGCCCAGCTTGCCCGCCTCGGCCCAGGCGCGGATCGAGGCGAGGGCGGAGGGGTCGGGGTCGCTCGGCTGCCAGACCAGATCGGGCAGGGCGCGGGCGAAATGGATGGCGTGCTCGCCGGTGCCGCTCGCGACCTCCAGCACCGTGCCGCTCGACGGCAGGACGTCGCGCAGGACCGCAAGGATCGGCTCGCGGTTGCGCGCGGTCGCGGGGGCGTGGCGGCGGGGATCGGTCATCGGCCAACCCCTACGTCATTCCAACGCAAGCTGGAATCTCCCTTCTGGTCCAACGGAAGGACGGCAGTGAGATCCAGCTTGCGCTGGGATGGCGCGAGAAGGGGCGTGCTACTCGGCCGCTTCCGTCAATGCCGCCTCCTTCCACACCAGCACCGGCTTGCGCGCCGCGGCGGTCTCGTCGAGCCGCCGCCGCGGGGCGAGCGCAGGGGCGGCCTTGAGCGCGGGGTCGCCGGCGCGGGCGCGTTCGGCCACCGAGCGCAATGCGCCGATGAACTGGTCGAGCGTCGCCTTGCCCTCGGTCTCGGTCGGCTCGATCAGCATCGCGCCATGGACGACCAGCGGGAAATACATCGTCATCGGGTGGAAACCCTCGTCGATCAGGCCCTTGGCGATGTCGAGCGTGGTGAAGCCTGCCGCGAGCCCCGCATCGCTGAACAGCGCCTCGTGCATGCACGGCCCGCTGGCGGCGAAGGGCGCGTCGAGCACGTCTTCCAGGCTACGCAGCACATAATTGGCGTTGAGCACCGCATCCTCGGCGACCTGGCGCAGCCCGTCGGCGCCATGGCTGAGGATATAGGAGAGCGCCCGGGTGAACATGCCCATCTGGCCGTGGAAGGCGGCCATGCGGCCGAAGCTCGACCCATGATGGTCGCCGGCGGTCTCTTCCTCGACCAGCACATAGCGGTCGCCCTGCCTGTCGACGAAGGGCAGCGGTGCGAACGGCGCCAGCGCGGCGGAGAACACCACCGGCCCGGAGCCCGGCCCGCCGCCGCCATGCGGGGTCGAGAAGGTCTTGTGCAGGTTGATGTGCATCGCATCGATGCCGAGGTCGCCCGGCCGCACCCGCCCGACGATCGCGTTGAAGTTGGCGCCGTCGCAATAGACCAGCCCGCCGGCCGCATGGACCGCGTCCGAGATCGCCTTCATGTCCCGCTCGAACAGGCCGCAGGTGTTGGGGTTGGTGATCATCACCCCGGCGACATCCGGCCCGAGCCGGGCCTTGAGCGCGTCGAGGTCGACGCGGCCTTCGGCGGTCGCGGGGATGTTCTCGACCCGGTAATTGCAGAAGGCGGCGGTCGCCGGATTGGTGCCATGCGCCGATTCGGGGACCAGGATCACCGAGCGGGCGTCGCCGCGCGCTTCCTGCGCGGCGCGGATCGCCAGCAGTCCGCACAGCTCGCCATGCGCGCCGGCCTTCGGCGCCATCGCCACCGCTGCCATCCCGGTCAGCGTCTTCAGCCATCCGGCCAGTTCGTGGATCACCGCCAGCGCGCCCTGTACCGTGTCGACCGGGGCGAGCGGGTGGATATCGGCGAAGCCGGGCATCCGCGCGACCTTCTCGTTGAGGCGCGGATTATGCTTCATCGTGCAGCTGCCGAGCGGGAACAGGCCGAGGTCGATCGCGTAATTCTGCCGGCTGAGCCTGGTATAATGGCGCACCGCCTCGGGTTCGGGCAGGCCGGGCAGGCCGATCGGCCGGTTGCGCTCCAGCCCGCCGAGGCGGCTCGCGACCTTCGGCGGCTCGGGCAGGTCGACGCCGGTGCGGGCATAATCGTCCTGCTCGAAGATCAGCTTTTCCTCGAGCATCAGCGCGCGGTTGCCGGTGAAGGTCGGCGGCGCCGAGGACGAGGCGGTGTTTTCCGGCCGGGTGACGCGGCCTTCGCTGTTCATGCTCATGCCGCCAACTCCGCTTCGAGGGCCTGCGCCAGGGTTTCGACATCTTCCGCGCTGCTGGTCTCGGTGACTGCGACGACGAGCCCGTTCGCGAGCGCCGGCGCCTCGGGGTAGAGCCGGCCGAGCGAGACGCCGCCCAATATCCCCTTGTCGGCCAGCGCGCGGACGACCGGGCGCGACTCCGTCGGCAACTTGAGGGTGAACTCGTTGAAGAAGGCGCCGTTGACCAGTTCGACGCCGGGCAGTTTCGCCAAGCGGTCGGCCGCCGCGACCGCGCCGGCATGGTTGAGCGCGGCGAGGTTGCGCAGGCCGGTTTCGCCCAGCAAGGTCATGTGCGCCGAGAAGGCGAGCGCGCACAGCCCGGCATTGGTGCAGATGTTCGAGGTCGCCTTTTCGCGGCGGATATGCTGCTCGCGGGTCGACAGGGTCAGCACGAAACCGCGCTGGCCATCGGCATCCTGGGTGACACCGGCGAGGCGCCCCGGCATCTGGCGGACATATTTCTCGGCGCAGGCGAACAGGCCGACATAGGGGCCGCCGAAGTTGAGCCCGACGCCGATCGACTGGCCTTCGCCGACGACGATGTCCGCGCCCATCTCACCGGGCGAGCGGACCGCGCCGAGCGACACCGGCTCGGTCACCACCGCGATCAGCAGCGCGCCCTTTTCGTGCGCGCGCGCCGCCAGTTCGGAGAGGTCGGCGACATGGCCGAGGATGTTCGGATTCTGGACCACCACGCAGCTGGTGTCGCCGTCGATCGCGTCGATCAGCCGCGCCATGTCGTCGCCGGGCGCGCCGGTGGTCAGCTCGGGCAGGGCGATGTCGAGGCTGTCGCCGGTGAAGCGCGCCATCGTCCTGGCGAGCGAGACATAATGCGGATGCAGGCCGGCCGAGAGGATCGCCTTGCCGCGCCGGGTGACGCGCCGCGCCATGGTGATCGCCTCCCAGCAGGCGGTCGAGCCGTCATACATCGAGGCATTGGCGACGTCGCAGCCCAGCAGCCGGGCGACCTGGGTCTGGAACTCGAACAGCGCCTGCAGCGTCCCTTGCGCGATCTCGGGCTGATAGGGGGTGTAGCTCGTCAGGAACTCGCCGCGCTGGATCAGGTGGTCGACGCTGGCGGGAATGTGATGCCGATAGGCGCCGCAGCCGAGGAAGAAGGGCGCGTCCCCGGCCGACAGATTCTGCTTCGCAAGCCGCGCCATGTGCCGCTCCACGGAAAGCTCGGACGCATGCGGGGCAAGGCCTTCGATCGGTCCGGCAAGTTGCGCCGCGGCGGGAACGTCGACGAACAGCTCATCGACCGACGAGGCGCCGATCGTCGCGAGCATCAAGCTGCGGTCGGCGTCGGTAAGGGGCAGGTAGCGCATTTCTTGCTCCTAGCCCTCCCCTTCAGGGGAGGGGTTGGCGTGGGGCCTCAAGTCAGGGTGCGGCGCCTGTGGACAGGCCCCGCCCCGCCTCCCCTGGAGGGGAGGGGTGAAGAAGCGTCAAAGCCCTTCGCAGAAGGCCTTGTACTCGGCGGCATCCATCAGGCCCTCGAGCTCGGACGGATCGGCCAGAGCGAGCTTGAAGAACCAGCCGCCCGTTTCCGGCGCGCTGTTGACCAAGGCAGGGTCTTCCTCGAGCGCGGGGTTGATCTCGCTCACCGTGCCGGTCACCGGCGCGAACACGTCCGACGCGGCCTTGACCGATTCGACCACCGCCGCCTCGCCGCCCTTGGCGACATCGGCGCCGAGAGCGGGCAGCTCGACAAAGACGATGTCGCCCAGCTGGGCCTGGGCATAATCGGTGATGCCGACGGTGGCGGTCCCGTCCTTGACCGAAATCCATTCATGCTCGTCGGTATAGAAGGTCGTCATGGGTCTCAGCTCCCTTGGCGGACATAATGATGTGGAACGAAAGGCATCGGCGCGACCACGGCGTCGAGCCGCTTGCCGCGCACTTCTATCAGGAGCGGCCGGTCGAGCACCGCACTGCCGGCGGCGACATAGCCCATCGCGATCGGCACCTGCAGCGAAGGGCTGAACCCGCCCGAGGTGACAATGCCCACCTCGACGTCGCCGTCGAAGATCGGCGCGCCCTCGCGCGCCGGAAGCCGGCCTTTCAGGATCAGGCCGATCCGCTTGCGCGGCGGCCCCTCGGCGAAATGGCGGCAGACGATGGTCGCGCCGGGGAAACCGCCCTCGGCGCGGCGGCGCTTCGGCACCGCGAAGCCGAGGCCCGCCATCGCCGGATCGGTCATGGCGTCGAGATCATGGCCGTAGAGCGGTAGCCCCGCCTCGAGCCGCAGCGAATCGCGGGCGCCCAGGCCGATCGGCTTGACCTCGGGCTGGGCGGCGATCAGCGACGCGATCGTCGCGGCGTCGTCGGCCGGGATCGAGATCTCGAAGCCATCCTCCCCGGTATAGCCCGAGCGGCTGATCCACAGCGGCACGTCGGCCATCTCGAAGGCGCCGGCGGTCATGAAGACCAGTGCCTCGACGCCGGGACAGATCCGCGCCAGCGCATCCACGGCCTTCGGCCCCTGCAGCGCGAGCAGCGCATGTTCGCCGAGATGGTTGAGGGTAAGCTCCTCGGGCAGATATTCGTGGAGATGGGCTATGTCGTCGGCCTTGGTGGCGCCGTTGACGACGAGGTAGAAGTCACCGGCGCGGCGCGTCACCATCAGATCGTCGAGAATGCCGCCCTGGTCGTCGAGCAGCAAGGAATAGCGCATCCGGTCGACGCCGAGATTGACGATATCGCCCGGCAGCAGCTTCTCGAGCGCGACATCGACGGGCACGCTTTCAGCATCGCCGCTGATCAGCAGCTGGCCCATGTGCGACACGTCGAACAGGCCGGCCGATTCGCGGGTCCACAGATGCTCGGCGATGATGCCGTCATACTGGATCGGCATGTGATAGCCGGCGAACGGCACCATCCTGGCGTCGCGGGCGCGATGCCAATGATCGAGCGGCAGGGTCTGGATGATTTCTTCAGGCTCTTCGTCGCTCACACTCTTGCCTCCGTGACGGTCAATGA
The DNA here is from genome assembly GCF_056401045.1 of Rhizorhabdus sp. P4_G6. Lineage (NCBI taxonomy): Bacteria > Pseudomonadati > Pseudomonadota > Alphaproteobacteria > Sphingomonadales > Rhizorhabdaceae > Rhizorhabdus > Rhizorhabdus sp. P4_G6. The sequence continues at coordinate 39,342 of NZ_JBFUKC010000010.1, read as the reverse complement.
CGCCGGGCGCAATCCGCCCGACGGTCATTGCCCCCTCTGTCACGGAACCTGAGAGCATTCACACGGGCCGTCCACATCATGGCGGCGCCCGGGCTTACCCCTTCGGTGGGATGATCGTCCGGTCCGGTTTCCCGGGGGCCGTCCATCCGCTTTCCAGAGTGTCGATCCTGTCCACGCGGTCCATTGACCTGAGAGATTCCGGGGCGGTTGCTCCTTCGGCGGCCTTGGGATCGCTCCCGCGGCACTCTCCCGCGTGGTCAGCACCGGCTGCCCGGCGACGACGCTCAAGGCTTGGCGTGGCCGTCCGCCCAAGTCAACGGGGGATGCAGGTGATCGGCGTAATTGTCGGAGCGAGATGCTCATCGTCATCCCAGCGAAAGCTGGGATCTCATTTTCTACGTCGCGGACGTCGCGTGAAGGCAGGGAGATCCCAGCTTTCGCTGGGATGACGGCTCGAGAAGGGGAAGATCAGCGCGAGGCGTTGTAGGCCAGCTGGCTTTCCGACAGCTGGAAGCCGACGAGCAGTTCGAAATTGGCGTTGTTGACCGCCTCGCGCACCGTCGGCTCGTTCATCGGGTCGAGCGCAGCGTCGGCGTCGCCCGCCTTGCGCTTGCGGTTGATCCGCTGGAGAATTTCGGGCGGCAGCGTCGCCGCGGCGCGGGAGACCATCGCCGTCGCCGAGGCATGGGCGCTGCCGCGCAGCTGGCCTTCGGGGAAGCTGATGGTGACTTCGCCGACCTGCTTCGATTCGATCTGGGTGCCGGCGCGCAGCACCGTCGCGAACCAGGGCAGGGTGATGGTACGGGCGGGGCCGGCGGTGCCGCGGCGGGCCTGGACGTCGAAGCTTGCCGTCACCTGGATCTGCGCGCCGTTGTCGCCTTCGTTGCAGCTGGCCTGCAGGTTGGCGATATTGGCGGTGGCATCGATGGCGTTGACGCTGCGATCGGCCGGCGGATCGAACAGCGTGATGTCGCCGGTATAGGTCGCGATCGCCGCCGCCGGGCAGGCCGAGCGCGCGATCTTGAAGCCGCCGCGCTCGTCGAACTCCGCGTCCGTCTTACAACCGGCAAGCGTCAACGCGGCGAGGAGGATCGCGGTCGATTTCGAAAACTGCACTACGGGGCATCCTTCATCATGGTCCGGAGCGGTGCGCACGCCCGGCCGGTCCTGCCGATCATAGGAACCGGCTTTCGCACAGGCAAGCAATCGCTTAAGGCCGGCGCATGACGACCACCGACCGGCCACCCCTCGACCTGCTGATCGCGGCGCCGCGCGGCTTCTGCGCCGGGGTCGACCGGGCGATCCGCATCGTCGAGCTGACGATCGAGAAATATGGCGCGCCGGTCTATGTGCGCCATGAGATCGTCCACAACAAATATGTCGTCGACGACCTGAAGGCGAAGGGCGCGATCTTCGTCGAGGAGCTCGACGAGGTGCCGGACGATGCGCCGGTGGTGTTCTCGGCGCATGGCGTGCCGAAGGCCGTTCCGGCCAAGGCGAGCGAGCGCGGCCTGAACTTCCTCGACGCCACCTGTCCGCTGGTCTCCAAGGTGCATCGCCAGGCCGAACGGCTGGTCAAGAATGGCCATCACATCTTCTTCATCGGCCACAAGGGCCACCCCGAGGTGATCGGCACCTTCGGCCAGGTGCCCGACGGGGTGATGACGCTGGTCGAGACCGCCGAGGATGCCGCGGTCGTCATGCCGCCGGCAGGGGTTCCGCTGGCCTTTCTGAGCCAGACGACGCTCTCGGTGGACGACACGATCGAGATCATCGGCGTGCTGCGCGCGCGCTTCCCCGAAATCGCGGCGCCCCGCTCGGAGGACATCTGCTATGCGACCTCGAACCGCCAGGCGGCGGTCAAGGCGATCGCGGCCCATTGCGATGCGATGCTGGTGATCGGGGCCCCGAACAGTTCCAATTCGGTGCGGCTGGTCGAGGTCGCTACCCGCAATGGCGTCAAGGCGCGGCTGATCCAGCGCGCCGCGGAGATCGATTTCAGCTGGCTCGAGAGCGTGCGCACGCTGGGCATTACCGCCGGCGCCTCGGCGCCGGAGATCCTCGTGCGCGAACTCGTCGACATGCTGGCGACCCGCTTCACCATCCACGAGCGCGAGGTCGAATCGGTGACCGAAGACATGTTGTTCAAGCTTCCCAGGACGTTGGTTGCCTGATGGCGGTCTATACGCAGGTCTCCAGCGAGGAGATGAACGCCTTCCTCCACCGTTATGACCATGGCACGCTGATCTCGGCCAAGGGCATCGCCGAAGGCGTCGAGAACAGCAACTACCTGATCGAGACGACCGCCGGCCGTTATATCCTGACGCTCTACGAGAAGCGGGTGAATGTCGACGACCTGCCTTTCTTCGCGGCACTGACCGACCATCTCGCCGCCAAGGGGCTCAACATCCCGCGGATGCTGCGCGACCGGCGCGGGGAACAGCTCCAGACCCTGGCCGGCCGTCCCGCCTGCCTGATCGAGTTCCTGACCGGCGTCTCTGTCACCCATCCGACGCCGGCGCAGGCGCGGGCGGCGGGCGGCGCGCTGGGCGACATGCACCGCGCGCTTGCGGATTTCCGGCAGACGCGGCCCAACAGCCTCGATCTCGGCGGCTGGCAGGCGCTCGCAGCTCGCTGCGGCGGCGATCTCGATCGCATCCATGGCGGCCTCCGCGCGCGGGTGGCGCGCGAGCTGGATTGGCTCGATGCACATTGGCCGCGGCACCTGCCGACGTCGGTGGTCCACGCCGATCTCTTCCCGGACAATGTCCTGATGCTCGGCGAAGAGGTGAGCGGCGTCATCGACTTCTACTTCGCCTGCACCGACATCCGTGCCTGGGATGTCGCGGTCACCCATGCCGCCTGGTGTTTCGAGAATGACGGCACCAGCTATCATGCCGATCTCGGCCGTGCGCTGATCGCTGGATATGACAAGCAGTTCGGCCTCTCGACCGAAGAGCGGCTCGCCTTTCCGGCGCTGGCGCGCGGCGCCTGCCTGCGCTTCCTGCTGACCCGTGCCTGGGACTGGCTCAACACCCCCGCCGACGCCATGGTGACGCGCAAGGATCCGCTGGCCTTCCTGCGCCGCCTGGATTTCTATGCGGAAGCCGACCCGGAAACGCTGGTGACGATTTGACCGAGCTTTCCCCTGAACTTCCGCTGGTCGAGATCGCCACCGATGGCGCGTGCAAGGGCAATCCCGGACCGGGCGGCTGGGGCGCGCTGATGCGCTTCGGCGGTACCGAGAAAGAGTTGTCGGGCAGCGAAAACCCGTCGACCAACAACCGCATGGAGCTGATGGCGGCGATCCGCGCGCTCGAGGCGCTCAAGAAGCCGTGCCGGGTGAAGCTGTCGACGGACAGCCGCTATGTGATGGACGGCCTCACCAAGTGGATCCACGGCTGGCGCAAGAATGGCTGGAAGACCGCCGACCGCAAGCCGGTCAAGAATGCCGAGCTGTGGCAGCGACTGCTCGATGCCGCCGCGCCGCACCGGATCGAATGGCTATGGGTGAAGGGCCATGCCGGCCATCCCGACAATGAGCGCGCGGACAAGCTGGCCAGCGACGCTGCGCTGCGAATTTAGCGCCAGCGCCGCGGCCCTCGGCTCCGTCTTCAGCCCCTCGTACCGCGCATGAAATCGGGTTCCACGACATTGTCGATCGCCTGCGCGATCGGCAGGGGGATGGCGCCGACTTCATGGTGAAGCAGCGTGGCGAGCGCGCGCGACTGGGCGAGCAGTTCGTCCAGCACCGCCGGCTCGCATTCATGGCGCAGGCACTGGCGGCTGATCCCGGTCAGCAGGCGCGAGAGGCTGAAGCTGCCGAAGCTGTCGAGCAGGGTGCGTAATGCCTCCGCCTCCGCCGCCGCCAGCTCCCAGGCCCTGGCGCGAACCGCGGCGGCAATGCGCTGCGGCCGGTCACCGATGTCGAACAGCAGCATCTTGATGAGCACTGCGACCTCCTCGTGGCCGCCCTGCTCGACCAGCAGGTTGAGGCGTGCGCGGTCGAACTGGTCACCGCCGATCTCTGCCTGCACGCGCTTGCTACGGCGCATCTTCCCGATCATGTCGAGCAACTGGCCCGACACGATCGGCTTGGGCAGGAAGCTGTCGACGCCGGCCTCGAAATAGATGCGCCGTCGTTCCGGCAGCGAGTCGGCGCTGATCGCCAGAATCGGCGTATTGCAGGCCGGGGCGTCGAGCGCGCGGATGGCGCGGGTGGCGGCCAGGCCGTCGAGCTCCGGCATCTGCATGTCCATCAGGATCAGGTCGAATGGCTGGGCGGCGATGGCGCCGAGTGCCTTGCGGCCATCGTCGACGGCGACGACGTGATGGCCTTCCCGGCTCAGCAGCCCGGCCATCAGGCGGCGATTGATCGGGTTGTCTTCGGCCAGCAGGATCTGCATTGGGCCGGTGAGCGCATTTTCCGCCGAGGCCCCGCTGTCGGCGTGCTTGAACGGCAGTTCCACCGAGAAGGTGGTGCCGCGCCCCGGGTCGCTCGACACCGCGATCGAGCCGCCCATCGCTTCTGCCAGCTGCTGGCTGATTGCGAGGCCGAGGCCGGTGCCGCCCTGCAGCCGCAAGCGAGCCGCATCGACCTGTTCAGCGCGCGAGAAGATCCGGCCGAGCGCGTCATGGCCGATGCCGCGACCGCTATCGCGCACGGTGATCATCCAGTAATCGCCCTGCTCGCCCGAGCGGGTCGGGGACAGGCCGACCGAGACGCTGCCGGTTTCGGTGAATTTGATCGCATTGCCGACCAGGTTGGACAGCAATTGCTGAAGCCGCGCCGAATCGCCGCGCACGATCACCGGTTCGCCGTCGAGGCCATGGACATCGAGCGCCAGACCCTTGGCGGCGGCGGCGCCGTTATACAGGTTGATCGTCGTGCGAATCGCCGCCTTCAGGTCGAAATTGATGCTCTCGATGACGACCCGGCCGGCTTGCACGCGCGAATAATCGATCATGTCGTCGACCACGCTCATCACCGTGCAGGCGGCTTGGCTCAGCCCTTCGAGCAGCGAGCGGCGCTGTTCGCCGGGCGGATCGCGCCGCAGTGATTCGATCAAGGTGAGCAGCCCGTTCATCGGCGTCCGGATCTCGTGGCTCATCACCGCGAGCAGCTCGGCCTTGGCGCGTTCCGCCGCACGCGCCTGGTCGCGCATGGCGATCAACGCGCGCTCGGCTTCGACTTCCTCGGTGATCTCGCGGATGATGCCGAACAGGCTTTCGGGGCCATCGCACTGCGCGGCAATTTCGACGTGGATGAGCTTGCCGTCGGGGCGGGTGATGCGGAACCGCGTTGGCGGCATCGCTCCGGTTCGGACCGCTTCGTCGACGGCCAGATCGATCCGCCCGAGCTCTTCGGGGTGATACAGACTCCGCATGAGCTCATAGGTCAGGACGATATCGTCCGCGATGCCGAGGATCCGGCGCAACTGGGGGGACCAGACATGGCGGTTGCTCCCATAGTCGGAGCGCCAGGTGCCGAGCCCCGCAAGCGACTCCACGAGGGCCAGCAGACCGTCGGCCTCGGTTTTGTCATCCAGCGAAATCGGCCCATCCCCCCTTTTCGCCGAGCGGTTAACCTCCCGCCCAGACTGATCTTTAGGGCCAGATCGGGCCTGAGGGAAAGCGATAGATGTAAACTTCGGTTAACTCGAGACCTGACCGGCCGAGATCTCACGCAGCGGGCCGCGTCGCCACATAGATGGCGCAGGCGACCAGCGCCGACGCAACGATGACCGCCAGCCACCACATCGGCCGTAGCGTGAACAGCATGATCGCAAAGCCCCCGGCCATGCTCGTGATCGCGACGATCTTAGCCTTGCGCGGGATGGCGCCGCGCTCGCGCCAGCGGCGAATCGAGGCGCCGAACCAGCGATGATCGAGCAGCCACGACTCGAAGCGGGGGCTGGAATGGCTGAAACAGCCGGCCGCCAGGATCAGGAAGATCGTGGTCGGCATCACCGGCAGCAGCAGGCCGATAAAGCCGAGCGCAACCATCACCCAGCCCAGCGCGAACCAGCCCCAGCGCTTGATGGGGCTATGCATGGGCTAGTGGTTCCGCCGAGGCGCGGCGGCGCCGCCCCCGAGCCGGGCCGCAACTGCCACTAAAGCGCGCCGTGGCAGTGCTTGTACTTGCGGCCCGACCCGCAAGGGCAGGGCGAGTTGCGGCCCAGGGTCGCGGCGACCTCGGGCGGGATGGCGAAATCATCGCCAGCCATGCCCAATGCCGCTTGCGGTGCCCGCGTCGTGATCAAGCCCAGCATGCCCGCGTCGCGGTCGGCCGAATCATCGTCGCCGGTGAACGGATCGAGGTGGCTGGTGATGAAATCGGGCATCGGCGGCAGTTCGGCGAAGTCCTGCGGCGCGGCCTCGAAGCGCACGGTAGCAAGGATGCGGGTCACCTCTTCGCGGATGGCGAACAGCATCCGCTCGAACAGCGCGAACGCCTCCGACTTATACTCGTTGATCGGCGTTTTCTGTGCATAGGCGCGCAGGTGGATGACCTGGCGCAGCGCGTCGAGCGTCGCGAGATGCTCCTTCCAGTGATGGTCGAGCGTCTGCAGCAGCACGCTCTTCTCGACCCCATGCCAGTTCTGCTCGTCGATCACCTCGCGCTTGGCGGCAATCACCGCATCGGCCTCGGCCAGCACCCGTTCGGTGAGCCTCTCGGGATCGATGCCGTCCTCGGCCAGCCAATCGTCGAACGGCGGCTCGATGCCCAGCGTCTCGGCGGCGCGCGCCTTCAGCATCTCCATGTTCCACTGTTCGGGATAGGAGTGGGGCGGGCAGGCTTCGCCGACGATCACGTTGGCGGTGTCGGCGCGCATGTCGGAGACGACCTCGTCGACGGTGTCGGCATCCATGATGTCGGCGCGCTGCTCGTAGATCACCTTGCGCTGGTCGTTCATCACGTCGTCATATTCGACGACCTGCTTGCGAATGTCGTAGTTGCGCGCCTCGACCTTTTTCTGCGCTGTCTCGATCGCCTTGGAGATCCAGGGAGAGACGATGGCTTCGCCATCCGCCAGATTCTTGTTCATCATCCGCGCGAACATCGTCTGCGGGCCGAAGATGCGCAGCAGATCGTCGTCGAGCGACAGGTAGAAACGGCTGAGGCCGGGATCGCCCTGACGGCCCGAACGGCCGCGCAGCTGGTTGTCGATGCGGCGGCTCTCATGGCGCTCGGTACCGAGCACGAACAGGCCGCCGGCGGCGAGCACGGCTTCCTTCTCGGCAATGATCTCGCCCTTGATGCGTTCCGCGGCGGCATCGAATTCGGGCGTGCCGATCTCGAGGTCGGGATGCTCGTCGAGCAGGCGGAATTCGAGGTTGCCGCCGAGCTGGATGTCGGTGCCGCGGCCGGCCATGTTGGTGGCGATGGTGATCGCCCGCAGCCGGCCCGCCTGCGCCACGATATGCGCTTCCTGCTCGTGATAGCGCGCGTTGAGCACCTTGTGTTCGACGCCCTCGCGGGTCAGGAACTCGGACAGCAGCTCGGATTTCTCGATCGACACGGTGCCGACCAGCACCGGCTGGCCGCGCTCCTTGGCTTCGCGGATCGTCTGGGTGATCGCGGCGAACTTATCCTGCATGTTCTTGTAGAATTCGTCGTCCTGGTCGATCCGCTTGACCGGCAGGTTGGTCGGGATGGTAACGACGTTCATCTTGTAGATCTGGTAGAATTCGGGCGCTTCGGTCGCCGCGGTGCCGGTCATCCCGCCCAGCTTGGGATACATGCGGAAATAATTCTGGAAGGTAATCGAGGCGAGCGTCTGGTTCTCGGGCTCGATCTGGACGCCTTCCTTGGCTTCGACCGCCTGGTGCAGGCCATCGGACCAGCGGCGTCCGTCCATCATCCGGCCGGTGAACTCGTCGATGATGACGACCTTGCCGTCCTTGACGATATAATCGATGTCAGCCTTGAACACGATGTTCGCCTTCATCGCCTGGTTCAGGTGATGGACGACCTGGGTATTCTCGAAATCATAGAGGTTGGCGCCCTCGAGCAGGCCGGCATCCTCCAGCAGCCGCTCGACCCGCTCGGTGCCGTCCTCGGTGAGCACCACCGAGCGCGCCTTCTCGTCGAGCTCATAGTCGACGGGCGTGACCTGCTGCACGATCGCGTTGACCTGCTTGTACAGCTCGGACTTGTCGTCGGTCGGGCCGGAGATGATGAGGGGCGTGCGCGCCTCGTCGATCAGCACCGAATCCACCTCGTCGACCACGGCAAATCTGAACGGGCGCTGCACCATCGAGCTGCGCTCATATTTCATGTTGTCGCGCAGATAGTCGAAGCCGAACTCGTTGTTGGTGCCGTAGGTGATGTCGCAGGCATAGGCGTCGCGGCGCTGATGATCGCTGAGATTGGGAACGATCACGCCGACGGTCAGGCCCAGGAAGCGATAGACCCGGCCCATCCACTCGGCATCGCGGCTGGCGAGATAATCGTTGACGGTGACGACGTGGACGCCCTCGCCCGGGAGCGCGTTGAGATAGACCGCCAGCGTGGCGACCAGCGTCTTGCCTTCGCCGGTCCGCATCTCGGCAATCTCGCCGCGGTGGAGGACGATGCCGCCGATCATCTGGACGTCATAATGCCGCTGGCCGAGCACGCGCCGGGCGGCCTCGCGCACCGTCGCAAAGGCCTCCGGGAGCAGCGAATCGAGCGACTGGCCTTCGTCGAGCCGCTTGCGGAAGATGGCGGTCTGACCGGCCAGTTCCTCGTCGCTCATCGCCTCCAGCGTCGGCTCGAAGCCGGCGATGCGCTGGACGATCGGCCGCAGCGACTTCACATAACGGTCGTTCGACGACCCGAAAATGGCTTTGGCGAGGCCGCCGAGCATGGGCATTCCTTGAAACATGGGCGCGCGGGCGGCGTTTATGCCGCCTCGCGATCGTGCGGGTGCAGATAGGTGCCGGGGCCGACTACGTCAATTCGCCGCCCTAATGATGATGTGCCGGCGGAGTTCCTCCGCATCGGCCCGGCGCTCGTCCGATATTTCAAAGTCTGACCCTGCCCCCTATAGCGGCGGTCCCTCCGGAGTAGCTCATGACCGATCGTTCGCCGCTTGCGCCCGCCGCCTTTCCCGTCCTGCCGCCGATCGCCGGCGTCCGCGCCGCCGTGACGCGCGCAGGCTACAAGGCGTGGGAGCGGAGCGATCTCACCTTCGTCTCCTTCGCCGAGGGCACGGCGGTCGCCGGCGTCACCACCAGGAGCAAATGCCCCTCGCCCGAGGTCGAATGGTGCCGCGCCGCACTGCCGCTCGGCCGGGCACGGGCGCTGGTCGTCAATGCCGGCAACTCCAACGCCTTCACCGGCGATCGCGGCCGCGCCGCAGTCGAGGCGATCACGGCGCGGGTGGCGGGCGCGCTCGGCTGCAATCCGTCGGACGTCTATGTCGCCTCGACCGGGGTGATCGGCGTGCCGCTGCCGATCGACAAGGCCGAGGCCGGGATCGACGCGGTGCTGACCGCGCCCGAGGCGAGCTGGGAACAGGCCGCCGAGACGATCATGACGACCGACACCTTCGCCAAGGCCGCCATGGCCTCGGCGATGGTCGGCGGCACGAAGGTCGAGCTGGTCGGCATTGTCAAGGGCTCGGGCATGATCGCACCCGACATGGCGACGATGCTGGGCTTCGTCTTTACCAATGCCGCCATCGCGGCGCCGCTGCTCCAGACGATGCTGGACGAGGCGAACGGCAGGAGTTTTTCGTGCATCACCGTCGATGGTGACACCTCGACCAGCGACACGGTGCTCGCCTTCGCCACCGGTGCGGCGGGCAATCCGCCGATCACGACGGCCGACGACGCAGGCGCCGATGCCTTCCAGGCGGCGCTGGCCGATGTCTGCCTGCAGCTGGCGCAGCTGGTGGTGCGCGACGGCGAGGGCGCGTCGAAGTTCATCAGCATCGCCGTCGAAGGGGCGGAGAGCGACGCCAGCGCGCACCGTATCGCAATGTCGATCGCCAATTCGCCGCTGGTGAAGACCGCGATCGCCGGCGAGGACGCAAATTGGGGCCGGGTGGTGATGGCGGTCGGCAAGGCGGGCGAGCCGGCCGAACGCGACAAGCTGTCGATCCGCTTCGGTGCCACCCAGGTGGCAAGCGGCGGCCTCGCGGTCGAAGGCTATGACGAGGCGCCGGTCGCCGCCCATCTCAAGGGCCGCGAGGTCGACATCGGCGTGAGCCTCGGCATCGGCAACGGCCGCGCCACGGTTTGGACATGCGACCTCACCCATGGCTATATCTCGATCAACGCCGATTATCGGAGCTGAGCCATTCCGCTCTGTGTCATCCCGGCGGAGGCCGGGTCTCGGGCGTAGGACCGCCATCCCATGAGATTCCGGCCTCCGCCGGAATGACGCAGTTGGGCCCAAGGAGTCGACATGTCGCTGATCATCTGGGGCCGCCTCAACTCGCACAACGTCAAGAAGGTGGCGTGGGCTGCCGATGAGATCGGCATGCGGCATGTCCGCCACGATATCGGCGGCAGCTTCGGCTATACCGACGCCTATCTGGAGATGAACCCGAACCGGCTGGTGCCGACAGTCGAGGATGACGGATTCGTGCTGTGGGAATCGAACGCGATCCTGCGCTATCTCGCCAGCAAATATGCGTCAGAGCTCTGGCCGTCCCACCTCGAGGAGCGTGCTTCGGCCGATCGCTGGATGGACTGGCAGTTCGGCTATGCCGATGCGCAGCGGCCCGCCTTTCTCAATATGGTCCGATACGCTCCAGCGGATCGCGATCAGGCGGCGGTCGCCGCGTCGGCCAGGCGCTGCGGCGAGATGATGGCGATTCTCGACGCGGCATTGGCGCGCAAGCCCTGGTTGACCGGCGACGATTTCGGGATCGGCGACATACCGATGGGGGTCTATGTCCATAGCTGGTATACGCTCGACATCGAGCGGCCGGACTGCCCGCATGTCGCCGACTGGTATGCGCGGCTGCAGGCGCGGCCCGGCTATGCAGCCAATGTCATGATCCCGCTGACCTGATGCACAGCCTCTACCAGCCCGTCCTCGACCTCATGCGCGCGGTGGCGCGCGACATCATGATGCCGCGCTTCCGCAAGCTGTCGGCCGACGAATATGCGGAGAAGACGCCCGGCGATTTCGTGACGATCGTCGATCGCGAATCGGAAGCGCTGCTGAGCGAGGCGCTGGCGCGGCTGCTGCCCGGGGCGCGGATCATCGGGGAGGAGGCGGTCGCCGCCGATCCTGCGATCGTCGACCGGGTCGGCGAGGGTGTCGCCTGGATCATCGATCCGCTCGATGGCACCAATAATTTCACCGAGGGCAAGCCGCCCTTCGCGATCATGATCGGGCTGGCGGTCAATGGCACGCGCGAAGCCGGATGGATTCTCGATCCGATCCGCGGCCGGGTCTGCCATGCGGTGCGCGGCGGCGGCTGCTTCGTCGACGGCGTCGCGGTTCGGGCGCGGCGCTCGGACGGCCGGCTGCCGAAAGCGGCGATCGCCACCTATTTCATGCCGGAAGACCGCCAGGCGGACGTTCGCCGCCGCGCCGAGGGCCGGATCGAGATCGTCGACATCCCGCGCTGCGCGGGCGAGCAATACCCCCGGCTGATCCTGGGCCAGAACGACATCGCCCTGTTCGAGCGGACCCAGGTCTGGGATCATGCGCCGGGCGCGCTGATGCTCGAGGAAGCGGGCGGCAGGATCGCGCGCAACGACGGCGCAGACTATCGGCTCGACGTTCCGGGTCGCGGGGCGATCGCGGCGAGCACGCCCGAGATGTGGGACCTGGCGAAGGCCGTGCTGTTCGACTGAGAATTAGTTTTTATACGCTGCCGCTAAAACGAACCGCTCATGCTGAGTAAGGACTGAGCTTGGCGAAGCATGTCCTGAGCGCCTGCCTTGGCAGGCAGTCGAAGGGGCCGCATCGAAGTACGTCCTTCGAGACGCCACTTCGACAAGCTCAGTGGCTCCTCAGGATGAGCGGATGATACTATCGAACCATATGATCTGCCCTCCCGTGAAAGGGAGGGGGATAGCAGCGCTTATAGTTCGCTTTCGAGCCAGCCCTTGAGCTGGCTCTTCGGTGCGGCGCCGACCTTGGTGGCGGCGGGCTGGCCGTTCTTGAACAGGATCATCGTCGGAATGCCACGCACGCCATATTTGCCGGGGGCGTCGGGATTTTCGTCGATGTTGATCTTGGCGATGGTCACCTTCTCGCCCAGTTCGTCCGAAATCTCTTCGAGAGCGGGGCCGATCATCTTGCACGGGCCGCACCATTCCGCCCAGAAATCGACGAGCACGGGGCCTTCGGCTGCAATGACGTCGCTGTGGAAGGACGAATCGGTGATGGCTTTGGTCGGCATAGAAAGCTCCTTGAGGTTGATCTGGATGTAGGATGGCTGGAGGTTCGGCTCAACGGCCTGTCCGCTGCTTTTGCTCCTCGGCCCTAAAGCCGGGCTTGTTCGCCTGCAGCAGCGCTTCGGGCAGTTCGATGAGGTTCGGACCCGCGGTGTAGAGCAGCGCGGCCTCGATCGGCCGGCCGGGAAAGATCACGCGCAGCGCCGCCGCATAGGCCGCCATCTGGCGGATATGGTGCGCCGGAGCTGCGGCCAGGTCGGCGGGGGCGCGACGGCCGGTCTTGAAGTCGACGACGAGGATGCGATCGTCGCTCACCAACAGCCGGTCGACCGTGCCGGCGATCACCTCGCCGTCGACGACCGCGGCAATCGGCGCCTCGGCCAGCGCTTCGGAGGAGAAGATCGCGGAAAAGCGCGGGTCGGCGATCACCCGGCAGGCGTCGTCGGCAAGCTGGCGGGCATAGCCGGCATCGTCGACTCCCGCCGAGCCCAGCAGCCAGCGTTCCGCCACGGTCGCGCGATCTGACGGTGCGATTCCGGGCAGCCGCTCGAACAGGGCGTGGAGCAGGGTGCCGCGCCGGGCCGCCTCGCGCAGGGCCGCCGACGGAGGAGGATCGGCTATGTCGTCGGTGCCGATCGAGGATGGCGCCAGCGGCCGGGATGGGCGTGCCTCGACCGGGGCGGGGGCCCGCAGCCAGGCCGGTTCGGCCAGCCGCGGCGCTTCGCCGCGCGGGCGAGCGGGTGCGGCGGCCGTGCCCGGCTGCACCGTGCCATGATAATGGCGCGCACTGGTCCACAGCTCGTCGTCAACAGGATCGCAGCCGAGGCCGGCCATCGCCTGGTCGACCGCCTGGTACCAGCTGGCGGCGGGCGGCACGCCTTTCGCTCTTATGCCGAGCGCGCCGCCGATCACCAGATGCTCCTGGGCGCGCGTCAGGGCGACATAGAGCAGCCGCCAATGCTCCTGCCGCTCGCGGATCCTGAGGGCTTCGGCGTCCTCGCGCAGCGCATCGACCATCTCGTTGCGGCGCGGGCGCAGGATCGGCACCGGCAGCGATTCGTCGTCGAGCGCCCAGTCCAGCCTGCGATCGGGGCTGAGATCGGGATCGGCCGTGGCGTCGGCGAGGATGACGAGCGGCGCTTCGAGGCCCTTCGAGCCATGGACCGTCATCACCCGCACCGCATCGAGCGGCGCGGAGGGGTCGCGGATGATCTCGACATCGCCGCGGTCGAACCAGTCGAGGAAGCGCTGCAGGCTGGCGGTGGCGGTGCCCTCGAACTGGAGCGCGGCGCCGAGCAGTTCCTCGATCGGATCGCGCGCCTCGGTACCCAGCCGGCGCAGCAGCTTGCGCCGGCCATCGAGCGGCCCGGTGAGCAGATGCTCCAGGAAGCGATAGGGCGTGGTGAAGTCGGCGCGGCCGAGGATGTCGTCGAGGGCCGCGATGGTAGCGGCATCGCCCGAAGCGCGCACCGCATCGATCAACGCGCCCTTGCGGCGAAAGGCGACGCGATAGAGCCGCTCCTGGTCCCAGCCGAACAGCGGCGATACCAGGAGGGCGGCGAGGCTCAGATCATCCTCGCGCTGGACCGCGAAGCGGATCGCGGCGAGGAGGTCCCTGACGCCGAGCGGCGCGGTCAGGCGCAGCCGGTCGACGCCGGCCACCGGCACTTTCTCCGCGTGGAGCCGCGCCACGATCAGCGAGGCAAGGTCGGCGCGCCGCCGCACCAGGATCAGGATGTCCTCGGGCCGGATCGGCCGCTTCTTGCTCGCGAGCCACAGCCGGTCGTCGATCCACTGCTTCACCTGTTTGGCGAGACGGGTGGCGTAGGCGCGGGTGGCGCTGTCGGCGAAGCCCTCCTCGCCCTCGTCGTCGATCGCCTCGTCATGCGCGAGCGGCCGCCACAGCGTGACGCGGCCGGGGATGTGGTGATGTGCGGCATGGCGCTCGGCGGGGTTGAACAGGCCCATCGTCTCATGGCCCAGATCGGTGACGAGCTGGTCGACCAGCTCGAGCACCGCCGGCGCGGAGCGAAAGCTCCGGTCGAGTGACAGGTCGCGAAATTCACGCTCGGCGTGGAGTGCCTTCAACGCGAACTGGAGCCGGGCTCGTTCGAACTCGCGCGGGTCGGTGCCCTGGAAGCCGAAGATCGCCTGCTTGAAATCGCCGACGGTGAAAAGGGTGCGGAGCACCTGGCCGCGCGCGCCCGCGCCGGCGAAGAATTCCTCGGCGATCCGGTCGACGATCGCCCATTGCGCGGCATTGGTGTCCTGCGCCTCGTCGACGAGAATGTGGTCGGTGCTCTGGTCGAGCTTGAAGCGCACCCAGTCGCCCATGCCGGGCGTGTCGAGCAGGCGCACCGCGGCGCGGATCAGGTCGTCGAAGTCGACCAGCCCGGCGCTGCGCTTCGCCTGCGCATAGGCGGCGGCATAGGCTTGGCCGGCGCGCAGGCCGGCGGCGATCGTCGCGGCGAGCGCGGCGCGGATGCGCAGCGACAGCAGCGCGCCGATCTGTTCGGCGAGCCTGCCGCAATGATCGACATAGAGCGGCTCGGCGTCGATCAGCTTCTGCGAATATTTGCGCGGCTCGCCCGATTTCGTCAGTGCGACGCCGATCAGATCGTCGAGCATCGCGGCGCGCGCTTTGGGCGAGGCAGCCAGGAAAGCGGCGACGATATCGGCATGCTCCAATCCGCTCTTGGTGCCCCAGGCGGCGTTGGCGGCGGCGAGCTTCTGCAGGCAATCGAGATCGAGTTCGGCGCAGCCCTTCTCGATCGCCTCCTCGACCTCGCCGAGCGGCGCGCCTAGCGCCCAGCGCAGCCGCGGTTCGATCGCCTCGCGCGCGCCGAGCCCGGCCAGCGCGTCGGGCGCGCGGGCGCAATCGAGCAGATAGGCTTCGACGCCGGCCTCGCCGAGGCGGAGGCTCAAGGCTTGCACGTCGCGGATCAGGGGAAGATCGCCGCCGCGGGTGGCGGCATCGAGCATGTCGGCGAGGGTGCGGCGCGCCAGGGCCGCTTCCTCGCGGCCTTCGATCGGGCGGAAGCCGGGGGTGAGCCCCGCCTCGGCCGGGAAGCCGGCAAGCAGCGTCTGGCAGAAGGCGTGGATGGTCTGGATGCGCAGCCCGCCGCCGGGCGCGTCGAGGACCCGCGCGAACAGCCGGCGCGCGCGCTTGAGCGCATCGGCATCGCTGTCCTCGCCCAGCCGGGTCAGGTCTTGCGCGAGCTTGCGGTCGTCCTTCAGGCCGGCCCAATGCGCCAGCCGGCGGTGGATGCGCTCGGCCATCTCGGCGGCGCCGGCCTTGGTGAAGGTCAGGCACAGGATCGATTCGGGCGCCGCGCCGCCGAGCAGCAGCCGCAGCACCCGTGCGGTCAGTACATGGGTCTTGCCGGTGCCGGCCGACGCGGACAGCCAGACGAGCTCGCGCGGGTCGGAGGCGTCGCGCTGCTGCGGCTGGAGCGGATCGAGCGGTTTCAGGCGCGCGCTCATGCCCCAGCTCCTTCGCCGCGGCCTGCGTCGACATCGCGGCCATACCATTCGTCGAGCCGCATCAGCTGGTCATAATCGGCATAGGGCGCATATTCGGGCGCGATCTTCGCGGTGAAGGGATCGCTGCCGGTCAGCCACCGCTCGACCGCCTGCCGCAATATCGCTTCGGCATGGGCGATGAAATCCTCGGGGGGAATGCCGCTCTTGCCGCCGGCCGGGCTGCGGACCTGCCCGAAGGAGTCCTTGTCCTTGGCGAGCGACCAATATTCGAAGGTCAGCGGCTTGCCCTGCACATCGTCGAACCCGCCGCGCGCGGCGATCAGCCCGAGCAGGCCGAGCTGCATCGCATAGCCGGCCTGGACCTGCGCGGCGCTGGGCGGCTTGCCGGTCTTGTAGTCGACGATCGCGAGCGTGCCGTCGGCGAGCCGGTCGATCCGGTCGACCTTGCCCTTGAGGGTGATGCCGGCGATGCTGGTCTCGCCATCGATCTCCGCCGCGATCGGCTTGCGGCCGGAGAGCGCGGCCTCGACCATCTGCGCGGCGACCCAGCGCAGCGCTTCCATCAGCCGGGGCTCCCACAGCGCACGCATCACCGGGTGCGCGGCCATGTCGGCAAGCATCGCCTCGGCGCGCGACAGCAGCCTGGCGGAATCGCAGCCGTCCTGCTTCATCCAGGCTTCGAACACTTCGTGGACCGCGGTGCCACGCCAGGCCGGGGTGGGATCGGCGTCGACGGCATCGAGCGGGCGCAGCCTGAGCATGGCATCGGCATAGAAGGCGAAGGGATCGGCCTGCAGCCGGTCGAGCTTGGTGACGGCGATGATGGTCGGGCGGTCGGCAACCGGCGGCGCCGGGGCGGGGCGCCTGTACCACAGCCGGTCGGCCGGGCGGTCGAGCGCCGCCGCCCAGCTCGGCAGGCGATGCTCGCGGGTCATGCCGCCGGTCATCGCTTCGAGCCGCAGCCAGAAGCGCGACGCTATGGTCGGCGCTCGGGCATCGCGCCGCGCGCGGGTGACGATCACCTCGGGCGCGCCCAGCGCCATCGCGAAGTCATGCGCCGACAGGCCGATGCGCCGCTCGAGGCCGCTCAGGCCCAGCTCGGCGCGGATGCGCGGGGCGAGCCAGGGGTCGGGGCTGGGCAGCGTCGGCCATATGCCCTCGTTGAGCCCGCCGAGCACCATCAGGTCGGCATGCTGGAGCCGCGCTTCGAGCAGGCCCCAGATCGACAGGCGCGGATGGCCGCCCTGCGGCGGGCGGACCGCGACCGCATCCATCATCAGGCGCAGGGTCGGGGCGAGGCTGGCCGGCTCGAACGCGGCCGGGCCGAGCGGGGCGGCGGCTTCGAGATCGGCGATCAGATCGGCGGCGGCGCGGCCGTCGGGACCCGACCAGCCGGCGTCGCCGGAGAGGGTGGTGACGGCCTCGCGCAGGGCGGCGAGCAAGTTTCCCAGAGTCCGTTCGTCCCGAGCGAAGTCGAGGGACGTTGGCCGGGCGGAGCGTGTCTCGACTTCGCTCGACACGAACGGAGCAGTAAATACCTGTTCCAGCGGCTCCAGCAGCGCTTTCACCTCGGCCCACCAGCTCTGTGCCGGCGCCCGCAGGCGTGCCGAATAGCGGTCGCCATCCGCCAGAAATCGCGTGATCCCGTCGAGGCCGGCGGGCGGGCGCGGCCCGCGCAGCGCCATGTCCAGCTTGCGCGCGCCATCCAGCCAGGCGCCACGGGCTTCGCCGCGGCGGACCAGCGGATGCTTGAGCAGGGCAAGCAACGGCACCGGCGCAAAGCCCTCGGCGGCGGCTTCGGCGATGGCGAGCAGCAGCGTGCCGGCGGGGGTCACCGACAGCGGCGTCCCGGCGCTGTCGTCGGCAACGATTCCCCAGCGCGCGAGATGCGCGGCGACGCGGCGCGCCAGGACGCGGTCGGGCGTCACGAGCGCGGCGGTGCGGCCCGGGGTCTCGATCGCCTCGCGCAGCGCCAGAGCAATCGTCTGCGCCTCCTCGGAAGGGTTGGCCAGTTCGATCGCGCGCACGCCGGTCAGGCGCCGCTCAGCCGGTGGCAAGCCATGCCATTTGTCGGTGAAGGCAGCGGGCGCCATCGCGTTGGCGATCGCCTTCGCCCGGATCGCGCGCGCGTCGCGTCCGCCGCCCCAGCGCCAGGTCTGGATCTCGTCGAGGCCGACGTGCATCTGGTCGAGCAGCAGCTTGAGCGCATATTGCGGATGGCTTTCGATCGGCCGCGGCGGCCGCGATCCGTCGTCGCGGGGCTGGTGCGGGCCGAGCGCCTCCCATTCCTCGCGCGGCGAGATGGTGTCGACGCCGGGCAGCACCACCATCCCCCGCGGCAGCCGCGCGACTATGCCGAGCAGTCTTGCCACGGCGGGCGTCGTGCTGCTGATGCCCGCCGCGATCACCGGGCCCGGGGGCGGGCTGGCGCGCCAGTTGCGGGCGACGCGGTCGAGCAGGCGGTTGCGGCGCTCGGCGAGGTCGATGCGGCCGCGCGCCTGGAGCAGCTGGGGCCAGCGCGTCAGGATCGCGTCGAGCATGTCGAGCGAGCGCTGCCAATGCTCCGACAGGTCGGGCAGATCGGCGAGGCCGCGCAGCTTCGACGGTGGCACCTGTTCGATCAGCAACTGGTCGAGGGTGCGTCCAAGCTCGCCCGCCAGGCGGATCGCCTCGCCGCCGTCGATCGGATCGCCGGCGGCGGCGCGCGCTTCGCCGGTCAGGCGGGCGAGGATCATCTGCCGTTCGAGCGGATCGATCGCGGGCGGAACAGGGTCTGCCTCGTCGGTGCCGATCGGATCGAGCAGCCCGCCAAGCCGTTCGTCGAGCTCTGGATCGCCGATCGCCACAAGCCGCGGAAGCAGCAGCCCACCCTCCGCACGACGCACGAAGGCATCGTTGATCGCGCGGGCGGCGCGGTTGTTGGGCACCAGGATCGCGGCCCGGGCCAGCTCCAGCGGATCGGGGCCATATTGCGCGATCAGGCCACCCGCGAGCGCGTCGGCGAAAGCGCGATGCGCGGGGATCGTGAAGACGGTGGGGGCGGTCATCGAGGCCACCTTAGGGCCAGTCGCTGTCGGATAGAAAGGGCGTCGACAGCGAACCGCTCGTCAACCGTCGCCCCAGCGAAGGCTGGGGTCCATGTCTGTCCTGCCTTGATGTGCCATCTGATAAGACGACAGAGATGGATGCCAGCCTTCGCTGGCACGACCCCTCATTTTTCAAGAGTGGGAGCTTAGCCGAACCCCAGTATGGCCTCGGTCTTGCCGATCGCGGGCGGCGTGCCGACGTCGAACCACAGGCCCTGGTGGGACAGACCATAAGCCCGGCCAGCGGCGATGGCGCGGTCCCACAGCAGGTTGAACGAGAAGGGGCCGTCCGGCAGGTCGGCGAACAGCCGCTTCGAGACGAGCTGCACCCCGGTGAACACGAAGGGCGCCACCTTGGCGGCCCGCCGCCTGCTGATGCGTCCGGCGGGGTCCATGTGGAAATCGCCGAGCCCGCTATGGCAGTTGGCGCGCGCCAGCGGCACCAGCAGCAGCAGCGCATCCATTTCCGCATCGTCCCAGCGGTCGGCGAGCAGCCGGATCGCATCGACCGGGCCGTCGATCCAGAGATTGTCGCTGTTGGCGATGAGGAAGCGCTCGTCGGCGATCAGCGGCAGTGCCTTGGCCACGCCGCCGCCGGTTTCCAGCAGCAGGCCGCGCTCGTCGGAAATCTGGACGTCCAGGTCGCCGGCCTTGCGCTTGAGGTGCGCCTCGAGCGAATCGGCGAGATAGTGGACGTTGACCACGACCCGGCCGATCCCTGCGCTGCGCAGCCGATCGAGGACATGGTCGAGCAGCGGCTTGCCGGCGACCTCGACCAGCGGCTTCGGGCGGGTCGCGGTCAGCGGGCGCATCCGCTTGCCAAGGCCCGCGGCCAGCACCATCGCGGTGCCGATCGGCGCCTGGACCGGGTTGGGGCGCAACGACATCGGCTTGGCGAAACTCATGCCGCGGTCCCTTGCCAATGCGCCGCCCGCGCCGCCGGCGGGACATGGGCGTCGAACCATGCCTGGACCGGCGCCAGCGCGGGATGCGCCAGATCGCGTTCCAGATAGGCCCACACGCGCGGCTGGAAGGCGAGGTAGCGGGGCTTGCCGTCGCGCTTCCACAGGCGCGTGAAGATGCCGAGGATCTTGGCGTTGCGCTGGGCGCCGAGCAGCGCATAGGCGGCGGCGTCGAACGGGCGGCGGGCGGCATAGCGCGCGATCATGGCCGCCTCCAGCGCATGTGGTACGTCGCGGCGCGCATCCTGGAGCAGCGAGACGAGGTCATAGGCGGCATGGCCGGCCAGCGCATCCTGGAAATCGAGCAGGCCGAGGCTGCCGTCGCCGAGCAGCATGATATTCTCGGCATGGTAATCGCGCAGCACGGTGATCGACTGGTCGGACGCGATCGGCGCAAGCGCTGCGTCCCATGCGGCCCGATAGGCGTCCGTGTCGCTGTCGAGCCCGACGGCGGGCATATACCACTCGGGGAACAACCCTGCCTCGCGCTGGTACACGGCCATGTCATAGGGCGGCAGGTCGCCGGGGCGGGCGGCGTGAAGATCGGCCAGCAGGTCGATCGCCTGCGCATAGATCGGGGTCTCCGCGGCGGGATCGGCTTCGATCACCTCCTTCATCCGGGCGTCGCCGAAATCCTCGAGCAGGATAAGCCCCCGGGCAAGATCCTCGGCGAGAATGCGCGGCGCGCGAAATCCGATTCGGTCGAGGTGGCGCGCTACGGCGAGAAACGGTCGGCTGTCCTCATGTTCGGGTGGCGCGTCCATCAGCACCGCGCTCTGCCCGTCGCGTTCGACGCGGAAATATCGGCGGAAGCTGGCGTCGCCGGCCAGCGGCAGGATCGCGGCACCACGCCAGCCGGCATCCTCCAGGAAGGCAGGGGCATGCGGGGGCGGAATCATCGGGGCGGCCATCGGCCTTCCCATGCCGCGGGCACGTGCCAAGTCAAGCGGCGCGCATCATCGCCGTCGCGCTCGATGCGGAGGCGGAGCGCATCGGGCCACAGCATAGCGCCCATCCGCTCGGGCCATTCGATCAGCAGCGCGCTGTCCTCACGCGCCTCGTCGAGGCCGAGCTCGACGATCTCGCCAGGATCGTCGATGCGGTAGAGATCGACGTGCCAGAGCGGCAGGCGGAGGTCCGGCGGGGCATAGGGGACGACGATCGGAAAGCTGGGACTGGGCACGTCGCCTTCGAAGCCCAGGGCCAGGATCAGGCCGCGCGCGAGGGTGGTCTTGCCGGCGCCGAGATCGCCATCGAGCGCGATCACGTCGCCCACGCGCACCAAGCCGGCCAGCGTCGCGCCGACGGCGCTGGTTTCGGCCGAGCCAGTCAGCCGCATGTCTGATCGGTCATCCCGTCGGAGGCCGGGATCTCGATAGGGGGGCGCGACATCGGCTCCGTCCCGGACGATCGAGACACCGGCCTCCGCCGGGGTGACGGAACGGGCGTGCGATACATCCTACAGCGCCGCCTCGCCGTGGCGGCGCGGCAGATGGATGGTCACGGTGGTGCCACGGCCCGGCTCGCTCTCCAGCGCGATCGAGCCGCCATGCGCCTCGACCAGCTGGCGGGTGAGCGGCAGGCCGATGCCGATCAGCTGCTTGCCGTCCTCGTTATTGGCGTCGATGCGCGGATAGCTGTCGAAAACCCGCGCGCGCTGAGCGGCATCCATGCCCTGGCCGGTGTCGGAGACCGTCCAGATGATCATGTCCTCGTCGCCATGGACGCGGATCGTGACGCGTCCCTGGGGCGGGGTGTAGCTGATCGCATTGCTCAGCAGATGATCCGCGATCTGGCGCAGGCGGCGCGGATCGCCACGCATCAGGCCGAGTTCGGGCTCGATGTCGACCAGCAGCGATACCGGCTTCGCCTTGGCCGCCTTGCTCGCCGAGGACACCGCCTCCCTCAGCACCACGCCGACGTCGACATGCTCCTCCGAGAGCGGGAGATTGCCGGCGGCGCCCTGAGTGAGGTCGAGCACGTCCTCGACCAGCGACCCTAGCCGCCCGACCGACGACAGGATCGCCTTGACATATTCGCCCGCCACCGGCGGCAGATCGCCCGCATAACCGGCGTCGAGCAGCTCGGCGAAACCGGCGATCGAGGTCAGCGGCACGCGCAGCTCGTAGCTCATATTGGCAACGAAGGCGGTCTTGAGCTTGTCGGCTTCCTCCAGCGCGTCGGCGCGGCCGCGCAGGGCCTCCTCGATCCCGCGCGAGGCGGTGATGTCGAGCAGGGTGAACAGCGCGTTGCCGTCGGGCAGCGGCACCACTGCGAAATCGAAATAGCGGCCGTCGGCGAGTGCCATCCGCCCGGTGCGGGCCTGGCGGTCGACGGTGGCGATGCGGACCAGGTCGCGCAGCAACTGCGCGCGCGAGGGGTCGGCGAGCTTGGCGGCGACCAGCTCGACCATCGCGTCGACGCGCAGATTCTGAGCGAGATCGGCGTCGGACAGGCCCCAGATGTCGCGGAAGCTCTGGTTCCAGATGTGTAGCCGCCCGTCGGACGCGAACACGCCGATCGCCTCGAACAGATTGTCGAAGGTCGCGGTCCTCACGCGCAGCAGCGTGTCGCGGGCGCTCGACAGCTGGACATGCTCGGTGCGGTCTTCGAAGAACAGCAGCAGGCCGCCATTGGGCAGCGGCTGCGCGACGACGCGCAGATGCTGGCCACCGGGCAGCATCCATGTCTCCTCGATCGCGTCGACCGCGTTGAACCAGCCGCGCCGCTCGGCCTTCCAGCCGGGAAAGTCGCGCGCTTCGGGCAGCCGCTGGGTTTCGCGCATCCGTTCGAGCACGCGATCGAACTCGGGGCGGTCGGCGAGCCATTCCGGGGCGAGCGAGAAGAACTGCAGGAAGGGCTGGTTGTAGAAGAGCAGGCTGCGATCGGGCGCGAACTGGGCGACGCCGGCCGACAGCCGGTCGAACAGTTCGCGCTGGGCCTCCTGGAAACGGCCGAGCTCGCCGCGGGTCTGCTCGAGATCCTGAATGTCGAAGGCGTAGCCGGCGACGCCATGCTCGCCCATCGGCACGTCCACGATCCGCATCGTCCGCCGCTGGCCGGAGAGCGTGACCGGCACGACATGGGTCTTGATGCGGCCGCTGTCGCGCGCGGCGAGCGCCGTCGCGCGCGGCGCACGGCCCTCGGCGGCGTCGATCAGTTCGATCCCGCGGGTGACGACATCCTCGGCGCTGGCGCCCTCGACCGCGGCGACATAGGCCGAATTGACCAGCGCCAGCTTGAGGTCGGGCCCGCGGTGCCACATCGGGAAAGGGGCGGCCTCGATCAGCGCCAGGCAGCTGTCTAGCGCATCGCTGATCGCCGTTGCCTCGGCCGAGAGACGGGCGATGGCGCCTTCGCTTTCGCTATTGTCGAACAGCCAGACGATCACGCCGTCACCGATCGGCGGCGTCGCCAGCCGGCCGCGCGCGAGCAGCACCCGATCGGTGCCGGCGAGATGGAGGGCCCGCTCGAACGGCCTTCCGGCCTGGATCGCGGCGGCGACATCGGCGGCGAGGCCTTCCGCGTCGACCACCGATATGCCGCCGACGCGGAGGTCCTGGCTGCCGGCCATGTCATCGATCGTGGCGGGCTGCCGGGCGAGGCCGAGCCAATGCGCGAGGCGGGCATCGCCGGCGACGCGGCCATCGAGCGAGACCCTGAACGGCACGGCCGGGGCGCTGGCGAGGAGGGCCGCCTGGCGCTCGATTTCGCGGGCGCGCGCCTTGGCGACGGCGTCGCGCCGCAGGCCCATGAGGATGGCCGCAACCGCCGCCGCGATCCACAGCGCGACGATGATCGCGAGCATCAGTGCGGCGACCGGGTCGAGCTGGATCATCTGCTGCATGGTCGACGCTTCTAAGGTCGGCATCGGCCTGCCGCAATGGCAACGGATGCAGCCGAAACGTCGCCACCTTCATTCCCGCGCCGGCGGGGATGAAGGTGGCGGTATCGGATATTAGTAGCGGTAATGGTCCGGCTTGAACGGGCCTTCGGTGCTGACGCCGATATAGCCCGCCTGCTTGGGGGTGAGCTTGGTCAGCTTGACGCCGAGCTTCTCGAGGTGGAGCGCCGCCACCTTCTCGTCGAGATGCTTGGGCAGGACATAGACCTGGTTCTTGTAGGTCTCGCCCCGGGTCCACAGCTCGATCTGGGCGAGCGTCTGGTTGGTGAAGCTTGCCGACATCACGAAGGACGGGTGACCGGTCGCGCAGCCCAGGTTCACCAGCCGGCCCTTGGCGAGGATGATGATCTGCTTGCCGTCGGGGAAGGTCACCAGGTCGGTGCCGGGCTTGACCTCGTTCCACGCATAGTTGCTCAGCGCCGCGATCTGGATCTCGCTGTCGAAATGGCCGATGTTGCACACGATCGACATCGGCTTCATCGCCGCCATATGCTCGGCGGTGATGACGTCGGCATTGCCGGTGGCGGTGACGAAGATGTCGGCGCGGGTCACGGCCTCTTCCATCGTCACGACCTCGAAGCCCTCCATCGCCGCCTGCAGCGCGCAGATCGGATCGACCTCGGTGACCATCACGCGCGCGCCGCCGTTGCGCAGCGACTGGGCCGATCCCTTGCCGACATCGCCGAAGCCGGCGACGCAGGCGACCTTGCCGGCGAGCATCACGTCGGTGGCGCGGCGGATCGCGTCGACCAGCGATTCCTTGCAGCCATAGAGATTGTCGAACTTCGACTTGGTGACGCTGTCGTTGACGTTGATCGCGGGGAACGGAAGCTCGCCCTTCTTGGCGATCTCGTAGAGGCGGTGAACGCCGGTGGTGGTCTCTTCCGAGACGCCCTTCAGATTCTTGACGGTCTCGGTCAGGTAGCCGGGGCGGCGGGCGATGAACGCCTTGAGCGCGCGCTGGAACTCGACTTCCTCGTCATTTTCCGGCTCGGCGAGCGTCGCGCCCGCCTCGAGCTTGGCGCCCCACAGCGCGAACATGGTGGCGTCGCCACCGTCGTCGAGGATGATGTTGGCGGTCTCGTCGCCCCAGTCGAAGATCGAACCGACATAGTCCCAATAGTCGGCCAGGCTCTCGCCCTTGATCGCGAACACGGGCACGCCGGTCGCGGCAATGGCGGCGGCGGCGTGGTCCTGCGTCGAGAAGATGTTGCAGGTCGCCCAGCGTACCTGCGCGCCCAGCGCGGTCAGCGTCTCGATCAGCACGGCGGTCTGGATCGTCATGTGCAGCGAACCGGTGATGCGCGCGCCCTTCAGCGGCTGCGACGGGCCGAACTCGGCGCGCAGTGCCATCAGGCCGGGCATCTCGGTTTCGGCGATGTTGATCTCCGCGCGGCCGAACTCGGCGAGGCTCAGATCGGCGATGACATAATCGTTGAATTCAGTCGCAACGGCGGTGGCCACCTTGCTTCTCCTTGGGGCTGTGGCAGCCGGAGTCACCGGCGGCGATGCTCGCGGCCTTAGCGGCAGGGGGTCGGGAATGCAAATATAAAGATATCTTTATATCCGCTGCCACATAAGAAAGGAGCGTCCGGCCAGGGTCGATCAGCGCCCCAGTTCCGCCATCGCCTCATGCCCGCAGATCCCGCCGGGCAAGACCGGATTCAGGCCCTGGCGGGCGGCGATCATTTCGAGGCCTTCGCCGGAATTGGCCATCAGCGCCGCTTCTGCCGCTATGCTGCGCGCATCGTCGCACGTGTCGGCATTGGTGCGGCCGGCGCCATAGGCGTTGGCGAGCGAGGTAGCGAAACGGTCATAGGCGGTCTGGCCATAGACCGGCCCGGCCGTGCCGATGAAGAAGGCCTTGAGCCGGTCGTTGGCGGCGCCGATCGCTGCGCGGTTGCCGCGCACAAAGGCGTTATAGTTCGCCGAGATGTCGAAGCCGGTGGCCTGGCAGCGCAGCGTCTCGACCATCAGGAAGGTCTGGAGATCGCGGATATGTGCGGCGCTAACATGCTCCGCCGACCAGCAGCCGGCCGTGACCGGTGATGCCGCTGTCAGTATCGCGGTTACCGCGCACAGGATATTTCGCATCGGAGAACGCCTCGCCTCGCTGCCGGCTGCCCCCGTCGAGCCGCCAGACCATCAGCAAAGCTGCGCGATATTCTTTTCCTTAAGATTGAAGGTTTTGGTTAACGCCCAGGCGAACTCTTTTGAAATCAGTACGTTACCGGAATGAAATAGCTGGTGGGCGCTTTGTAGGTCGACCCGTCACGCCTGGCCGCTGGTGGCGGCGAGCAGGCGCGGGTCGATGCCGGCACGCCGCATCGCCAGCTCCCAGCGGCGCGGCGCGTCATTCTCGAACAGCAGCTCGTCGTCGCCGGGAGTCGCCAGCCAGCCATGGCGCCGCATCTCCTGGTCGAGTTGCCCCTCGCCCCAGCCGGCATAGCCGAGCGCGACCAGCCAGCGCTTCGGGCCCTGACCCTCGCTGATTGCGCGCAGCACGTCGAGCGTCGAGGTCAGCCCCCAGCGCTCGCCGACCTGGAGGGTGTCGCCGCCCGCCCAGTCGGTGCCGTGAAGGACGAAGCCGCGTTGCGGCTCGACCGGACCACCGACATGGATCGCGCAGTCGGGCGCTGCTCCCGGCGGAATGTCGAGCTGGTCGAGCAACTGGTGCAGGGTGATGCCGGGCAGCAGCCGGCCGACCCCGACGCCGAGCGCGCCATGCTCGTCATGGGCGCACATCGCGATCACCGCCTTGGCGAATCGCGGATCGCTGATGCCGGGCATGGCGAGCAGATATTGTCCGCTGAGAGAGGCTGGCGCATCCATCGCCAACTTTTATAGTCCTGCCGATGACGACGCAATCGGGGGAAGAGGCAGGCGCGCCAGGCCGAGCCGTGATGACGGTGGTAATCCCGGCCTATGGGGTTGGCTCGATGCTCGCCGACGCGATCGAATCGGTGATCGCGCAGGACCGGGCCGACTGGACCGTGATCGTGGTCGATGACGGCGACGCGCGGGTGGCGGAGCATGTCGCGCCCTATCTCGACGATCCCCGGATAAATTTCCTCCAGACCGATAATGGCGGGCTGCCGATGGCGCGCAACCGCGCGATCGCCGCGGCGGACACGTCCTATGTCGCGCTGCTCGACGGCGACGACATGCTCGAGCCTGATTTCGTCTCGGCGATGGTCGCGGCGATCGAAGCCTCGCCGCGGATCGGCTTCGCGACCGGTGACGCCGTCTTCTTCGGCGCCGACCGGGTGGGCGAGCGCTTCTCGGCCTATTGCCCGCAGATCCTGCCCGCGACGCTGGAGCGGGTCATCCGCCGCGAGTTCAACATATTCGGCCTGACCGCGATGCGCCGCGAGGCGATACAGGCCATTGGCGGCTTCGATGCCGGGCTCAAGTCCTCCGAGGACCTCGACGCCTGGATCCGGCTGCTCGCGGCCGGCTGGGACCTCGCCTATGTGCCGCGCCCGCTGGCCCGCTACCGCCGCCGCGAGGGGCAGATGTCGGGCAACACGGCGGTGATGCTGCGCACCGCCCATGCGGTGATGGACAAGGCGCGACACTATCTCGCCGGCCAGCCGGAAGCGGCCGCGGCGGACGAGATGTGCGCGCGGATCGAGCGGGATATGGCGATCGAGGACGGCTTCCGGCGCGTCGCCGCCGGCCAGGTGCGCGCCGGCGTCGCCGACCTGATCCGCCTTGGTGTCGGCACTCGCAGCCCACGCTGGCGCAAGGCGCTCTGGCTGATGCGGATGGCACCCTTCCTGGCACCCTGGCTGCTGCGGCTACGCGAGCGGGTCTAGAACGCGCTTGGGAAGAACGGCTGGTGGTATTAGTCCATAAACTGCAACATGATCCGATTAGCCGCACATCGGACAAACACGAGGACAACATATGACGATCGCCACCGGAGCCCGAATTCCCGCCGCCAGCTTCAGGAAGATGACCGCCGAGGGCCCGGCCGAGGTCACCAGCGACGCGCTGTTCGGCGGCCGCACCGTGGCGCTGTTCTCGGTGCCCGGCGCCTTCACCCCGACTTGCTCGGCGCGCCACCTGCCCGGCTTCATCGACAAGGCCGAGGCTATCCTGGCCAAGGGTGTCGATGAGATCGTCTGCACCGCGGTCAACGATGCCTTCGTGATGGACGCCTGGGGCAAGTCCGCCGGCGCCGGAGGCAAGGTGACGATGCTCGCCGACGGCAATGGCGAGTTCGTCAAGGCGCTCGGCCTGACGATGGACGGGACTGCCGCCGGCATGGGCCTGCGCGGGCAGCGTTTCTCGATGATCGTCAAGGACGGCGTCGTCACGACCCTCAATGTCGAGGCGCCGCGCGATTATAATGTCAGCAGCGCCGAATATATGCTGGGGCAGCTCTGACGCCACTGCCGCACAGGAGGGACGCCTGTTTGCCATCTGCCCAGAGCCTGGCCATCGTCGAACAGCTCGACGCAATCTACCGCACATCGGTCTCCTGC
Source organism: Rhizorhabdus sp. P4_G6 (assembly GCF_056401045.1). Classification (NCBI taxonomy): domain Bacteria; kingdom Pseudomonadati; phylum Pseudomonadota; class Alphaproteobacteria; order Sphingomonadales; family Rhizorhabdaceae; genus Rhizorhabdus; species Rhizorhabdus sp. P4_G6. Next base: position 11,069 of record NZ_JBFUKC010000010.1, on the reverse strand, counting down.
CTTCGCGCCGCGCTGAACCTGTACATCCAGAGCGGCGCGCGGCCCGATCCCGCGCTGCGCGGCAACGGCGCCTTCGCCTATCCCGAGATCAGGCTGCGCTATGACGGCGCGCGGGACCCGGGCCCGCTCGGCCGCGCCTATGGGCGGCTCCAGGCGGCCGGCGACTATGCGATCGCCGTCACCCAGCCATCGCTGTTCGCGCCCTATCTCGCCCAGCAGATCGACCTGCTGATCGACGATTATGGGGTCACCGTGGAAGCCGGTGTCAGCACCACCGAGATCCCCTATAACTATGTGCTCGACGCCGGCGAGGATCTCGACCTGACCGGCGCCTCGCCAGTCGATCTGGCGCGGATCTTTCCTTCGACCGAACTGGCGCAGATCGGCGACGAACTCGCCGACGGCCTCTGGGTCCATGACGGCGACAGCCCGCGCCCGCTCGCGCTGTTCGATGCCCCGCGCGTCGATTTCAGCCTGGCCAGGCTCCGCCATTACACCGGCACGCCGCCGGGCCACGTCCAGGACTATATCCTGTTCACCAACTATCATCGCTATGTCGACGAGTTCGTCCACTGGGCGATCGACCAGCTCGACGGCGACAGCCGCTATACGCTGCTGAGCGGCGCGGGCGGCGTCGAGGTGCGGCCCGGCGATCCCGATCCGCGCGCCGCCATCGCCGACAGCGCGTGGCGGCGGCACCAGATGCCGGCTTATCATCTGGTCGCGCCCGACCGGTCGGGGATCACCCTCGTCAACATCGGCGTCGGTCCTTCCAATGCCAAGACGATCACGGATCATCTTGCGGTGATGCGGCCGGCCGCCTGGCTGATGATCGGCCATTGCGGCGGGCTGCGCCCCAGCCAGCGCATCGGCGACTATGTCCTCGCCCATGCCTATCTGCGCGACGACCATGTCCTCGACAGCGTGCTGCCGCCCGAAATCCCGATTCCGGCCATTGCGGAGGTGCAGCAGGCGCTGACCCACGCCGCCGAGATCGTCTCCGGCGAGAGCCGCGAGCAGCTCAAGCTCAGGATGCGCACCGGTACGGTGGTGACTTCGGACGATCGCAACTGGGAGCTGCGCTACACCGCCTCGGCGTTGCGCTTCAGCCAGAGTCGGGCGGTCGCGATCGACATGGAGTCGGCGACGCTCGCGGCCCAGGGCTATCGCTTCCGTGTCCCCTATGGCACGCTGCTGTGCGTTTCCGACAAGCCGATCCATGGCGAGATCAAGCTGCCCGGCCAGGCCAACCGCTTCTACGAACGCGCCATTGCCGAGCATCTCCAGATCGGCATCGCGGCGGTCGATCAGCTGCGCGGCGAGGGAGCACGCCTGCACAGCCGCAAATTGCGCGCTTTCAACGAGCCGCCTTTCCGCTGAACCCCCGCTAGATCGTTTCTTCCAGTTCCTCGGCGCTCGTCACGCGGTCCCGGCCGTCGAGTTTGGAACGATAGAGCGCCCGGTCTGCGCGCGCGAGCAGGGCGGCCAGCGAGATATCGCCCGGACGCAGGCCGGTGACGCCGAAGCTGGCGGTCATCGTGATCCTGGCGGGGCCGTCGACCGGCATCGCGGCGATGTCGCGACGGATGCGCTCGACGACGTCCAGCGCGTTGTGGGCGCGGGTGTTGACGAGCAGCAGCGCGAACTCCTCGCCCCCTATCCGGCCGATCAGGTCGCCGCGCCGGATAAGGCGTTCGAGTCTGGTCGCAAAATGGCGCAGCGCCCGATCGCCGTTATTATGGCCGTGGCGGTCGTTGATCGCCTTGAAGTTGTCGATGTCGGCGATCACCACGGCGAGCGGTTGGCGCTGGCGCTGGGCGTTGCGGATCGCCCGCTCGGCAGAATCCTCGAAGCCGCGGCGATTATAGATGCCGGTCAATATGTCGGAGGTCGCCAGCTGCCGCATGGTCTCCGCCAGGTCCGCGGCGACCAGGAAGACCGAAAAGATGCCCACGCCGATGAAGGCCAACGGATAGAGCAGCAATAGCAGGGTGTGGACGATCATCAGGCTTTCGCTATAGCCGGCGGGGCCTTCGCCAAGCGTGACCCCCGCAGCTGCGAAGTCGATCGCGGCGAACATGATCAGCATCATCGCGACCGATCGCTCGGGCGGCGGGGCGGCCTTCAACGACCGCGCGACATTGGCGGCGCTGATCACCAGCATCGCGCCGCCAAAGAACAGCCACGCCGCTTCGCGCACGCCGCGATGATGGATGGCGAAGGTCAGGCCGGTGATCAGCGCTCCTGCGGCGCATGCCGCGAGCAGCAGCGGCAGCAGCCGCGCGCTCGCACGCGCTCGCGCGACGAAGCCGACCGCGATCAGCGCGTTCGAGAGGCAGCTCAGGCCGGCGACAAGCGCGAACAGCAAGACGTCGTCGGCCGCATAGAGCCGCATCAGCAAGCTGAAGAACCACTCTCCGGTGGCGATGGCAAATGCGATCGCCCAGATCAGTGCATGGCGCGGCCTGCCGAAGCTGTACCACGCGATCAGCATCACCGCCGCGAGCATCGCAGCGATGAAGGTCAACGCAATGATGTGGACCATCGCTGCCGTCATCGAGTCCCAAACACAACAAAGCCGAACGGCAAAGGCAGAACACGCCTTCGACGGTCGACACAATTCGATGTCGAATGGATCGCTGCACTGCAGCAGGCGGTTACAAAAGGCAATAGTCTACAACGAGTGCCACGCTCCGTTTCCGGTCATTCGCGCCATTTTGGAGTTTATTTCTGAAAGATTCCAGTGTTTCGCCCCTGCAGCAGTCAACCGTTTCTTGGCCAGTTCGAGTTCCAGGTCGCGGAAGCGGGCCGCTGCCGAATCGCTCCGGCAGCGGCTTCTTGCTCACCAGCCGCAGCGCTGTCCCTTGTTCTGCGCGTTAAGCCACCCGATGAGTGGCTTGAAATAGGCAAGCATTGCGGAGCCGTCGATCCGACGGCTGCCGGTGAACGCCTCGAGCGCGTCGGGCCAGGGCTTCGATGCCCCCATCGCCAGCATCGCGTTCAGTTTTTCGCCGACCTGCTTGTTGCCATAGAAGGAACAGCGATGCAGCGGTCCCTTCCAGCCGGCCTGGTCGCACGCGGCCTTGTAGAACTGGAACTGGAGGATGCGGGCCAGGAAGTAACGCGCATAGGGCGTGTTTCCCGGAATATGATATTTGGCGCCGGGATCGAACGCGTCGGCGTCGCGCGCCACCGGCGGGGTGATCCCCTGATATTGCAGGCGCAGGTCGGTCCACGCCTTCTCGTAGTTCGCCGGCTGGATCGCGCCGCTGAATACGCCCCAGCGCCATTTGTCCATCAGCAGCCCGAACGGCAGAAACGCTACCTTGTCCATCGCCTGGCGCAGCAGCAGGCCGATATCCTTGTCCGCGCTCGGCACGGAGGCGGGGTCGAGCAGGCCGATCTTCACCAGATAATCGGGCGTGATCGACAGCGCGACGAAATCCCCGATCGCCTCATGAAAGCCGTCATTGGCACCGTTCATGTAGAGATAGGGCTGCTTGTTGTAGGCGCGCTGATAATAGTTATGGCCAAGCTCGTGGTGGATCGTGACGAAGTCGTCCGACACCAGCTTCGTGCACATCTTGATGCGCAGATCGTCCTTGTTGTCGATATCCCAGGCGGAGGCGTGGCAGACGACTTCGCGATCACGCGGCTTGGTGATCTGCGATCGCGTCCAGAAGGTCTCGGGCAGCGGTGCGAACCCCAGCGACGAATAGAAGCCCTCGCCCGTCCGGACCATCTTCACCGGATCATATTTCTTCGCGACCAGCAGGTCGCCGATGTCGTAGCCGATGTCGCCGGCGCCCTTCGGCGCGACGACATCATAGATGTTGCCCCATTCCTGCGCCCACATATTGCCGAGCAGGTCGGCGCGGATTGGTCCGGTCTTCGCCTGGACGGCGTCGCCATATTTCGCGTTGAGCCGGGCACGGGTGTAGCAGTGGAGCGCGTCGTAGAGCGGCTTCACTTGAACCCAGAGCTTGTCCATCATCCTGGCGAAGTCGTCGGCGGGCATGTCGTAGCCCGCACGCCACATTGCCCCCAGATCCTTGTAGCCGAGATCGACCGCGCCCTTGTTCGCGATCTCGACCAGCTTGGCATAGTCGCCCTTCATCGGCCGGCCGACATTGTCGTGCCAGCTGACCCACATCTCCCTGAGTTCCGCCGGGTTGCGGTTCTTGCCCATCTCTGCCTCGATATCCGAGCCGTCGATGTCCTGGCCGCGCAGGGTCCCCCTGCCCTTGCCATAAGCGGACTGGAGCCGCGTCGCGATGTCGTTGAGCTCGCGGGCCGCGCCGGGCGTGTCGGGCGCGGGCAGGGTGATGCTCTGCTTCAGCATGTCGAGCTTGCGGCGGGTGTCGTAGCTCAGCCCCTTGAGCTCGTCGAAGCGCGCCGCGCCCTTGGCGAGGCGCACCTGCATCTCAGTCTGGTCGGCGCCGACCTTCGCGTTGACCGCGTCGGTATCGTCGGTGATGTAGGTGGCGTTGATCCAGGCCACCTGCGCTGCGAAGATGCCGTAGTCGTCGAGCTCCTTTTCGGCGGCCGCGACGAAGGCGTCCGCATCGGCCGTGGTGGCAGGCGCGGCAAGCGGGGCGGCTGCGCCGGGACCTTGCGCGGCGGCAGGTGCGGTCGCCAGCAGGACAGCGAGAGCAAGCGCGGACGATGCCGCCTTGATTGCAGATTTCATGGAATGATCCCTCGGTGAAGCGGTTGTGCTGACAGCATTGTCACCAGCCACCGGGGAACGGTCAAGCAGTGTATTGGCCCGCTGATACGCTATCGAAACCAGTCTGCGACCGCATCGCCGAACTGCGGCAGCGTCACCACGCTCATATGATTGCCCGGCACCTCGACCAGCGCGGCATTGGGCAGCGCATCGGCCAGCGCCCGTGCCGAGCCATTGTCGCGGTCCTCGGCACCTGTCAGGATCAGGATCGGCAGTTCGAACTCGGTGAGTGCCGCGCGCGGGATCGCGGGGAAGTGATCGAGCAGCAGGAGCAGCGCCCTGGCATCGCCGCCGGTGGTCTTGAGAAAGGCCTCGGCCATCCATTCCGACGAGAATTTCTGATGGGTGCCGGCGCCTTCCAGCACCGAGCGGAAGAATTCCACCCGGTCGCCGAGATCGAGCAGCCCCTCGAGTCCCATGCCCGCAAGCATCGCCCTGGCCGGACGAGCGCCGCGCAACAGCATGCGCGCGGCGGTGCGGGCGCCGAGCGAGTAGCCGCCGAGATCGTAGCTGCCGGGCGCGAGCCCCAGCTGTTCGATCAGCGCCAGATTGTCATTGGCGAGGATGTCGTGGCTGTAGCCGCCGGCGTCGTGCGGCTTCGCGCTTTCGCCATGCGCGCGCAGATCAGGCATGATCACCCGCCGCCCTTGCGCCACCAGTTTGGCGGCATGGCCATAGCGTATCCAGTTGGTGGCGGCGTTCGAGAACAGCCCGTGAATCAGGATCAGCGGCCGCGCATCGGCCGCCCCCATCTCGTGCCATGCCATCGCCGCGCCGTCGGCGCCCGCGAAGCTGTGGGTGGTGATCTCAGTCGGGGAGTTTGCCAACGGCCTTCATCCAGCGGTCGACGATCGCCGCATTGTCGTCGGTGCGGTAGCGCGGCAGGCCGCGCGTGTCGATCCACGCCTCGTGCAGCCCCTCCGCACCGCTATGATGCGACGGCGCGAAGCGCGACGGATCGTCGAAGCTGCCGATCGTGAGGTCGCAATTCTCGCTGTCCGGAAACTCGAACCCAAGTGGCGTGCCGCAGGTCGAGCAGAATGGCCGGCGCGCGATCGGCGAGCTGTGGTAGAAGTCGGGTTCGCTTTCCCACCGCACTGCCGTCTTCTTCAGGTTGAGGAAGGCGATCGAGACGCCGCCGGTGGCGCGCTGGCACATCCGGCAATGGCAGAGATAGGCCTCCGCCGAGTCGATGTCGGCGCGGTAGCGGATGCGGCCGCATTGGCAGCCGCCGGTCATGGTTTCGCTCATCCGGCTAAGATGGACCGAAATCGCGCCGCTCGTAAATCGAGCTTGGGCGAGATGCCCCGTCCGTGGGATAGTCGCAGCGATATTTCGAAAGGCATGGCCATGACCAAGACGATGCAATTTTCGCTCGCACCCGAAAAGCTTTGGCAGGCGATCAACCCGTGGACCTTATATCAGCAGGGCGCGCGGTTCGGCCTGATCAACATCGATCTGGGCCAGACGCCCCATCCAGAGATCGAGCAGGAGATACTGGACGAGGTGGGCAGCTACGGCCGCCAGCTCGGCCGGATCGGCGACGCGATCGAGATATTGATCAAATATGCGGATCTGTCGCGAATGGATGATGAGGAGAAGGAGGCGATTAAGATCCTCGAAGGTCAGCTCGCGCAGGTGAGCCAGATCAAGCGGCGCGGACAGGCGACACCCTCCGCATAGCGCCGCGCCTCGGCCGCCGTGCGGATCGCCGGCGCGCCGAGGGCTGAGCAGCGGTGAGAGCGCGACGATCGCGACGGGCGACCATCGTTGGGTTGGCAGGCGGATGCCGAAATCTCGTCCTCGTCACCCCAGCGAAAGCCGGGATCTCCCTTCCCCCTTTGTAGGGAGAAGGAAGACAGATTTCAGCTTTCGCTGGAATGACGCCAAGGGTCCGCTGCCTATCCCTTCTTCAGGTGACGTCGGCCGAGCAGCTCGGCGATCTGGACCGCGTTGAGCGCGGCACCCTTGCGCAGGTTGTCGGAGACGCACCACAGCACCAGGCCGTTTTCCACCGTCGGGTCCTCGCGGACGCGGCTGACGAAGGTGGCGAAGTCGCCGACGCACTCGACCGGGGTGACGTAGCCGCCGTCCTCGCGCTTGTCGACGAGCATCACCCCGGGCGCCTCGCGCAGGATCTTCTGCGCGTCCTGGGCCGGCAGCTCGTTTTCGAACTCGATGTTGATCGCTTCGGAATGGCCGACGAACACGGGTACGCGGACGCAGGTGGCGACGACCTTGACCTTGGGGTCCAGGATCTTCTTGGTCTCGACGACCATCTTCCACTCTTCCTTGGTGAAGCCGTCGTCGAGGAAGCTGTCGATGTGCGGGATCACGTTGAACGCGATCTGCTTGGTGAATTTCTTCGGCGTCGCGGGATCGCCGACGAAGATGTTGCGGCTCTGCTCGAACAGCTCGTCCATGCCTTCCTTGCCGGCGCCCGACACCGACTGGTAGGTCGACACGACGACGCGCTTGATCGTCGCGGCATCGTGCAGCGGCTTGAGCGCGACTACCATCTGCGCGGTCGAGCAATTGGGGTTGGCGATGATGTTGCGCGCCTTGTAGCCGTCGATCGCCTCCGGGTTCACCTCGGGCACGATCAGCGGCACATCCGGGTCCATCCGGTAGAGCGAGCTGTTGTCGATCACGGTGCAGCCCGCTGCGGCTGCCTTGGGCGCATAGATCTTGGTGGCCGTCGATCCGATCGCGAACAGCGCGATGTCCCAGCCGGTGAAGTCGAAATGCTCGATATTCTGGACTTTGAGCATCTGGCCGGTCTCGCCGAACTCGATCTGGTCGCCCTGCGACCGTGCGGAGGCGAGCGCGGCGATCTCGTCGATCGGGAATTCGCGCTCGGCGAGGATGTTCAGCATTTCGCGGCCCACATTGCCGGTGGCACCCGCGACGACGACACGATAGCCCATGATATTGTCTTCCTTGTTAAGGCGTCATCCCGGCGGAGGCCGGGATCTCAGGAGGCTGACGAGACCCCGGCCTCCGCCGGGAGACGCCTCATGTTGGTGATGAACCCGAATGGATAAACAAACGGCCGGTCTCCCTGGGGAGCCGGCCGCTTGCGAGGTTTGGTTTGGTTGCCTGGTCGATCAGGCTTCCTGGGCCTCGGCGGCCGGTTTATTGTCGCGGCGCTCCGCAATTCGCGCCGATTTACCGGTGCGGCCACGCAGATAGTATAGCTTCGCGCGACGCACGACGCCCTTGCGGACGACTTCGATCGAATCGACGTTCGGCGAATAGAGCGGGAAGACGCGCTCGACGCCCTCGCCGAAGGAAATCTTGCGCACGGTGAACGAGCTGCCCATGCCCCTGTTCGAACGCGCGATGCACACTCCTTCGTAATTCTGGACGCGGGTGCGCTCGCCTTCGACGACCTTCACGCCGACGCGGAGCGTGTCACCGGGACGGAAATCGGGAATCGACTTCGATTCCTTGAACTTGGCAATCTGCTCGGCTTCGAGCGTCTGGATGAGGTTCATGGCTCATCGCTCCTTCTTCTGTCGCCGCGCGCCAGAGGGAGACTTGACCCGAGCGCCCTCATGGCGCTCCCAAAGGTCCGGCCTCCTTAGCCTTGTATCGGTCTCGGCCATCGACTTGCGCCATGCCTCGATCCTCGCATGATCCCCAGATCGCAGCACCTCGGGGATCGTGCGCCCTTCCCACTCAGCAGGTCGGGTATAATGCGGATATTCGAGCAGCCCCGTTTCGAAGCTCTCGTCATCCCCGCTATCGGGGGCGCCCATTACCCCGGGAAGCAGCCTTATGCAAGCATCGAGCAGCACCATCGCGCCCATCTCGCCGCCCGACAATATATAGTCGCCGATCGAGACCGGCTCGATCGGCCGCGCCTCGAACAACCGCTCGTCGATTCCCTCGAAACGGCCGCAGAGAATCGTGACGCCGGGGCCGGCGGCGATTTCGCGCACGCGGGCCTGGGTAAGCGGAGCGCCACGCGGCGTCATCGCGAGAACCGGAGAGTCCGGCTGGCGATCGAGGGCGTGATCGACCGCACGCGCGAGGATGTCGGCGCGCATCACCATGCCCGCCCCGCCGCCCGCAGGCGTGTCATCGACCGAGCGATGCCTGTCGGTGGTGAAGTCGCGGATCTGGACCGGCTCGCATGCCCATTTGCCCTGGGCGAGCGCGCGGCCCGCCAGCGAGACGCCGAGCGGGCCAGGGAACATCTCGGGATAGAGGGTGAGGATGGTGGCGGCGAAGGTCATGCCGGCAAAGTCCAGTTCTCAACCTTTAGACCGGGCACGTCCGCGAAGTGCGCCACATTGTCCGTAACAACGACAAGCTCGTGCGACAGGGCATGCGCGGCGATCAGCCGGTCATAGCTGGCGCGCCGAAATGGGAGCGACGCATAGGTCATCGCCGCCTTCAGGTCGAAATCTAGCACCGGGACTTCTTCGAGAAATGCTTTTAGCTGCTCCAAGGCAGGCGGCTTTCCCTGTGCCGAGCCATAGGCGACTTCGGCCAGCGCGATGGCGGAGGTGACTAGGTCACCGTCGTCGCATTCGGCGGCGCGGGCGCGCAGCACATGCCCGGACGCCATCGCAAGGCGGATGATGATGTTCGAATCGAGGAGATATTTCACCCGCGTTCGTCACCCGCGTCGTCAGCTCCCCATAGCGGCCGTTCGTCGAACGTCCGATCGGCCGCATCGATGAGCTGCAGGTCGGTGGCCGAACCCCACACCTTGTCGATCGCGAACTTCCGCTTCGGCGTTTCGACGGGCCAGAACTCGTAATGCTGGTTGTCCTCAACCCTGAGTTCCATTTCGACGCCGGGTTCAAGCCCGAGCCCTGCCGGCAAACGCAGCGCCAGGGAATTGCCCGACTTGAAGGTGCGCGTCCGAAGATGCTTGATTTCCCGCGGCTTCAGCTCCGGCATTGAGCCAGCAATGCTTTCCAGAGAGATTCGCTTTACTTCCGTCACGGCTTATTATCCGATGTATATACAACGCGTATATACTACAGAACCCGCTTCGCGACAATGTCTGTGCAGATCGCCAGCAGCGCCCCCGCGACGAGCAGCATCGCCAGCATAACGCCCCATCCACCGATCATGAAGGCATCCCGCGTCATCAGCAGCGCGCCGAACAGGATCGCGGGCGGCAGCACCACCTGCGCGGTGGCGGCGGCGAAGCGGACCTGGAGCGGCAGGCCGCGCTTGCGCGTGCGCACCACGCCATAGGCGATGATCACCAGATAGACCGCGCCGATGGTCAGGAAGATGGCGGCAGGGTTCATTCGACGAACTCCGGGTCGATCAGCAGGCGATCGGGCTCGATCGTGACGGCCTTTGCGACGGGGACCATGAAGCGCTTGCCGTCGGGCTTCTCGATCTCGAGCACGTCGCCGGCACCGAAATCGTCGATCATGACCGCCGTGCCGACCGGCTCGCCCGCGGCAAGGCAGGGCAGGCCGATCAGGTCGACATGATAATATTCGCCTTCGCCCAGTGGCGGGAGCGCCGACCGCGCTACACCGAGCTCGGTGCCGCGCAGCGCCTCGGCGGCGTTACGGTCGGTGACCTCGGCGAAGCGCGCAACGGCGCCCGCCCCGGCTGGCCGGAGCGATTTGAGCGTGAAGGTTCGCCCGGCGCCCGAAAGCGACGGATAGGCCTTGAGGTCCTCGCTCAGCAGCTTGAGCCGCACCTCGCCCGTCACGCCATGTGCGCCGATGATGACGGCCAGCGTGATCGGGCGATCGGCGGTCATGCCGGCTTAAGCCTCGCTGCTTTCCTCGACAGCGGCTTCCTCGGCGGGAGCTTCCTCGGCGACTGGCGCCGGAGCTGCGGCCGCCTCGGCAGCGGCGTCGAGCTTGGCCTGGCGCTCCTCGGCACGCTCCTTGGCCTTCTCGCCGGGGACGCCCTTGTTCGGGTTGCTGCGGGCAGGGCGTTCCTTGACGCCGGCGGCGTCGAAGAAGCGGGCGACGCGATCGGTCGGCTGTGCGCCGACCGACAGCCAATGCTTGGCGCGCTCGGTGTCGAGCACGACGCGGTTGGCGTCATCCTTGGCGAGCAGCGGGTTGTACGACCCGATCTTCTCGATGAAGGCGCCGTCGCGCGGGCTGCGCGAATTGGCGACGACGATACGATAATAAGGACGCTTCTTGGCGCCACCACGGGCGAGACGGATCGATACGGACATTCGGGAAGTTCCTTTCTGGTAATCTGACGTAAGTGCTTATTTCTTCTTCATGAAATTCTGGAAACCGGGGGGCAGGCCCTGGGGATTGCCGGGCAGGCCGGGAAGACCGCCGCCGCCCGCCATCGGCGGCATGCCGCCGCCCCCGCCGAGCAGGCCGCCCAAGCC